>NZ_JBEAFX010000033.1:0-123900 GCF_040062325.1 Klebsiella sp. GG_Kp175 | reverse complement strand
TTCTCATCCTCACTGGCCGCAGATGCAAAAAAGCCTGCTCATTGAGCAGGCTTTTGGAATTTGGTCGGTGATAGAGGATGACTCGCCACTTTGTGGCTCGCCCTGCGGTCCGTTGCTGACGCAACGTTCTCTCGCTTCGCTCGAGTCGAACCTCCTGCCCCCGGAGGTTCTCATCCTCACTGGCCGCAGATGCAAAAAAGCCTGCTCATTGAGCAGGCTTTTCGAATTTGGTCGGTGATAGAGGATTCGAACCTCCGACCCCTTCGTCCCGAACGAAGTGCGCTACCAGGCTGCGCCAATCACCGAATGCGGGGCGCATCTTACTGCTGGGATGCCTACCCGTCAATGCCTTATTTTCAAAAAATCGTTCAACCGGCGAGAAACTCAGCACCCTGCGCAGCGAATCGCCGGTTGGTCCGCTTTTTTAGCGGCAGCTGACCTCAAACGCTTTGCGATGTTCGGCTACCTTACAGGTCACCGGCTCACCGAGATAAGTTGGGCCCGCCGGTTTGAATGTAAACTCTCCCAGCAGCATCGTCAGTTCCCCCAACCCCGGGCAGGTATGCTGATGACGCATAATGTCCGGGCGGGTATCGTTGTTTACCGCGCGGGCGATGTCGCTGTACGCCAGCTTGTCGGCAAAGGCATTAGCGCAGAATTGCAGTTCGCTTTGCGCCATATGCGCGGCCTGCCCTTTCAGCTCGGCATGCTGCGCCAGCAGCAGCTGGCGAACCTCGCCGGCCCGGCTGTAGCCAATCGCCGTATACCCTGCCTTATTGCTGAGATTGACGCTGGCGCCGGCCTCGAGGAGTGCCTCGACATTGGCTTTATTATTCATTTTGACCGCCAGCATCAGCGGGCTGAGGTCGTTGGCGGAGAGCTGGTCCACCTTTGCGCCGCGCTGCACCAGCGCCGCGATCACCGCAGGCGCCCCCTGACTCGCCGCCACCTGTAGCGCCGTGAGCCCCTCCCGGTTCGGCTTATCCACCTTCACGCCGGAGGCTGACAGCGCCAGCACCAGATTGGGATCGTCCCCCGCCGCCGCCAGCATCAGCGGCGTGGTGCCGGATTTATCCGCCAGGCTGGTATCCGCCCCGGCGTTGGCCAGGGTCGTGATGGTTTCCGCCGATCGCGCGTGATCGACAGCGAGGAAAAAGACCGATTCCCCTGAAGCATTGACGGCCTTCACGTCCGCCCCATGCCCGATCAGCAACGCCACGATCTCGTCAACGTTCTTCTTAAACGCGCCGGGGGCCAGTTGTAACGCCATGTCTTCCGTCATCAGCGCGCGGCTGCCCGTCGCCAGCGATTTCGCCGCCGTTGCGCCGACAATCTTGTCCAGCGCACTCAGCTCCTCCACAGGCGCATCGGGCTTTTTCATCGCCAGAATATGCTGGTAGTCGCTTCTGACGTCCCCGCCGTCGGCAATGGCGGACATCAATGCCGTGCTCTTGTCGACGGTGGTCTGATTCACCGACGCGCCCGCCTGGAGAAGATCGCCGATAAGCGCCGCATCGCTGCCTCGCGCCGCCGCCAGCATCAGCGCCGTGACGCCCTGGCGCGTCTGGAGATTCGGCTGCGCCTGACGCTTAAGCAGGAGCGCTACCACCTCGCGACGATTTTCCGCGGCAGCGACCATCAGGCCGCTTAAGCCGGTTTTATCCTGACCATCCACATCGATGCCGTTATTCAGCATGGCTTCGATCGTCGCCGGCGCATCGTATTTACAGGCCAGCAGGAACTGGCGGGTTTCCTCTTCGGACTGACAGCCCGTTAGCATCAGCAGGCACAGCAGGGCCAACCCCTTTATTACCTTCATCCTTTCTCTCCGTGAAAAGTGGCTGCACAGGAGGAGCGGGAACACTGGAGGGTATTCAAAGAAGAAGAGGCAACCTGCCAGACACATCCGCTGTGCAAAAAAAATCCCTCGCCCGGCGGACGCCGGCGAGGGATTAGCTTATCCTGGGCTCAGGAAAGGAAAACAGACCCGAGAATCTGAAAAATCCGCTGTCTTACTTTTTCCACCGACACCAGTTATTGTTCTCGTTGATCCCGCCATCCGGCGAGGTATAGCCAAGGCAGCCCATAATGGTGTCGTACAGTTCGACGTGACGGCGCGGCACCTTCATCGCGGCCTGCTGCTGCAGATGGGCAAACGCAGCGGCATGATCCGGATTCTCCAGGTATTTATCCGACATCCAGACCATCATCGGCACACGGAACTGTTCCGGCGGCGCCATCTTGCGCGGCGTACCGTGCAGATGTTCACGCTCGTTAATCGACTCGCCGTGGTCGGCGGCATAGAACACAATCGCTTTCTTATCCCGCAGCTGGTCGAGGACGCTGACGATAAAGTGATCGACATAGGTCACGCTGTTGTCGTAGGAGTTGATCAGCTCCGCTTTCGAGCACTTGTTATCAACACCGACGCACTCCGGCTTCCACTGGGCGAAGCTGCGCGGATAGCGTTGGGTGTAGTTAAAGTGTGAGCCTTTCGTGTGGAGGATGATCAGGTGCTTACCAGAGGCGTTGCCCTGCTCCATACCGCGCTTCATCTCATCCACCAGCAGCATATCGTCAACGCTCTTGCCGCGGTTGCGCGGCTCGGCGCCAATCTGCTCGCGATAGGCGATATTGTTGGCCATCGTGTTGCTGTAGAACCACATCTCACTCTGCATGGCGTACAGATTGCCGCTGAAGCCCAGCTGATGAAGCACCGCAAAGACGTTCTGCTCTTTGAGGGTCCGCTGCGGGTTATCCTCTGCCCCGCCCTGACGCACAAACATGCAGCGTAACGACAGCTTGGTGGCGGTATCGCACGAGTAGCCGCGGAAAGCGACCAGATTCTTCTCTTTCGCCAGCTCTGGCGTGGTGTTACGGCTATAGCCAAGGATGCCCATATGATCCCAGCGGGTGGTTTCGCCAATGATAAACACCACGTAGGTGTCATCGAGCTCTTCCGGGGCGACGTAGGTAAATTTCTTCGCCGGGTTAATCAGCGATTTGTTATCTGAGGATTCATCCACCTGCGCCCAGGCGTACAGCCCCAGCGCCGACAGCCAGTTCGACGGCAGGTAGGAGTTGGCGATCACCCCGCCGTAGCTCGGCATATCCACTTCCGAATGGCGCTCGACATCGTGTTGGCGCAGCTCAAGCAGGCGGATAGGTCCCCAGACGATGAGGCCGGCCAACACCACGATCAGCACGTTTTTAACCCGCTGGCCCGGGGTACGCAGTTGGCGCAGCAGCGTATGGCGGCAGCGGTTGCTCCAGATAAACAGCAGTGGCGGCGCGCTCACTGCCGCCAGCCAGAGGATCAGATGCCAGCCGATGACCTCTTTCGACAGGTCGATATCGGTGGTCAACACCGAGGCGATAATCCCGTAGCCAATCACCACGTTAAGGAACGTCATGTAGTAACTGGCGGCGGCGGAAAACAGAACAATCAGTGTCGCCAGAATGCGCCAGATACGGCGACCGAACAGCGACAGAAGACGTAACAGGAAGAAGGTGACAAAGACCGTGGCCACCAGTTCAACGACACCGGAAAGCCCTTTCCAGACAGTGAACTCTTGAGCATAACCATCGAAACGCCGAAAAAAAACGGCGACGTTCATAAACCAGCCGATGTACAGCGCCAGCCAAAAACTAAGCTTCTGCTGCGTCATCGTTCTAATATATTTCATGCAAGCAAACCTGGAAAAAGAAGAATAAAACACCGCCTGACGCTGTGGCATGAGTCAGTAGGCTAATAGGGTGCGTTAGGGTTGGTTATCAGAAACCTCTACAAAGCGCGATAAGTAGACCACAGGGAACGGGAAAAGTATCAGGAGGGAATGTGATCCAGCCAAACATTTACAAAATATTTGGCTGGATTGGCACTATTTGCTTAGGGTATTAATCAGGGGCACGTTTCACGCTGCAGGTTTCAGGCATGCGCCTCGCTATAGACACTGCCTTTCGGCTGACGAATGGTGGTGGAAAGCGCCAGCGAAATAATCAGCAGGGCGAATATCACGCAGAAGGTGACGTAGAAGCCCCCGAACAGCGAAGCGATGAGGGAACCGCAGATGCTGCCGATACCAAAACCCAGATAAATCACACCATAGTTTTTCGCCAGGTTGTTCAGACCGAAGAATTCACTGACCAGCGATGGGAAGACGGTGATGGTTCCGCCGAAGTTAAAAGCAACGCAGGCGATGGCGGCGAAAAAGGTCATGGCATTCAGCGGAGCGAACAGCAGCGCGGCCATCCCCACCAGCGACACCACCTGACCGATGGTGATCACGCGAATGCGGGAAATTTTATCGGACAGGATACCTAACACCAGGCGACCGCTAAGGTTAGCGATTGAGATAACCGTTACCGCATTGGCCGCCGTGGCGACATCCAGGTGGACCATTCCCTGCGCGATATCTTTCGCCACGCCAATCACATACAGACCGCTCATGCAGGCCGTCAGGAACATCACCGCCAGCATCCAGTACTGCGGTTTACGCATCGATTCGGCGAGAGTGAAGTCGTTTTCCACGACGCCGTTGGCCGTGGTGGTCGCCGTATGATTTGGCGCATCTTTCATCAAGGTCGCGCCAAAGACGATCATCACCAGCACGATAGCGCCCCAGATAACGAAGGTTTTTTCCAGACCAACGGTGGCCAGCAGATGAGTATCAATGAATTTGAACCCCAGGCTGCCGAGGCCATAGGAACCGATGGAGAAGGCGGAGATCAGCCCTTTGCGTTCCGGGAACCACTTGACGCAGTTCGACAGGGTCAGCAGATAACCGGCCCCGTCCGCCAGCCCCACCAGCACGCCAGCGCTCAGCCACAGCATCATCAGGCTGCTGGAGTGGGCGGTCAGAAAGAAGCCCAGACCAAGCAGGATCCCGGAGGCCATGGTGACGCGCTTCACGCCAAAACGCTCCTGCAGCTTGCCGGCGACCGACGAAGAGAGCGCCAGCCCGAGGCTCAGCAGGCCAAAGGAGAAGGCGACCTGGCTGACCGGTTCGCCCAGTTTGTCAGATAGTGAACTGTTAAACAGGCTCCAGGTATAAACCGAACCGAGAGCGAATTGGGTGATGATGGTGCCGATAAGCGTAAGCCAGCGGGTCGATTGACGGTTTGCAGCGTTCATAGCAGTTGTCCTGATAAATTAACTGCCGCCACAATAGCGAAGGCCCCTCATCCAGTGGGGGAAAAAGGCATGAACTGCCATCAGCAGGGAATGAAATGCATTAATGGCGGAATGAATGACATTGCATGACATTCATTCCGCGAATTTCAGGGAAAAAGTTAGTGTGCGCTATCTCACAGAAATGCGCCATTACTGAGATTTAACAATAACCACATCGTTTCAAATGCGTAACAATCGCGGGTCAAAAGTTGGCGCTGACCCCCATCAGATAGAGCGTATTTTCCCCCGATGGGACGTTGTCCGCCTGTGACAGCGTGGCCCATGCCGCCACATGCGATCCCAGCGGCATATCGGCGCCCAGGGTGACATCACTCCAGCCGCCCTCTCTGGCGCGGGTGGTCGGCGACCAGGCATCGCTGGCGAGCGACTGGTTATAGCTCACCTGCGCCCAAGGGTGCACGCCCCACAGCGACTGATAATCCATACGCCAGCCGAGCGTGTTGACATATCCCGTCTCGCCCACGCTTTTCGTCGCCGGCGCGGTGTAGTCGCTGCGCAGGCTGGCCACCGGCCCGGAGGTCATGCCGTTTGCCAGCAGATAATTCCAGCCGACGCTCATCCCACGGCTGCTGTCCGGCGGCGCCAACCCCTGGTTTAACGCCAGCCCGCCCGGCGTTTCAGACGACTTCATCCGCTCGGCGAGGATATCTTCATAGCGTGGTTGGTGATCGCTATCCCATGTATAGCGTTCCGACGTATTACTTTTTGTATCGATAGCGATATATTCCTGTTGCCAGGCATTCGCTCCAGAGACACACGACACCCAGACGGATACGCACACCGGGAACAAGAACCCCCGGAGGCCATTGCATTTCTTTATTATCATTAATGCGACTCCAGAAAAGAGCCGAATCGGCATTATTGCTGTGTTTTTTTGGGGATACGATTTCCCTGTATTAACTATTATCTTTATCTTTCAGTCGTCAAGCCGGGGCGTCCACTTTTTTAGCGCAGAGGGAGAAATAGCTATGCAGCGTTGCGGATGGGTGAGTCAGGATCCGTTATATATCGAGTATCACGATACCGAATGGGGTGTCGCGCAAAAAGCATCCCAGCGGCTGTTTGAAATGATCTGCCTTGAGGGTCAGCAGGCCGGGTTATCATGGATCACGGTGTTAAAAAAACGGCAAAACTATCGCCAGGCTTTTCACCAGTTCGATCCGGTGCGGGTGGCGGCGATGGGGGATGAAGATGTCGAGCGACTGCTGCAGGATGCCGGGATTATCCGCCATCGGGGGAAAAATCCAGGCCATCATCGGCAACGCCCGGGCGTATCTGGCGATGGAGGAAAATGGCGAGTCGTTCACTGATTTTGTCTGGTCCTTCGTCGACAATGCGCCCCAGGTCACCCGCGCGGCGACGCTGGCGGAGATCCCGACCACGACGCCGGCCTCAGATGCGCTGTCTAAGGCCTTAAAAAAACGCGGTTTTAAGTTTGTCGGTTCGACAATCTGTTACTCTTTTATGCAGGCCTGCGGGCTGGTCAACGACCATGTCACCGGCTGCTTCTGTCACCCTGGAGGTCAGGATGATCCGCAAGTGGGACGCTAAAGATAACCTGCCGCTGCTGGACCTGTGGCTGGAAAGTACGATTCATGCCCATCCCTTTATCAGCGAAAGCTACTGGCGCGACAGCGTCGCGGTGGTACGGGATGTCTATCTTCCCGCCGCCAGCACCTGGGTCTGGGAGCACGACGGGGAGCTAAAAGGCTTTGTCAGCGTGCTGGAGTCCCGTTTCGTCGGCGCGCTGTTCGTCGCGCCGGACGCTATTCGCCAGGGCATTGGCCGGGCGCTGCTGGATGAAGTCAAGCAGCACTACGCCTGGCTTAGCCTTGAGGTTTATCAGAAAAACGAATCAGCGGTCAGTTTCTACCATGCGCAAGGCTTCCGCATTGAAGATTGCGCATGGCAGGACGATACTCAGCACCCCACCTGGATTATGCGTTGGCCGGCGGATCAAATGCCGTAAGCGGCAGCGCCGGGCCGGTATATTTCTCCAGCCACGCCAGGGCGGTGTTACCGGCGCAGCCGTTGCCCAGGCGGGATGTTGGGATATCTTTAGTTAAGACGTTCACCGCCCCGTTTTTGCAGATGCCCGCCACCGGATCCAGGTCGGGCCACGCTCCTTCATGCAGGCATATCACCCCCGGGCGGATCCCCTCCGTCACCACCGCGCCGGCCAGCACCTGACCGCGGGCGTTCCACACCCGCACCAGATCGCCATCGGCAATCCCCCGCGCCCGGGCATCCTGCGGATGAATAGTCAACGGTTCGCGTCCGGCAACGGCATAGCGTTCGCGCAGCGCGGAGTAGTTCAGTTGACTGTGCAGCCGGTGGGCCGGATGGGCCGACAGCAGCTGCAGCTGCCCCGCCTCGGCGTTGCCATGCCACTCGTCGGGCTCCAGCCACATTGGGTGCGGCGGGCAGTCGGTGTAGCCAAAGGCGGCGATGGTCGGCGAGTGGATCTCAATTTTACCGCTCGCCGTTTTCAGCGGGTTGGCCTGGGGATCGTCGCGGAAGGCGGCAAAGCGGATGAAACGGGCATTCTCCGGCTCCTCCGGCATCTCAATCAGCTGGTTAGCCTGCCAGAATTCGGCAAACGGCGGCAGCGTCACCTGCTGCTGGGCGCCGCGCCGGGCGGCCATCTGATAGAAGGTCTCCAGCCACTGCAGATCGCTCTTCCCTTCGGTAAAGCGCTCGCGGCCGCCCGCCTCCCAGCGTTCGCTGAGGTCGGCAAAGACCGCGAAATCATCGCGCGCTTCACCCTGCGGGGCGACCACCTGCTTCATCGGCACCAGATGCTGATTGCTGTAGTCCCCGGTCATCGTCAGATCGTTGCGCTCAAACGAGGTGGTCGCCGGCAGGACGATATCGGCATGACGCGCGGCGGCGGTCCAAAAGCATTCGGAGATGACGATAAGCTCTGGTTTCTGCCAGGCCTGAATCAGGCGGTTGGTATCCTGATGATGGGTAAAGTTGGCGCCGCCGGCCCACCAGATAAAGCGAATATCGGGGAAGCGCCGCGCCATGCCGTTGTGCTGATACTCCGCCCCCGGGTTCTCCAGCGCCTCGACAATCCGCGCGACCGGGATCTTCTCCACGGCGTCCACGCCTCCGGCCACGCTCCCCTGCATCGAGCCCAGCACCGCCGCGCGGCGGGTCGGATTGCCGCCGTTGGCGAAATGGTAGGAAAGACCAAACCCGCCCCCCGGGGTGCCAATCTGCCCCAGCATCGCAGCCAGGGTGACCAGCATCCAGTGTTTCTGCTCGCCATACTGCTGGCGCTGCATGCCCCAGCCAGACATCAGCATAGTGGTGTTTTCGTGGAAAAGTTTCGCCAGTTCGCGGATCTTATCCGCTGCGACGCCGCAGATAGCCGCCGCCCAGTCGGCGGTTTTCGCCACGCCGTCGCTTTCGCCGGTCAGATAGCGGGCAAAAATCTCGTAGCCGCTGGCGCAGCGGGCAAGAAACTCGTCGTCCTGCCAGCCATTCTCCACCAGCGTATGGGCGATACCCAGCATCAGCGCGACGTCGGTGCCCATATGCGGCGCGATCCACTCCATCGAATCGCCAAAGAAATCGACAGTTTCCGATCGCATCGGATCGATGCAGATCAGGCGTTTTCCGCTCTGGCGCAGCCGGTCGAACCACGGGATACCCTGCTCGTCGGAGGCGTTCCAGGCAATTTTCAGCGTATTCAGCGGGTTGGCGCTCCACAGCACCACTACCTCGCTGTATTCCAGCACCAGCGGCCAGCTGGTCTGCTGCTGATATACCTCATTGCCGCCCACGACGTAAGGCATGATCGCCTGCGCCGCGCCGGTGGAGTAATCCCCGAGATGGCCGGTGTAGCCGCCCGCCAGGCTCATATAGCGCTGCAGCAGGGTGGCCGCCTTATGCAGGACGCCGTTAGAACGCCAGCCGTAGGAGCCGGCAAAAATAGAGGCCGGTCCGTAGCTTTCGCGGATCCGACGATGCTGGGCATCGATCAGATCCAGCGCCTGCTCCCAGCTCACCCGCACAAATTCATCCTGACCGCGGACCCCCTGGGGCTTGTCCGGAGAGGCAAGGAAACCTTTGCGCACCATCGGGTAGCGCACGCGGGTTTTACTGTGCACCTGGTCGCGCACCGCCGTTTGCAGCGAGTTGGCAAACGGTGTCGCCAGCGCGCCGCGGGAGGAGAGGACGTTTTCCCCGTCCGTTTCCACCAGCATCGGTCCCCAATGGGCGGCGGTTAAAATGGTTTTGGTTGCAGATGAGGTTGGCAAGGGCAGCTCCTGGTCAGCGAAAGCAGGTGTGGTGACGGTGCGATCGGCGCCGTTCAATGTTATTTACAAAATGAGATGGTGTTTGGGGAATTTTCTACGTATTCGCGCGTCATAATCAACCGTCACGTTCGCTGTGACAAAGAATAAAAAGGATTAAGGACATTAAATGAAAAAACGCGTACTTATGATTGCGGCGCTGGTCAGCGGCACCCTGGCGATTTCTGGCTGCACCACCAACCCCTATACCGGTGAGCGTGAAGCAGGTAAATCCGGTATTGGCGCAGGTATTGGCTCCTTAGTGGGCGCTGGCGTCGGCGCGCTCTCCTCTTCCAAACATGACCGCGGCAAAGGCGCGCTGATTGGCGCAGCGGCAGGCGCGGCGCTGGGCGGCGGCATAGGCTACTACATGGACGTGCAGGAAGCGAAGCTGCGCGACAAAATGCAGGGAACCGGGGTCAGCGTGACGCGAAATGGTGACAATATCGTGCTGAACATGCCGAATAATGTCACTTTCGACAGCAACAGCGCCAACCTGAAACCGGCCGGCGCCAACACCCTGACCGGCGTGGCCATGGTGCTGAAAGAGTATGAGAAAACCGCCGTTAACGTGGTCGGCTACACCGACAGCACCGGCAGTAAGGATCTGAATATGCGTCTGTCGCAGCAGCGTGCTGACAGCGTCGCCAGCGCGCTGATCACCCAGGGCGTGGCGGCCAACCGCATTCGCACCACCGGCATGGGGCCGGCGAACCCGATCGCCAGCAACAGCACGGCGGAAGGTAAGGCGCAGAACCGTCGCGTGGAAATCACCCTCAGCCCGCTGCAATAAGCGCATCCTCATGTTGCCCGGCCGCGCCTCTGCCGGGCAAAATGCTTGATATCGCTATTTTTCGCGCTAAGGTGTTGGCAGATTTTCAGCAAAGGAAGCCATCATGGCGAAAGCGGCGCGTGCAACCATTAGCGATGTGGCGAAAGCCGCAAAGACCGGCAAAACCAGCATTTCACGGTATCTTAACGGCGAGAAGCACCTGCTTTCCGACGATCTGTTATCACGTATTGAAAAAGCCATTGCCGAACTCGACTACCGCCCCAGCCTGATGGCCCGCGGCCTCAAGCACGGCCGCACCCGCCTCATCGGCCTGATCATCGCCGATATCACCAACCCCTATTCGGTCAATGTCATGAGCGGCATTGAAGCGGCCTGCCGGGAAAAGGGCTTTACCCTGCTGGTGTGTAACACCAATAACGAGCTTGACCAGGAGCTGCACTATCTCGACCTGCTGCGCAGCTATCAGGTGGAAGGCATCGTCGTCAACGCGGTCGGCATGCGGGAGGATGGCCTGAACCGCCTGCAGCAGTCGGCCCTGCCGATGGTGCTGATTGACCGTAAAATCCCCGATTTCGCCTGCGATGTGGTCGGACTTGATAACGCTCAGGCCGCCACCACCGCCACCGAACACCTGGTGGAGAAAGGCTTTGAGGCCATCCTGTTTCTCAGCGAACCGCTGGGCTCGGTCAATACCCGCCGCGAGCGCCTGAGCGCCTTTCGCGCCACGCTCGCCCGCCACCACGGCGTGGTGGCCGAAAACGCCGAAGTACAGCTCAACGACGGCGCGATGATGGACAACGTCCTGCGCCAGTTCCACGCCCGCCACCGCGGGATGCGCAAAGCGGTGATCTCCGCCAACGGCGCGCTGACGCTGCAGGTGGCCCGCGCCCTGAAGCGCGTCGGCCTGATCTGGGGCAGCGATATCGGCCTGCTGGGCTTCGACGAACTGGAGTGGGCGGAGCTGGCCGGCGTCGGCATCACCACCCTCAAACAACCGACGTGGCAGATCGGCTACGCGGCGGTGGAACAGGTGATTCGACGCATTGCCGGCACTAACGACCCCATCTGCGAGCGGGTCTTTTCCGGCGAGCTTATCGTCCGCGGATCAACCTCCCGTTAACGATCCTTCGTGATGCCGATCATAAATTAAACATCTCGCCCTTTCTTATGGAACCGATACCATCTAGCGTAATAAGGAGATTAAGCAACAAACGCCGGGAGTAAGAGCGCGATGGCCAGAAAAATTATTGTCGTTACCGCTGCCTATGGTAATGACCATGTTAAATCCTTAGGCGGCCAGGCCGCCGTCCTGCCGTTTATCGCCGACGCCGGCGCGGACGGCGTCGAAATCCGCCGCGAGCTGTTCAGCGCCGAAGAGCTCAACGCCCTGCTGGCGCTGGCAGCCGCCATCGAGCGCCACGGCCTGCTGGCTTGCTACTCCGCGCCCCAGGCGCTGTTCGCCGACAACGGCGAGCTTAACCCGCATCTCCCGACGCTGCTCGCGGAAGCGCAGACCCTTAACGCCCTGTGGCTGAAGCTCTCCCTTGGCCATTTCCGCCACAACCAGCAGCTCGACGAGCTGCGCCATATCCTCAGCGACAGCGGCATGGCGCTGGTGGTGGAGAATGATCAGACCGACTGCGGCCAGCTGGCGCCGATGCAGCGCTTCAAAGCCGCCTGCCGGGTCCATCAGCTGCCGATCACCTTAACGTTTGATATGGGCAACTGGCTGTGGGTCGGCGATTCGCCGGAAGAGGCAGCCCGCCATCTTGCGCCGGCGGTCAGCTATATTCATGTGAAAGCGGCGGAGCCACATCAGGAGAAATTCCGCGCTGTGCCGCCGGATCAGGCCGCCGACCGCTGGCTGGCCCTGCTCGATAATCTTCCCGCCGACGCGCCGCGTGGAATCGAGTTTCCGCTGACTGGCCATGACCTGACGGCCGTGACCCGCCGCTACGTCAACCTGTTACGCGAGGAATAAGCCGTGGAAAATTTAGATGTCATCACCATCGGCGAAGCTATGGCCATGTTTGTCGCCACCGAAACCGGCGATCTGGCTGAGGTGGAGCATTTTATGAAACGTGTCGCCGGCGCCGAGCTGAACGTCGCCACCGGTCTGGCGCGCCTGGGTCTGAAGGTCGGCTGGGTCAGCCGCGTCGGTAACGATAGCTTTGGCCGCTTCGTACTGCAATCGCTGGCGAAAGAGGGGATCGATAGTCATGCTGTCGCCATTGATAACCGCTTCGCTACCGGTTTCCAGATGAAATCGAAAGTCGAAAATGGAACCGATCCCATTGTGGAGTATTTCCGCAAAGGTTCTGCCGCCAGCCATCTGTCGCCTGACGATTTTCGCGCCGACTACTTCACCAGCGCCCGTCATTTGCACCTGAGCGGCGTGGCCGCCGCGCTCTCTGAAAGCTCATATGCGCTGCTGGAGCATGCGGCGAAGGTCATGAAAGCCGAGGGCAAAACCCTCTCTTTCGATCCCAATCTGCGTCCGGTGCTGTGGAAAAGCGAAGCCGAGATGGTGGAGAAACTCAACCGTCTCGCCTTCCAGGCTGACTGGGTTTTGCCAGGCTTAAAAGAGGGCGTCATCCTCACCGGCCAGCAGACTCCGGAGGGGATCGCCGATTTCTATCTCTCGCGCGGCGTCAAGGCGGTGGTCATTAAAACTGGCTGCGACGGCGCCTGGTTCAAGAGCGCCAACGGCGAACAGGGAACGGTTGATGCCATTAAAGTCGAAAACGTCGTCGATACCGTCGGCGCCGGCGACGGCTTTGCCGTCGGGGTGATTAGCGCCCTGCTGGAAGGCAAAACCCTGCGTCAGGCGGTGAACCGCGGCAATAAAATCGGTTCGCTGGCGATTCAGGTCCAGGGCGACAGCGAGGGGCTGCCCACCCGCGACGCGCTGGGCGAATAACATTTATACGCAACAATAACAACCGCCCTGTACCCTACCTGCAGCGCGGCACAGCAGCGCCCGTTTCGACGGACGTATGTCACCTCATTGACAGAGGCAAGCCTATGAATAGCTCAACAAATGCAACGAAACGCTGGTGGTACATCATGCCTATCGTGTTTATCACGTAT
Organism: Klebsiella sp. GG_Kp175; assembly: GCF_040062325.1. Taxonomy (NCBI): domain Bacteria; kingdom Pseudomonadati; phylum Pseudomonadota; class Gammaproteobacteria; order Enterobacterales; family Enterobacteriaceae; genus Klebsiella; species Klebsiella sp. GG_Kp175. The sequence continues at coordinate 110,519 of NZ_JBEAFX010000033.1, read as the reverse complement.
AGCCTGGCGTACCTCGACCGCGCCAACTTCAGCTTCGCCTCCGCGGCAGGCATTACCGAAGACCTGGGCATCACCAAAGGGATCTCTTCCCTGCTGGGGGCGCTGTTCTTCCTTGGCTACTTCTTCTTTCAGATCCCCGGCGCTATTTATGCAGAGCGCCGCAGCGTTCGCAAACTGATCTTTATCTGCCTGATCCTGTGGGGCGGCTGCGCCTCCCTGACCGGGATTGTGCATAATATCCCGGCGCTGGCGGCCATTCGCTTTATTCTCGGCGTCGTCGAAGCGGCGGTGATGCCGGCGATGCTGATCTATATCAGCAACTGGTTCACCAAATCCGAGCGCTCGCGGGCCAATACCTTCCTGATCCTCGGCAACCCGGTGACGGTCCTGTGGATGTCGGTGGTCTCCGGCTACCTGATTCAGGCCTTCGGCTGGCGGGAAATGTTTATCATCGAAGGGGTGCCGGCGGTGATCTGGGCCTTCTGTTGGTGGGTGCTGGTGAAAGATAAACCATCGCAGGTATCCTGGCTGGCGGAGAGTGAAAAAGCCGCGCTGCAGGAACAATTGGATCGTGAGCAGCAGGGCATCAAAGCGGTGCGTAACTATGGCGAGGCCTTCCGCTCCCGCAACGTGATCCTGCTCTGCGCCCAGTACTTTGCCTGGAGCATCGGCGTGTACGGCTTTGTACTGTGGCTGCCGTCGATTATCCGCAGCGGCGGCGAAAATATGGGGATGGTGGAAGTGGGCTGGCTCTCCTCGGTCCCATACCTGGCGGCGACTATCGCCATGATCGTGGTCTCCTGGGCCTCCGATAAAATGCAGAACCGTAAGCTGTTCGTCTGGCCGCTGCTGCTGATTGGCGGACTGGCCTTCATCGGCTCCTGGGCGGTCGGCGCCAACCACTTCTGGGTCTCTTACACCTTGCTGGTGGTGGCTGGTGCGGCAATGTATGCGCCTTACGGCCCCTTCTTCGCCATTATTCCGGAAATGCTGCCACGCAACGTCGCCGGTGGCGCCATGGCGCTGATCAACAGCATGGGCGCCCTGGGCTCCTTCTGCGGCTCGTGGTTTGTCGGCTACCTGAACGGTGCCACCGGCAGCCCAGCAGCTTCCTATATTTTTATGGGGGTGGCGCTTTTCGCCTCAGTATGGCTGACTTTGATTGTTAAGCCTGCTAATAACCAAAACCTTCCACTTGGCGCTCATCACGCCTGAACGACTCACACTACGGAGATTCGCATGAAGCCGTCTGTCATTCTCTATAAAACGCTTCCCGACGACCTGCTAAAGCGTCTGGAGGAGCACTTTTCCGTCACTCAGGTGAAAAACCTGCGGCCGGAGACCGTTTCGCAGCACGCTGAGGCCTTTGCCCAGGCTGAAGGCCTGCTGGGCTCCAGCGAAAAGGTTGACGCCGCGCTGCTGGAGAAGATGCCGAAGCTGCGTGCGACCTCCACCGTGTCCGTTGGTTATGACAACTTCGACGTCGAGGCGCTGAACGCCCGCCGGGTGCTGCTGATGCATACCCCGACCGTGCTGACCGAAACCGTCGCCGACACGATCATGGCGCTGGTGCTGAGCACCGCCCGCCGGGTGGTGGAAGTGGCGGAGCGCGTTAAAGCGGGCGAATGGACGAAGAGCATTGGGCCAGACTGGTTCGGTACCGACGTACACCATAAAACCTTAGGTATCGTCGGCATGGGCCGCATCGGCATGGCGCTGGCGCAGCGCGCCCACTTCGGGTTCGGCATGCCGATCCTGTATAACGCGCGCCGCCAGCATCCGCAGGCGGAGGAACGTTTCAACGCACGCTATTGCGATCTTGATACCCTGCTGCAGGAAGCCGATTTTGTCTGCCTGATCCTGCCCCTGAGCGAAGAGACCCATCATCTGTTCGGCCAGGCGCAGTTCGCCAAAATGAAATCTTCCGCCATCTTTATTAACGCCGGGCGCGGCCCGGTGGTCGACGAGCAGGCGCTGATCGCCGCCCTGCAGGCGGGTGACATTCACGCTGCCGGCCTTGATGTCTTCGAGCACGAGCCGCTGGCTAAAGATTCGCCGCTGCTGAGCCTGCCGAACGTCGTCGCGCTGCCGCATATCGGCTCCGCCACCCATGAGACGCGCTACAACATGGCGGCCTGCGCGGTGGATAACCTGATCGACGCCCTGAACGGCAAGGTCGAAAAAAACTGCGTCAATCCGCAGGTAAAATAAGCCATAAAAAAACCCGGGTAGCGGCGGCAATCGCCCTCCCCGGGTTCTTTTTTGCATTCTGTCCGTTATCCAGCCCGTTCGCCGCAGCTCACGTCAGCCAGACAGGGCATTAGCGGGTCGCGTTCACCGCCGCCGTCCATGCCTGATTAAACGCCTGATGCTGCGCCGCCAGCGGCCCAATCAGCGCATTGTACTGACTAGCCTGCTGGGAAGTCGGGAATTGAATGCCGTTGGCCACAAAGCTCACCTGGGTTCCCTGCTGGGCGACAAAATCCCCCACCTGAACCAGCTGCTGGGTAAAGATCTGCGCGGCCGGGATCAGCGGCTGCAGCGCGTCGGCTGGCGCCGTCACCACCTTGGCGTAAACCTGATCGAAGACCGGCTTGAGATCGTCCGCCTGCTTCAGCGCGCCATGCGCGGCATCGGCCTGCATTTTGGCATTCTGCAGCTGCTGGCTGAGCACGCCCAGCGCGCCGTTCGCCTGACGCAGCGGCTCGCGCTGGGTCATATAATCCTGCGGAACGCGGATCGCATTGACGCTGTCCACTACCGGGCGCAGACCAGCGTCCATCGCCTGGCTCACCTGCTGCGAGTAGCCGTAGATCACCGCGTAGTCAGAGACAAACGGCCCAAACTGTTTTTTCTGATCGGCGGTCAGCGTCGGCAGTCGTTCACCGCTACGCATCGCCGTATTCTGCAGGAAGTCGATAAACGCTTTGCGCTGATCGCCTTCTTTATCAAAACACCCACTCAGGCTAACCACCATTAATAAGGCCGCCATAGCCGCAAACCAGCGAGAGCAGGACTTTCCTGTCGCCATTTTTTTACTCCTTTCAGCCAAAAAAAGCGCACAAAGACACACACGTGCCAGACGCTGACAAGGATAGTCCAGCTCGGCCTCGCAGGATACCCTTTACTGCTAATCTTACGCAGGAAAAACGCCATTTCGCACGCCGCTGCCGTCGCCCGGCGCGTCTGTTATGCGCATCACAAATATGCGCTTCAAATTAGACCGATGAATATCAATTAACTGATTGATATTTTTGAAATTTATAATCCACTGCCCAACGCCGCGCCCTGAAGCGGACGATAATCGCACGCTTTGGCGCCCACCCGGATTGCCTGGTCAGCGCTTCAATGATTTGATGAATGAGCGATTAACGGCGATGCGTTCGATTATCGCACAAATCAATCTCAACGACGCGAAGGCGACGATAATAACAAACCTCTGTCCCTCGCTCAGTCTGCCAGGAAAGCCGTATGACTAAGACAACCATCGACATTCAGGCCTTTATCAACGAGCACCCCTTCACCCGCTACCAGTGGATGATCCTCGCGCTCTGCTTCATCACCGTCGCGATGGACGGGTTCGACACCGCGATCATCGGATTCATCGCCTCCGACCTGGTCCAGGAATGGGGCGTGGAAAAATCAGCCCTCGGCCCGGTGATGAGCGCCGCGCTGGTTGGCCTGGCGGTCGGCGCGTTAACCGCGGGACCACTGGCTGACCGTATCGGCCGCAAGAAAGTGCTGATTATGTCGATCGTGGTGTTCGGAGGATTCAGCCTGCTCACCGCCTTTGCCACCAGCCTTAACCAGCTGACGCTGCTGCGCTTCCTGACCGGCCTGGGCCTCGGCGCGGCGATGCCCAATGCCGCGACGCTAATGAGCGAATATGCGCCGGAGCGCCGTCGGGCACTGCTGGTGAACCTGATGTTTGTCGGCTTTCCGATGGGCTCGTCGCTGGGCGGCTTTTTATCCGCCTGGATGATCCCGCACTATGGCTGGCAGAGCGTGCTGGTATTGGGCGGCGTGATGCCTCTCCTGCTGGCGGTAGCATTAATTTTCCTGCTGCCGGAGTCCGCCCGCTATCTGGTGGTGAAGCGTCAGCCGGCGCAGCGCATTGCCGCCATCCTGCGGCGTATCGCGCCGCTGCCGGAGACGGTGGAGTTTGAGCTGCACGAAGCAGGCCAGGTGAAAGAGAAGTCGGCCATAGGCGTCATTTTCTCCCCACGCTACGCGGTGGGCACCGTGATGCTGTGCCTGACCTACTTTATGGGCCTGCTGATTTTCTATCTCCTGACCAGCTGGCTGCCGCTGCTAATCCGCGAGACCGGCGCATCGATGAGTCAGGCCTCTATTATCACCGCCTTGTTCCCACTCGGCGGTGGAATTGGCGTGCTGATCCTCGGCGCTCTGATGGACAAGATCAATCCCAATAAGGTGGTGGCCGTCGGCTGGCTGCTGACCGGCGTTTTCGTCTGTCTGGTGGGCTTCTCTACCAGCAGCCTGGCGCTGATGGGGGTGATGGTGTTTATCGCCGGCAGTATTATGAACGGCGCGCAGTCGTCGATGCCGGCGCTGGCGGCAGGCTTCTACCCGACACAAGGGCGCGCCACCGGCGTGGCCTGGATGCTGGGCATTGGCCGCTTCGGCGGGATCCTTGGCGCGTTCAGCGGCGCCTTCCTGATGCAAGCCCAGCTCTCGTTTGAGACCATTTTCACCCTGCTGGCTATCCCGGCATTCCTGTCAGCCATCGCGCTGCTGATTAAATATCGGGTCAGTAAATCAGCGCCGGCGGCGACAGAGGACGCGAGAGGTCTGCAGAAAGCCTGATCGACAAGCCGGCGTCCCGCGCCGGCTTTGCCGCTTTTTTCTTATCCGTTTACAAAAATTTTCGAAGCCACTCCATCGTATTAGTAATCATGCTCTTAGGCACCGCTGCCGTTCGGCTATTGGGGCTGATTCGATAACCTGCTGGCAAATAATCACGGGCGTTACCATCCTTGATGCTTTTTTCTGACTATTCTTAAAGAGCTTTAGAAAAATCTCTTCCGCTGTGTGATAAAAGGAGTTCTCAATGGAATATAAAGATCCCGTGTTTGAACTGCTGAGCAGCCTGGAACACATCGTTTTTAAGGACGATAATCAGACACTTACCTCAAACCGTAAGTCCACTGTGTTTAGTGAATTTGAACAGCTGCGTAAAGGCACTGGACTTAAGATTGACGACTTCGCCAACGCCATGGGCGTGAGCGTCGCTATGGTAAGAGAGTGGGAATCGAGACGGGTAAGACCGTCCCCCACTGAGCTAAAATTAATGCGCCTGATTCAGGCCAACCCGCAGCTTTCAAGGCAGTTACTCGATTAATCCCGAGCGCAGCGGTAAGGGCCAGCAAGGGAGCTTTTACCGCTGCACCGTAAAAAAAGTTTGCTATCAGGTGCTGAACGTGCGTTAATGCTCGCAGGTTTGATGTACAGACCACAGAGCAGTCGAATAGAGCAGTCCTTCTAAGGTTATCCAAAGATACCCCCGTAGTGAACTTTCCCTTTATCGCTTTAAATCTGTAGTCCAGACCGCTACGCCGCAAGGCTCACTTATTTTTTTAAAGGTAATTCACTATGTCCGGTAAAATGACTGGTATCGTAAAATGGTTCAACGCTGACAAAGGCTTCGGCTTCATCACTCCTGACGATGGCTCTAAAGACGTGTTCGTACACTTCTCTGCTATCCAGAACGATGGCTACAAATCCCTGGATGAAGGTCAGAAAGTCTCCTTCACCATCGAAAGCGGCGCTAAAGGCCCGGCAGCTGGCAACGTAACTTCTCTGTAAGTTCAAGCCGCTAAGAATCAAGAATCCCTGCCTGATGGCGGGGATTTTTTTTATCTGTCGCCAACAGCCGCCAGCTTACGATGGCGGCTGTTGGGCATTCAGAGCCGGGTATAGCGCCAGCCCGTTTCCTCCCATGCCAGACTATGGGTCAGCCTCAGACCTTGTAAAAACGCCTCATCATGCGACACCACCAGCATCGCGCCGGGAAACGCCGCCAGCGCGCTTTCAATAGCCTGCGTCGATGCTAAATCGAGATGGTTGGTCGGCTCATCCAACAACAGCAGCTGGGCCGGATCGCGTCGCCAGAGCACGCACGCCAGGGCCGCTTTCAGGCGTTCGCCGCCGCTGAGCGCCGACAGCGGCAGAGTGACCTTATCCGCGCCCAGCTGCAGCTGCGCCAGGCGGGTGCGCAGGAGGCCCTCATCCAGCGGGGTATCGTCCAGGCTCAGGTGCGCCATGACCGATAACGACAGATCCAGCTGCGTCAGATGTTGATCGAGGTAAGCGGCGCTCACCGACAGCCGGACATCGCCTGAGGCGGCCTGCTCCAGCCCCAGCAGCGTTTTCAGCAAAGTGGTTTTGCCACAGCCGTTCGGCCCCTTTAGCGCGATGCGCATCGGACCATCCACGCGCCAGTCCAGCGGCGCAGCCGGTGCATGGTCGAGCTGCAATGCTTCCACCACCAGCACCTGCTTGCCGGCGGCCACTTCGCTGCCTGGCAGGGTGAACATCACCGGCGTATCCTCTTCCACCCGCTCTCGCGCCTGCTGCACGGCGCCATTCAGACTGCTGTTCTGTTCACGATGCTGACGGCGCAGCGTTCCCGGACGCTCTTTTGCCGCGCCTTTGTACTTCACACGTTCAAAAGAGGCGATATTCAGGGTATCAATAGTACGCAATGTCTGCGCCGAGCGCCGCTGGGCGGCGTCATGCTCCTTTTGCATTCGCGCGCGGGTGCGTCGCCGCTCGGTCGTCGCATGGTCCAGCGCCGCGCGTGCGGCCTGCTGCTCCGCCTCACGCTGCCGCTGATATTCAGCATAGTTGCCGCCGTAGCTGCGCAGCGCCGTCGGCGTCAGCTCAATAATCCTCGGCATCCGCGTCAGCAGCTCGCGGTCGTGGCTGGCGATCAGAGCCCCGCCCTGCCAGCTTTCCAGCTGGTGATAGAGCCACTCCCGCCCCTGGCGGTCCAGATGGTTGGTAGGCTCATCCAGCAGCAGATAATCGGCGCCGGAGACAAAGGCGCCGCACAGCAGAGCCTTCATCCGCTCGCCGCCGCTGAGTGAAAAAGCGGGGCGATCGGCAGAGAACGGCGGGAGATCGGCTTCACGGAAAGCTAAACTCAGGCGATCGGTGAGATCCCAGTGGCCATCCAATAGCTCGAAATCGTCGGCCAGTCCATTACCCTGTTCCAGGCGGAACAAGGCGTCAAATACTGGCACATAGCCGAGAAGCGCGGCGAGGGTGGTCTCCGGCGTGAGCGTCGGCTGCTGCGCCACCCAGGCCACGGCGGCGGCGCGCTCGATATGGCCGCCGGCAGGAGAATCAAGGCCCGCCAGCAGGCGCAGCAGGCGCGTCTTACCGACGCCGTTCCGGCCGACCAGACCGCAAAGGGTCGGTTCCAGCGATAAATTTAGCGGACCAAACAGGGTCTGTCCCGTCGCAAACTGACAGGTGACCTGATGTAAAACAAAAGCGGGGATGTGGGCGCAATGAGCCATAAGCACTCCTGAATGAAATCAATACTCCCCTACCCGCAACATCTGCGAGGTAAGGCGTGAAATTCATCAGTCGTGTTTGTTCATTTGTGGGGCGCGCTCCAGTGAGACGAGGGATTCGTCGGGGCATAGGATAGCCACACTCCGCTATGAATTTCAAGCCCGTTTAATTCAACGGCCGTGTAAAAATAAAAAGGCCTCCTGATATCAGGAGGCAAAGGATTTATTTGGTGAACAATGAAAGGGTGCATTGAGAATACCTGACACCGCAAGCATGGTGGGGATAGATCCCCACCAGATGCTCTTACTGTTTAATATCACAGGCTAAGAATGCCACCAGCTCAATATTTCCCTGCCTGATCTGTAATTCACATAGCGAATCACGAACCATCCAGGTCAATAATAAAATAGTGAAGCAAATCACTACTAAGCCAAACAACAGATACTTTTGCGGCATTCCTCGCCTCCCGTGTTGATTTTCAACAAGTAAGAGGCTACTCTTATGGTGTTCATGCATAGGGGAGCCTCACTTTGATTACTATCAGGTGGGGCTTTTCTCTGTCTGCCTCCCGCTGAATACCTGAGACACACAGTCTCAAGCACCCGCCGCCATTCTAGCGTAAATACCTCGCGGAATTATGTTTATATATTCCTAAACATTTCTTATCGATGAATGAAAATAATGAAGATATCAATGACAGAATTATTAGCGGTTCACCTATTTATATTTCACGTATAAAAAAACCTGCCCTGAGGCAGGTCTTTTATTATTTCCGATACGCTTACTGCAGCAGAGAAATATCCGCTACCTGCAGGAACAGCTCGCGCAGTTTGGACAGCAGCGTCAGACGGTTGATGCGAACATCTTTGTCTTCAGCGTTAACCATCACGTTCTCGAAGAACTCATCCACCGGCTCGCGCAGGGCGGCCAGCTCAATCAGCGCATCCTGATAGCGGCCTGCGGCGAAGTACGGCTGCAGCTTGTCGCGCAGCACCACCAGATTGCCCGCCAGCTTAATTTCCGCCGCTTCTTTCAGCACCGAAGCGTGAACGATGTCGTTCAGCGTTTCGTCGGATTTCGCCAGGATGTTGGAGACACGCTTGTTCGCCGCCGCCAGCGCGGAGGACTCTTCCAGAGTACGGAAGTGCGATACCGCCTTCATACGCGCATCGAAATCCGCCGGGCGGGTTGGACGACGCGCCAGTACCGCCTGGATAGTGTCGACACCGTAGCCTTCGTCCTGATACCAGGCGCGGAAACGGCCCAGCATAAAGTCGATCACGTCATCGACCACGTTGGCGTTGGTCAGCTTCTCACCGTACAGACGCACCGCCTCTTCAGTCAGCGTTTGCAGATCGAGATTCAGGTTCTTCTCGACGATAATACGCAGGACGCCCAGCGCGGCGCGGCGCAGCGCAAACGGGTCTTTATCGCCTTTCGGGTGCTGGCCGATACCGAAGATACCCGCCAGGGTATCCATCTTATCGGCAATCGCCACCGCGCAGGCCACCGGGTTAGACGGCAGCGCGTCGCCGGCAAAGCGCGGCTGATACTGTTCGTTCAGCGCCACGGCCACATCTTCCGCTTCGCCATCATGGCGCGCGTAGTGCATCCCCATCACGCCCTGGGTGTCGGTGAACTCGAAGACCATGTTGGTCATCAGGTCGCACTTGGACAGCAGGCCCGCGCGGGTCGCGTGGTTCACGTCAGCGCCAATCTGCTCGGCAATCCAGCCCGCCAGCGCCTGAATGCGATCGGTCTTGTCGCGCAACGTCCCCAGCTGCTGCTGGAACAGCACGGTTTCCAGACGCGGCAGGTTGTCTTCCAGACGTTTTTTACGGTCGGTGTTGAAGAAGAACTCGGCATCGGCCAGACGCGGACGGACTACCTTCTCGTTACCGGAGATGATCTGCTGCGGATCTTTCGACTCGATGTTAGCGACGAAGATAAAGTTCGGCAGCAGCTTACCGGCGTTGTCGTAGACAGGGAAGTACTTCTGGTCGCCCTTCATGGTGTAAACCAGCGCTTCAGACGGCACCGCGAGGAATTTTTCTTCGAACTTCGCCGTCAGTACCACCGGCCATTCCACCAGCGAGGTGACTTCTTCCAACAGGCTTTCGCTCAGATCGGCTTTACCGCCAATCTTACGCGCCGCCTCTTCCGCATCGGCTTTGATTTTGGCTTTACGCTGTTCGTAATCGGCGATGACTTTACCGCGCTCCAGCAGGATCTGCGGATACTGGTCGGCATGGTCGATGGTGAATTCCGGCTCGCCCATAAAGCGATGGCCGCGGATCACGCGATCGGACGGAATACCGAGGATAGTAGCCGGGATCACTTTGTCACCCAGCAGCAGCGTGACGGTGTGAACCGGGCGCACGAAGTGGACGTCAGACGCGCCCCAGCGCATCAGTTTCGGGATCGGCAGCTTCGCCAGCGAGCTGGCAATCATGTTCGGCAGCAGGGCTTCAGTGCTTTCGCCCTTCACATGGGCGCGATACAGCAGCCACTCGCCTTTGTCCGTGGTCAGACGTTCGGCCTGATCGACGGTGATACCGCAGCCGCGCGCCCAGCCTTCGGCCGCTTTGCTTGGCTTGCCTTCGGCATCGAACGCCTGGGCAACGGCCGGGCCGCGTTTTTCCACTTCGCGATCGGCCTGCGCCGCCGCCAGGTTGGCTACCTTCAGCGCCAGACGTCGCGGAGCGGCAAACCATTCCACTTTACCGTGCGCGAGGCCGGCGTTATCCAGCTCTGCGGTCACGTTCGCAGCAAAAGATTCCGCCAGGCTGCGCAGCGCTTTTGGTGGCAGCTCTTCAGTGCCGATTTCCACCAGAAAAGTATTCTCAGACATGGCCGCCTCTTATTTATTCTTGTTGCACATCGGGAAGCCGAGCGCTTCACGGGAAGCGTAGTACGCTTCCGCCACTGCTTTCGTCAGGGTGCGAATGCGCAGAATATAGCGCTGACGCTCGGTGACGGAGATGGCTTTACGCGCATCCAGCAGGTTGAAGCTGTGAGCCGCTTTCAGAATACGCTCGTAGGCCGGCAGCGGCAGCGGGGTCTCCAGCACCAGCAGCTGCTGGGCCTCTTTCTCATACTGCTCGAAGCAGGAGAAGAGGAAATCGACGTCGGCGTATTCGAAGTTATAGGTGGACTGCTCCACTTCGTTCTGGTGGAACACGTCGCCGTAGGTGGTTTTCCCCAGCGGGCCGTCGCTCCAGACCAGGTCGTAGACGCTGTCGACGCCCTGGATGTACATCGCCAGACGCTCCAGACCGTAGGTGATCTCGCCGGTAACCGGCTTACACTCCAGGCCGCCCACCTGCTGGAAGTAGGTGAACTGCGTCACTTCCATGCCGTTGAGCCACACTTCCCAACCCAGACCCCAGGCTCCCAGCGTCGGGTTTTCCCAGTTGTCTTCGACGAAGCGAATGTCGTGAATGGTCGGGTCCATACCCAGCTCTTTCAGCGACCCGAGGTACAGCTCCTGGATGTTGTCCGGAGAAGGCTTAATCACCACCTGGAACTGATAGTAATGCTGTAAACGGTTCGGGTTTTCGCCATAGCGGCCATCGGTTGGACGACGGGAAGGCTGTACGTAGGCGGTCGCCATCGGCTCCGGCCCTAACGCGCGCAGGCAGGTCATCGGGTGAGAGGTGCCGGCGCCGACTTCCATGTCCAGTGGTTGAACAATGGTGCAGCCCTGACGAGCCCAGTAATCCTGTAAGGTCAGGATCAGGCCCTGGAAGGTCCTGGTATCAAACTTTTGCATATGATTTCGTGCTGGATACGTGTGGATTTAAAGGAAGGAGTCAGTATACCCGCTGGCTGCGAGATATACAGTACGAAACGGCGTAGTTTCAGGAAAACGGACGAAATTTACGCCAGGCGGGGTCGATTCAGCGCATCGAAAGATGCATAAACTGGCCGTCCGGGTCAAAGGAACAGATGAAACGTTCATTCTTGCCGGTACGGCCCGAAAGCTCATAGCTTGCCTGGAATTGTTCAAAATGGTTCACGTCAACGAGCTGCGTTTGCGTGTTATAGCGGATAGCGGCCTGGTCCTTGCAAAGCTGCGCCATATTGAGCGTGGTTTGCGGGGTAATACGCGCGCGCTGCGCTTTTTGCGCCGGCGGGGAAACGGTCTCGCTGCAGCCCGCAAGGAGCAGCACCAGCATTATGGAAACGACACCTTTCACCACGTTCTCCTCCACCGCCTTGTTAGCAAGTTGTTATCGTAAATATTCAGTATTACAGGTATTTTGCGAATATCATGAAACATCGACAAGCCTGTGACCAAAAACTCAGACTAATCTCGTGCGACACCGGGGCATAAGGCGGGTCAGACCTTATTTCGCCAGTAGACTTTGAGGGACGGATGCAAGAAAAGATTCACTGGATCACCAACCTGCGCGGCATTGCCTGCATGATGGTGGTGATGATCCACAGTACCAGCTGGTATATCACTCATCCGCATGCGATTACACTGCTGCAATGGGATATCGCCAATCTGCTCAATTCCGCCTCCCGCGTCAGCGTGCCGCTGTTTTTTATGATCTCGGGCTACCTCTTTTTTGGGGAACGCAGCGCCCAGCCGCGCCACTTCTGGCGGATTGGCCTGTGCATTGCGTTCTATAGCGCGCTTTCTCTGCTGTATATCGCGCTGTTTACCCATATCAACGTCGAGCTGTCGTTAAAGAATGTGCTGCAGAAGCCTGTCTTCTACCACCTGTGGTTTTTCTTTGCTATCACCGTTATCTATCTGCTCTCGCCGCTTATTCAGGTTAAGTCCGTCAGCGGCAAAATGCTGCTGACGCTGATGGCGATCCTCGGCATTCTGGCCAACCCCAATATGGTCGGCGTCAAAGCCGCCGGGATTGAGTGGTTGCCGGTCAACCTCTATATCAATGGCGACACCTTTTATTACGTGCTCTACGGCGTGCTGGGCAGGGCCATTGGCACCCTGAACACGGATAAAAAATGGCTGACCCCGCTCTGCGCCGCGCTGTTCCTCGCCGCCGTGTGGGTCATCTCCCGCGGCACGCTGCATGAGCTGCGCTGGCGCGGGGACTTCGGCGACACCTGGTATCTCTACTGCGGACCGGCGGTGTTCGTTTGCGCGGTCACCCTGCTGACGCTCGCCAAAAACTGGCTTAACGCGCGTCCCCTGCCCGGTATCGAATGTATTGCGCGTCATTCTCTGGGGATTTACGGCTTCCATGCCCTGATTGTGCATGCGCTGCGCGCCAGCCATCTGGAACTGAGCCGCTGGCCGCTGCTGGATATTGTGTGGATTTTCAGCGCCGCCCTGCTCGGCAGTCTGCTGCTGTCCGGCCTGGTGCAGCGGATTGATCGCCGCCGGCTGGTCAGCTAACGGCCCGGCGCACCGGACAACCGGGCGCTTATTCCGTTTTTTGCACCGCGCGGGCGACGCGGGCCCGTTCGGGGGTCGCAGATGCGCCGTATAAGCAGACAAACCACGCCGCGATATAGACGGCTTTTTCATACCAGTCTGTCGGCACATGCCAGGCGCCCACCAGCAGCAGGCCCGCCGACAGCAGCAACACCAGCCGGCATAACGCGATAAATCCGTCGTCCTGCCCCTGCCACCGTCTGGCGCGCTGATGGGCGAGGACGGCGAACATCCCCATCACCAGTACGCCAAGAAAATAACCTTTACCGCTAAACAGCGGGCAGGTCCGCCAGATACCCAGCAGATAAACCAGCGACCCTGCTGCCATCATCCCTCTGGCAATACTGCGTTTTATATTCATCGCTCCTCCCTGTCGACACGCGCTGATTATGACCGAACCGCCCGGCGATGGCGCAGGCCAGGTGCAGCAAAGCTGACATTTCGGAATTAATAAATACGTGTTTTGGATGAATGCAGCCTAGACATTCAGGGGAGTAATCCGCCCGGCGCTGCCGGACGGACTGAGGCTATGACATCAGCGGTTTCAGCTGCTGATAAATCTGGCGGAAGGTTTCCCGCTGCGGCGCATAGTGGGCCACTCGGCGATCGTCCGGGCGATGCGCTTGCTCAAGCGGCAGCGGCGTCAACAGCCCGGCGCGGTCGGTTTCGCCGTGCACCGCCAGCTGCGCCAGCCTGGCCGCCCCCAGCGCCGGGCCGACGTCGCCCCCGGTACGGTAATCGAGCTGCTGGCCGCTGATATCCGCCAGCATTTGTCGCCAGTAAGCGCTACGCGCCCCGCCGCCGATAAGGGTGATGCTCTGCGGCTTGATGCCGCAGGCGTGTACCACGTCCATACCGTCCGCCAGCGCATAGCCCACCCCCTCCAGCACCGCCCGCGCCAGCTCTGCCGGCCCATGCTGATGCGTCAGGCCGAAGAAGACGCCCTTGGCCTGCGGGTTGTTGTGCGGCGTGCGTTCGCCCGACAGATAGGGCAGGAACCACACCGGACCGGCGCTCTCGTCGGCTGACTGCGCCGCCGCAATCAGCGCCGGCACGCTGGCGAGACCGGTTAATTTCGCCGCCCAGTCCAGACAGGAGGCCGCGCTGAGCATCACCGACATCAAATGCCAGCGGCCCGGCAGCGCATGGCAAAAGCTATGCACCGCGCTTTCAGGCTTGCTGAGGAATCCTTCGCTGACCGCGAAATACACACCTGAAGTGCCCAGCGACAGCATCGCCTGACCGGCATCGGCCATGCCAACCCCGACTGCGCCGGCGGCGTTGTCGCCGCCGCCCCCCACCACCAGCGCCTTTGGCATATTCCACGCCTGCGCCACCTCCGGGCGCAGCTGCCCGGTGACGTCGCTGCCTTCAAACAGGGCCGGCATCGCGTCCCGGCTGAGATCGCAGGCGGCGAGCATCTCATCGCTCCAGTCGCGTCGGGCGACGTCCATCCACAGGGTACCGGCGGCGTCAGACATATCGCTGGCAAGCTCGCCGGTCATCCGCAGACGCAGATAATCCTTCGGCAGCAGCACTTTATCGACCTGGCTGAACACCGCCGCCTCGTGGCGCTGCACCCACAAGAGCTTCGGCGCCGTAAAGCCCGGCATCATCAGGTTGCCGGTGATCTGCCGGGAAGCGCTGACTTTTTCCTCCAGCAGCTGGCACTCTTCGCCGCAGCGGCCGTCATTCCATAAAATGGCAGGACGCAGCACCTGTAACGATTTATCCAGCAGGGTGGCGCCGTGCATCTGCCCGGCGATCCCCAGCGCCTTCACGTCGCGCAGACTATGCTGCGCGCCCAGGGCTTTCATCGCCGTGTCCGTCGCCTGCCACCACTGCTCGGGATCTTGTTCCGACCACAGCGGATGCGGACGCGAGACGGTAAGCTTTTCGGTATGCGATGCCACCACATCACCCTGCTCATTGAGCAGAATGGCTTTGACGCCCGATGTCCCCAGATCGATGCCGATATACATACTCCCTCTCCTTAAACGCGCGCCACGGCTGAGCGTGGCGCGAACAGAGCATCCTGGTGGCGACCCCGGTCACGCCGGGCGCCGCCGCATGATTACTTGTCAAACAGATAATGGTTGACCAGGTTTTCCAGTTGTTCCTGCTGGCCGCTGCGATGCTGCGGCGCCAGCTGATGCTGAACGGCATACTGGGCAATGTCGCTGAGGGTCATCTGCCCGTTCAGGATCTGCTGCCCCAGCTCGCCGTTCCAGCCGGCGTAGCGTTTGGCCACGCGTTTATCCAGTTCACCGTCCTCGATCATCCGCGCCGCGACCTTCAGCGACAGCGCCATGGTATCCATCGCGCCGATATGGCCATAGAACAGATCGTATTTGTCGGTGCTCTGACGGCGCACTTTCGCATCAAAATTGAGGCCGCCGGTGGTGAAGCCGCCCGCTTTGAGAATTTCATACATCACCAGCGCGTTCTCTTCGACGCTGTTCGGGAACTGGTCGGTATCCCAGCCCAGCTGCGGATCGCCGCGGTTGGCGTCGACGGAACCGAACAGCCCCAGCGCGATGGCCGTCGCGATCTCATGATGGAACGAGTGGCCGGCGAGGGTCGCATGGTTGGCTTCAATGTTCAGTTTAATCTCTTTTTCCAGGCCAAACTGCTTGAGGAAGCCGTAAACGGTAGAGGCATCATAATCATACTGATGCTTGGTAGGCTCCTGCGGTTTGGGCTCGATCAGCAGCGTGCCTTTAAAGCCGATTTTGTGCTTATGCTCCACCACCAGCTGCATAAAGCGGCCAATCTGTTCACGCTCCTGGCGCAGGTCGGTATTCAGCAGGGTTTCATAGCCCTCGCGACCGCCCCACAGAACATAGTTTTCGCCGCCCAGCTGATGGGTGGCATTCATGGCGGTGACCACCTGGGTGGCCGCCCAGCTGAACACTTCCGGGTCCGGGTTGGTGGCCGCGCCAGCGCCGTAGCGCGGGTTGGTGAAGCAGTTTGCGGTCCCCCACAGAAGCTTGACGCCGCTCTGCTGCTGCTTCTCCGCCAGTACCTCGACCATCCGGGCGAAGTTATTGCTGTACTCCTTGAGCGAACTCCCTTCCGGCGAGACGTCAACGTCGTGGAAGCAGTAGTAAGGCACGTTGAGTTTATGGAAAAATTCGAACGCCACATCGGCTTTGCGTTTGGCCATCTCCAGGGCGTCGCCAGGCTGCTGCCATGGGCGATCGAAGGAGCCCACGCCAAACATATCGGCGCCATTCCAGCAGAAAGTGTGCCAGTAACAGGCCGCAAAACGCAGATGATCTTCCATCCGTTTGCCCAGCACCAGTTCATCCGGGTTGTAATGACGGAAAGCCAGCGGGTTAGTGGATTTCGGGCCTTCGTAACGAACGCGATCGAGTTGATCGAAATAGGTCTGCATAGAGAACTCCATATTCAGAGATGCGGCGAATAACCAATCAGGTACCCTAAATAATTCGAGTTGCAGGAAGGCGGCAGGAGCGCGAGTCCCCGATAACCAGGGGGCGAAGCAACGAATGTCACCAACACACCTACAACTTGAAGTATGACGGGTTTAAGCCAATATAGAATTTCGCTTTCATTTTCCTCAATTACGTTATTTCACACCGCCATTGAGAGAATCCACAAACGTGCGCTAGCTCGCAAAAAATAATATCTGCTCGTTCTTCTGCCGTCCTGTCAGAGAAGTCCAGTGCAATAATAAGAGTGTGCATGAATAAAATACGATCGCCGTCATAATTTACGCATTAAACGAAATTTCATAACCGCAAAATAAAAACCGGTAATTGCCAGCCCTGCTTTCCGCGTTAAGAATCTGTAACGTATCCGCAACCTCATGTATCAAACATTATTTTCCGTTCGTCTTACCTACCCTTACAAAAAAGGTATCGTTATTATGAAGATAAAGAACCTTTGCCTTACGCTTTGCGCCAGCTCCCTCCTGCTCGCCAGCATGGCGGGGATGGCGAAAGAAGTGAAGATTGGCATGGCCATCGACGATCTGCGTCTGGAGCGCTGGCAGAAAGACCGCGATATTTTCGTCAATAAAGCGGAATCCTTAGGCGCCAAAGTTTTTGTTCAGTCCGCCAATGGCAATGAAGAAACGCAAATGTCGCAAATTGAAAACATGATCAACCGCGGCGTCGATGTCTTAGTCATTATTCCTTATAACGGTCAGGTGCTCAGCAACGTTATTAAAGAGGCCAAACAGGAAGGTATTAAAGTCCTGGCCTATGATCGCATGATTAATAATGCTGATATTGATTTTTATATTTCTTTCGACAATGAAAAAGTCGGCGAAATGCAGGCGCAAAGCCTGGTCGACAAAGTGCCGCAGGGTAATTATTTCCTGATGGGCGGTTCGCCGGTGGATAATAATGCCAAACTGTTCCGCGCCGGGCAGATGAAGGTCCTCAAGCCGTATGTCGATGAGGGCAAAATTAAGATTGTCGGCGATCAGTGGGTTGACGGCTGGCTGCCGGAAAACGCGCTGAAAATAATGGAAAACGCGTTGACGGCGAATAATAACAAAATCGACGCCGTGGTTGCCTCCAATGACGCCACCGCCGGCGGCGCCATCCAGGCCTTAACCGCCCAGGGGCTGGCCGGCAAAGTGGCGATCTCCGGTCAGGATGCTGACCTGGCGGGCGTGAAGCGCATTATTTCCGGTACCCAGACGATGACCGTCTATAAACCGATTACCACCCTGGCCACCAACGCCGCCGAAATCGCCGTTGAGCTGGGCAACGATAAGCAGCCGAAGTCTGACACTACGCTGAATAACGGTTTAAAAGATGTCCCTTCGCGCCTGTTAACGCCAATTGAAGTGAATAAAGAGAATATCGACGCCACGGTGATTAAAGACGGTTTCCATAAAAAGAGTGAACTGTAATGGCTGACGCCCCGCTGCGGGGCGTCATTTTCATCCCGCCGGATATCACTTTTCGGAGTCTTTATGGCCTGGCTACTCGAAATGAAGAACATCACCAAAACCTTCGGCGCCGTTAAGGCCGTGGATAATGTCAGCCTGCGCCTGAACGCTGGCGAGGTGGTCTCGTTATGCGGTGAAAATGGTTCGGGAAAATCGACGCTGATGAAAGTGCTGTGCGGTATCTATCCGCACGGAAGCTATGAGGGGGAGATTATTTTTGCCGGCGAAACGCTGCAGGCAAACCATATTCGCGATACCGAACGCAAAGGCATCGCCATTATTCATCAGGAGCTGGCGCTGGTGAAACATCTCACCGTGCTGGAGAACATTTTCCTCGGCGCCGAGATCTCCCGCCACGGTCTGCTGGATTATGAAACCATGACGCTGCGCTGCCAGAAGCTGCTGGCGCAGGTCAATCTGCCCATTTCGCCCGACACCCGCGTCGGCGACCTCGGCCTCGGTCAGCAGCAGCTGGTGGAGATCGCCAAGGCGCTGAATAAACAGGTTCGCCTGCTGATCCTCGACGAACCGACCGCCTCCTTAACCGAACAAGAGACCGCGACGCTGCTGGCGATCGTTCGCGATCTGCAAAACCACGATATCGCCTGCATCTATATTTCGCACAAGCTCAATGAGGTCAAAGCGATCTCCGATACAATCTGCGTGATCCGCGACGGCCAGCACATCGGCACTCGCGACGCCAGCGGCATGAGCGAAGACGACATCATCACCATGATGGTTGGCCGGGAGCTCACCGCGCTCTATCCCAGCGAACCGCACGCCCACGGCGAGGAGATCCTGCGGGTCGAACACTTGACCGCCTGGCACCCGGTAAACCGTCATATTAAACGGGTCAACGACGTCTCGTTTTCCCTGCGTCGCGGGGAAATCCTCGGCATCGCCGGGCTGGTCGGCGCCGGACGGACCGAGGCGGTGCAGTGCCTGTTCGGCGTCTGGCCGGGGCGCTGGCAGGGGGAGATTTTCATTGATGGCCAGCCGGTTAGCATCACTAACTGTCAGCAGGCCATTGGCCACGGCATCGCCATGGTGCCGGAAGACCGCAAAAAAGACGGTATCGTGCCGGTAATGGCGGTAGGTAAGAACATTACCCTGGCAGCGCTCAGCCAGTTCACCGGCGCGATGAGCAGCCTGGACGACGCCGCCGAGCAGCACTGTATTGAGCAGTCCATTCAGCGATTGAAAATTAAAACCTCCTCGCCGGAGCTGGCGATTGGCCGCCTGAGCGGTGGCAACCAGCAAAAGGCGATTCTGGCCCGCTGTCTGCTGCTTAATCCGCGCATTCTGATCCTCGACGAACCCACCCGCGGCATCGATATCGGGGCGAAGTATGAAATTTATAAACTGATTAACCAGCTGGTGCAGCAGGGCATCGCGGTCATTGTCATTTCATCCGAACTGCCCGAGGTGCTTGGTCTTAGCGATCGGGTGCTGGTCATGCATGAAGGCAGGCTAAAAGCCAATTTGGTTAATCAACATCTGACCCAGGAACAGGTGATGGAAGCCGCGCTGAGGAGCGAACGCCATGTCGAAGAACACGTCGTCTGAAATCAAACTTACTCCAACCGCCCCCACCGCCCTGCCGGCGCTGAAGGGGCTTAACCTCCAGGTCTTCGTGATGATCGCCGCGATCGTCGTCATTATGCTGTTTTTCACCTGGGTTACCGATGGCGCCTACCTGAGCGCACGCAATATCTCCAACCTGCTGCGCCAGACGGCCATCACCGGCATCCTCGCCGTCGGCATGGTGTTTGTGATTATTTCGGCAGAAATCGACCTGTCCGTCGGCTCGATGATGGGTCTGTTGGGCGGCGCGGCGGCGATTTTTGACGTCTGGCTCGGCTGGCCGCTGCCGCTCACCATTCTGGTGACGCTGGTGATGGGCCTGCTGCTCGGCGCGTGGAACGGATGGTGGGTGGCCTATCGTAAGGTTCCCTCGTTTATCGTCACCCTCGCCGGGATGCTGGCGTTTCGCGGCATTCTGATCGGCATCACCAACGGGACCACCGTCTCGCCCACCAGCCCGGCGATGGCGCAGATCGGCCAAAGCTACCTGCCAGATGGCATTGGCTTTGGCATCGGCGTTGTCGGCATGGCGGCGTTCATTATCTGGCAGTGGCGCGGACGGATGCGCCGGCAGGCGTTAGGTCTCGCGACCGCGTCTTCCACCGCCGCCGTTGGCCG
Source organism: Klebsiella sp. GG_Kp175 (assembly GCF_040062325.1). Taxonomy (NCBI): domain Bacteria; kingdom Pseudomonadati; phylum Pseudomonadota; class Gammaproteobacteria; order Enterobacterales; family Enterobacteriaceae; genus Klebsiella; species Klebsiella sp. GG_Kp175. The sequence continues at coordinate 90,435 of NZ_JBEAFX010000033.1, read as the reverse complement.
CCAGGCCATTACCGCGGTGATTGTGCTGGGCGCAATCTGGCTGCTCAATGACTATCGCGGTGTGCCGACGCCGGTACTGATCCTCGCCGCCCTGCTGCTGGCAGGGCTGTTCATGGCCACTCGTACCGCCTTTGGCCGCCGCATCTACGCCATCGGCGGCAACCTGGAGGCGGCACGCCTGTCCGGGATTAACGTCGAGCGCACCAAGCTGGCGGTGTTTGCCATTAACGGCCTGATGGTCGCCATTGCCGGACTGATCCTCAGCTCGCGCCTCGGCGCGGGGTCGCCCTCGGCGGGCAACATCGCCGAACTGGACGCCATCGCCGCCTGCGTTATCGGCGGCACCAGCCTGGCGGGCGGGATCGGCAGCGTCGCCGGGGCGGTAATGGGGGCGTTTATTATGTCGGCCCTGGATAACGGCATGAGCATGATGGACGTCGCCACCTTCTGGCAATATATCGTCAAAGGCGCCATTTTGCTGCTGGCGGTGTGGATGGACTCCGCCACCAAGCGGCGCGCGTAAGGAAGCGCTCTCTGAAGAATGTCTGAATTCTTTGCGCTACCGCCAAACTTCGCCATAAGGCGCTTGAAATATCTCGGGCATTAGCCGGTAGTGTATACCCAACAGCATTCGGGTTGCAGACGGCGCATCCCGGCCGCGTATCGCGTACGTGGCCGGGGTGAATGAGAAAGCCAGGCCATCGGCAACATCATGAATGAAGGGGTATGACCGGGGTTAGAGCAGGAACATCATCTATGTTTGAAAAGCGTCACCGTATTACGCTGTTATTCAACGCCAACAAAGCTTATGACCGTCAGGTGGTTGAGGGTGTCGGCGAGTATCTGCAGGCCTCCCAGCTGGAGTGGGATATCTTTATTGAAGAGGATTTTCGGGCGCGAATCGAAAACATCAAAGAGTGGTTAGGCGATGGCGTTATCGCCGACTATGACGATCCCGAAATCGAAAAGCTACTGGCCGATGTCAACGTCCCCATCGTCGGCGTCGGCGGCTCTTATCATCAGCCAGAGCAGTACCCGCCGGTCCACTATATCGCCACGGACAACGCCGCGCTGGTGGAAAGCGCCTTTCTTCATCTGAAGGAAAAAGGAGTACACCGCTTCGCGTTTTACGGACTCCCCACCTCCAGCGGTAAACGCTGGGCAGTAGAGCGCGAGTACGCCTTCTGCCAGTTGGTGGCGAAGGAGAAGTATCGCGGCGTGGTCTACCAGGGGCTGGAGACGGCGCCGGAAAACTGGCAGCACGCGCAAAACCGGCTCGCCGACTGGTTGCAAACGCTGCCGCCGCAAACCGGCATCATCGCCGTCACCGACGCCCGCGCCCGCCACGTCCTGCAGGCCTGCGAGCTGCTGCATATCCCGGTGCCAGAGAAACTGTGCGTTATTGGCATCGATAACGAAGAGCTGACCCGCTATCTCTCTCGCGTCGCCCTCTCCTCCGTCGCCCAGGGCACCCGCCAGATGGGTTATCAGGCGGCAAAATTACTCCACCGGCTGCTGAATAACGAGGCGCTCCCGCTGCAGCGCCAGCTGATCCCGCCGATGCGCGTCGTTGAGCGACGCTCCACCGACTACCGGTCGTTAAACGACCCCTCCGTGATTCAGGCGATGCATTACATTCGCAACAACGCCTGCAAAGGCATCAAGGTGGAGCAGGTGCTCGACGCCGTCGGCATTTCACGCTCCAACCTGGAGAAACGCTTTAAAGAGGAAGTGGGGGAGACCATCCACACGGTGATCCACAGCGAGAAACTGGAAAAGGCGCGCAGCCTGCTGGTGTCCACCAGCCTGTCGATCAATGAGATTTCGCAGATGTGCGGCTACCCGTCGCTGCAATATTTCTATTCGGTGTTTAAGAAGGAGTACGACGTGACGCCGAAAGAGTACCGTGACCGGCACAGTGAAGTCATGATGTAGAGAGCAAAGAAAAATGCCCGGGCTTGCGCGCCGGGCATTAATAATGACGTAGATAAGCACATTACATGTGCGCGGCAATTAACCGCTGGTTATCCTGATACATCGCGAAGAGATAGTTGTTGTAGCTCGACCCTTTGGTCGAATACCCCTTCAGCTTATGAATCATGGTGCTGGCCGTTACTTCCTGATCCGCCTTACGCAGCTGCAGGCGCGATTTGCGGAAAGAGGAATAGGCCGGGTGGGTGTTCAGGTTGGTGACGTAAGCCTGCACCGACTGCTCCACCGACTCAAACTGCGAGTAGCCTTTCATCGCGCCGCGGCAGCGACCAGCGCCGCACTTCATGCCGAACAGATTGTTGTTCTCACGCGCCAGCTTAGAGGTACCCCAGCCACTTTCCGCCGCCGCCATGGTCGCAACCATGCTGTTCGGAATAATGTCGACACGCTCAAGCAGCGCGTTCCATGGCACATGACGCGTATTGCCTGACCACTTCACCTTGTAACGCGTCGCGATATCTTTCAGGCGCGCCTTTTCGCTCGGCGACCAGCGAGCATCGTACTGCTTGGAAACAAGCCAGTTACGATCCGCAGTAATCGCCTGATTCTGCTTGGTAATATAAGGCATGACCGTCCGGAGAAACGCTTTTTTCCTTGGTGTTCCGGAAGGGTATTTTCGCAAGTCAGGAAGTGAACTGCTCTTTACACTATTGCGAGAATACTCTTGTTTACTGCTTACCTTAGTACTACTGATCTTCTTAACCGTTGGGGCTTTATGACTCTTTGTTGCTGTGTGCGTTGTTGCCAACACACTACCTGAAAAGACGCAGGTTAGTAACATAAGTATGGCGGCCCCATATCGTCGTATGGGATTCGATATCATCAGGTCTCCTGGTCGGATATATGCATTCCAACACCTTGTTTTTCACAAAAAAACGATAGCTGAATCGCTAATAGTATCAAAAATACGCACTGAGGGCATCAACAGAAATAGTCCAATTCCGAATTGCTGTCATCTGAAATCGGTTTCTGCGCCGCATCGCCAGCGCGAAAATGCTAGCTTCGTCTCATTTTTAGCCTATTTTTTGAGCGGTGTCACTCACCCCTTTTCATCCTCCTGGTAAAACGTCCGCCGGGAGGAGTTCACCCTTGCGGCAACAAGGCACACTAGATAAAAACCGCTCAAGGATCCCGCAATGAAACTCGCTGCGCTTGCCACGTTATTCGTGCCTGGGATGGCCTTTGCCGCCTGGACCACTGCCGACTTCCCTGCTTTCACCGAAGAAGGGACGGGCCGCTTCATCAGCCAGAAAGTGGTTGAGAAGGGTACACGTCCCCTGCAGCTAAATTTTGACCAACAGTGCTGGCAGCCTTCCGGCGGCATTAAGCTCAACCAGATGCTCTCCATGGAACCCTGTCGCGGCACGCCGCCGCAATGGCGCATCTTCCGCCAGGGCCTGTATACCCTGGAGGTGGATACCCGCTCCGGCACGCCGACGATGATGATTTCGCTGGAGGAAAAAGAGGCCAGCGCCGCGGCGCCGCAGATCCGCCAGTGTCCGAAGTGGGATGGAAAACCTCTGACCATCGACGTTAGCAAAACCTTCGCCGAGGGCAGTAAGGTTCGCGATTTTTACAGCGGCAATGTCGCGACCGTCAGCGGCGGCAAAATCACTCTGCAGCCCGCCTTCGGCAGCAATGGCCTGCTGCTGCTTGAACGCGCCGAGACGGCCGCGCCGGCGCCGTTCGACTGGCACAACGCCACCGTCTACTTCGTCCTGACCGACCGCTTCGTGAACGGTAACCCGGCCAACGACAATAGCTATGGCCGACATAAAGACGGCATGCAGGAGATAGGTACCTTCCACGGCGGCGACCTGCAGGGATTAACCAGCAAGCTGGATTATCTGCAGCAGATGGGGGTCAATGCCCTGTGGATCAGCTCCCCGCTCGAGCAGATCCACGGCTGGGTCGGCGGTGGGACGAAAGGCGATTTCCCGCACTACGCCTACCACGGCTATTACACTCAGGACTGGTCGAAACTGGACGCCAACATGGGGACCGAAGCAGATCTCCGCCGGCTGGTGGATGAAGCGCATAAGCGCGGAATACGTATTCTGTTCGACGTGGTGATGAACCATACCGGCTACGCCACCCTGGCCGACATGCAGGAGTTCCAGTTCGGCTCCCTGTATCTGCAAGGGGATGAGCTGAAAAAAACCCTCGGCGAGCGCTGGACGGACTGGAAGCCCGGCGCGGGCCAGACCTGGCACAGCTTTAACGACTATATCAACTTCAGCGACAAGGCCGGTTGGGAGAAGTGGTGGGGTAAGAAGTGGATCCGCACCGATATCGGCGATTACGACAACCCGGGCTATGACGACCTCACCATGTCGCTGGCCTTCCTGCCGGACCTGAAAACCGAATCGAAGGAGGCGTCGGGCCTGCCGAACTTCTATAGCCATAAACCGGACACTGCGGCGAAGGCGATCCCGGGCTATACGCCGCGCGACTACCTGACCCACTGGCTGAGCCAGTGGGTGCGCGACTACGGCATCGACGGCTTCCGCGTCGATACCGCTAAACATGTGGAGATGGATGCCTGGCAGCAGTTAAAAACCCAGGCCACCGCCGCGCTGGCGGAGTGGAAAAAAGCCAATCCGGATAAAGCGCTGGATGCGGCGCCGTTCTGGATGACCGGGGAAGCCTGGGGACACGGGGTGATGGAGAGCGATTACTATCGCCACGGTTTTGATGCGATGATCAATTTCGACTATCAGGACCAGGCGGCGAAAGCGGCGACCTGCATGGCCAACATTGACCTCACCTGGCAGCAAATGGCGGACAAGCTGCAGAGCTTTAACGTGCTGAGCTACCTCTCCTCACACGATACGCGCCTGTTCCGCGAAGGCGGCACCACGGCGGCAGAGCTGCTGCTGCTGGCCCCTGGCGCCGTGCAGATTTTCTATGGTGACGAGTCGTCGCGCCCGTTCGGCCCCACCGGCTCGGACCCGCTGCAGGGCACCCGTTCAGAGATGAACTGGCAGGATGTCAACGGTAAAGCGGCCCGCAGCGTTACCCACTGGCAGAAGATCGGCCAGTTCCGCGCGCGCCATCCGGCGATCGGCATGGGCAAACAGACAACGCTGTCGATGCAGCGGGGTTACGGATTCGTGCGCGAGAGCGGTGAAGACAAAGTGATGGTCATCTGGGCCGGACAACAGCAGTAATACAGGAGTGGCTCCCTGCCCGGCGGGGAGCCATTCAGAACAATACGCTGATAAAATATCGATTCACAGGATAAAAACAAAAATACCCCTCTTCCCTTCGATTTGCACCACGCTGGCGCTGGCGTTATGGTTAGCCACTTTCCAGAACCACCGACAGACGATTCGCGATGACATTTTCCCTTTTCGGCGACAAATTCACCCGTCATTCAGGCATTACCCGCCTGATGGAAGACCTTAATGACGGTCTGCGCACGCCGGGCGCTATTATGCTGGGCGGCGGCAACCCCGCTCAGATCCCGGAGATGAATGACTACTTCCAGCAGTTGCTCTCCGACATGCTGGATAATGGCAAAGCCCTTGATGCGCTTTGTAATTATGATGGTCCGCAGGGCAAGAGCGAGCTGCTGAGCCTGCTGGCGAAGATGCTGCGCGACGAACTGGGCTGGGAGATAGAACCACAGAATATTGCGCTAACAAACGGCAGTCAGAGCGCATTTTTCTACTTATTTAATCTGTTCGCAGGGCGTCGGGCAGATGGCACCACCCGCAAGGTGCTGTTCCCGCTGACGCCGGAATATATCGGCTATGCCGATGCCGGCCTGGAAGAGGATCTGTTCGTTGCCACCCGGCCGAATATCGAACTGCTGCCGGAAGGCCAGTTCAAGTACCACGTTGATTTTGAGCATCTGCAGGTGACGGAGGAGACCGGGATGATCTGCGTCTCGCGTCCCACCAACCCGACCGGCAACGTCATCACTGATGAAGAGCTGATCAAACTGGATGCGCTGGCGAATCAGCACGGGGTCCCGCTGGTGATTGATAACGCCTACGGCGTGCCGTTCCCGGGCATAATCTTCAGCAACGCCCGACCGCTGTGGAATCCGAACATCGTGCTGTGTATGAGCCTGTCCAAGCTGGGCCTGCCGGGCAGCCGCTGCGGGATTATCATCGCCAACGAGAAAATCATTACCGCCATCAGCAACATGAACGGCATTATCAGCCTCGCGCCCGGCGGTATCGGGCCGGCAATGATGTGTGAAATGATTAAACGTCAGGATCTGCTGCGCCTGTCAGAGACAGTGATCAAACCCTTCTATTACCAGCGGGTGCAGGAGACCATCGCCATTATTCGCCGCTATCTGCCGGAGGAGCGCTGCCTTATTCACAAACCGGAGGGGGCGATCTTCCTCTGGCTGTGGTTTAAGGATCTGCCGATCTCCACCGAGCTGCTGTATCAGCGGCTGAAAAAGCGCGGCGTGCTGATGGTGCCGGGGGATTACTTCTTCCCGGGACTCGATAAACCGTGGCCGCATACCCACCAGTGCATGCGCATGAACTATGTGCCGGATCCGCAAAAAATCGAGGCCGGGGTGAAAATTCTCGCCGAAGAGGTTGAATTCGCCTGGCGCGAACAGGAAGCGTAATTCCTGACGCTGCTGACGGGTAACGTCCGTCGGCGGACCCGCTCACGCCAGCGCCAGCCGCTGGCGTTTTTGCGCGCATAGCGCCTCCAGCTCCGCGGGAGCCATCACCCGCAGCGCCTGCGTCGGGCAGGCGGTTACGCAGGCCGGCCCCTCGGCGCGGTGGTGGCATAAATCGCATTTCAGCGCCTGCGCCTGCTGGTTCACCACCGTGACGGTCATCGCGCCGTACGGGCAGGCCACCATGCAGCTTTTACAGCCGATGCAGCGGCGCTGATCGACCCACCAGACGTCCTCCTCCAGACGAATCGCCCCCTGCGGGCAGACGCTGGCGCAGGGCGCATCCTCGCACTGCCGACAGGCCGTCGCCGTTGATATCTCGCCGCTTTTCACCACCCGGATCCGCGGCGCGAAATGGCTTGTCGACAGCATGGACACATCCTGCGCCTGCTGGTGCGCCACCGCGCAGGCCACTTCACAGGTACGACAGCCAATACACTGTTGGGCATTAGCGATAAGAAACCGGTTCATCCTCTGCTCCCTGGGGATAAAACCGCAGGGTGCCAGAATAGTCCCTGCCCGCGCTTTGATCCTGAATGGAATCAGCGCTGTTTTTAGTCACTAGCACAACTGATTTTTCATTACGCTGAATTAATGTGCTCCTTACAGTAGCGGCGCTTCCAGGCGGCAGGCGTGAGGCTGGTGTGCTTACGAAAGATCTTGCGAAAATAACCGACGTCATTAAAGCCACACTGACTCGCGACTTCGGTCAACGACAGTGAATCGCTGATCAACAGCTTTTCCGCCGCTCTGACCCGCTGACGATGGATCGCTTCGGTCAACGTCACGCGGAAAACGTGACGATACACGCGTCCTAAATAGTCCGCATTACAGTGCAGCTCTTTCGCCAGCGTCGAGGCTGAAACAGGCAAGTGGTAACGGGTATGGATGATCTGCTGCGCTTTCCAGGCCAGCGCAGCGCCGGGACTGTCGTCCGGTTTTTCGCTTGCCGCCGCAGCAATCTGCTGCAGTATCAGCAATAACAGGAGCTCCAGCGCCAGGCTGCGGTGAATATTCTCCTGTTCACGAAGAAACTGGCGAAACAGCGAAATAATGTATTGTGGATCGCTGACGCGGGTATGTTGCGGAACGTTAAGCAGCGCTGGCGGCAGAGACCGGACACTCTCCGTCAGTACTTCAAAATGCAGCCAATAAAATTTCAGGTCGGCGGGAAATTCCCCCACCCCAACATGAGAACGTTCTGGCCACAGCAATAAACTTTCCCCTGCATTAACGTTAAATATTTCATCCTCTTCGCAAATCGTTAACGTTCCCTTTTCGACAAAAATAATTTCCCAGGATTGCAGTTTACGCGCCGGATGGCTGCCGACACCACGGGAAATAAATAAGCCGCCATTTTGTACGCGAATCGGAAGAGACATGGATAATTCAAGCATATATATTTAATTTTCCGCTAACGAAACGATAAAACATCTCTTTCCAACTGATTATTAATCATAAATTAACGCCTTTCCGGATCGGAATCACATTTTTATGACAAAGTCGGAATCGTTCTCTTTTTATACTTTTCCCTTCCCTTGTTGCCTCGTTTATTCGGTGCAAAATAATTAATGTATTTGCAAAAGACAAAAAATGTCCGCCGACCAGACAGCGGAATAATTCTGAACATTATCTTCGGGAGTTATTTATGACTACGGCTCCGATTACGACAAGCGACCTCACGAAGCACGTGCAGGACGACAAATTATCTCTCCGTGAAAAAATAGGCTATGGTCTGGGCGATGCCGGTGGAACGGTCATCACCTGCCTGATCATGAACTTTCTCACTTTTTTCTATACTGACGTCTTTGGGCTCACCCCGGCGCTGGTCGGTACTCTGTTCCTTGCGCTGCGCGTGTTTGATGCTATTTCCGATCCGATCATGGGCGTCCTCGCCGATCGGACCCAAAGCCGATGGGGGCGTTTTCGCCCCTGGCAGCTATGGATTGCGGTTCCGATTGCAGCGATCGGCGTGCTGACCTTTACCGTGCCGGATGCCGGCATGGGGGTAAAAATCGCCTGGGCCTTCGGCACTTACCTGCTGCTTTCAGTCAGCTATACCGCGATTAACGTCCCTTACTGCGCGCTCATTAATACGATGACCACTCGCCATAGCGAGGTGATCTCCTGCCAGGCATGGCGCTTTGTACTATGCGGCGTGGCAGGATTCCTGGTCTCCGTGGGCCTGCCGTGGTTGGTAAAAGCGCTCGGTCAGGGGAATACCGCCCAGGGTTATCAGTATGGTGTCGGCGTACTGTGCGCCATCGCGGCGGTGATGTTTCTGTGCTGCTTTTTCTGGGTACGTGAGCGTGTTTCCCTGGAGATGCTCGGCAAATTCACCCTGCGCGAACATATCGCCGGTCTGCGTAAAAACGATCAGCTGTTACTCATGCTGGCGATGTCATTCCTGTTGATCAACGTGTTTAACATTCGCGGTGGCGGCTACATGTACTTCATTACCTATGTACTCGGCGGCTCTACTGGCTATACATCGCTGTTTTTCACCATGGTCACCTTTTCCTCGATTCTGGGCGCCGCGATCGTCAATTGGCTGTCGCGCCACGTTGATACCGTCAAGCTCTATTACTACACCAATGTGGTACTGGCCTTACTGGCGGTCGGAATGTGGTTCCTGCCCACCGGTCCGTCCTGGCAAACGCTGTGGCTGGCGGTCATTCTCGGCAATGGCATCATCCTGGGCTTTACCCTACCGCTGCATTTTTCGTTGATGGCCTTCTCTGATGATTATGGCGAATGGAAGACGGGTGTCCGTTCGTCGGGGATGAACTTTGCTTTCAACCTGTTCTTTATCAAGCTGGCATGGGCCTCCAGTGCGGGCATTATCAGCCTGGTATTTATCTACGTCGCTTATCAACCCGGCGCCAGCAACCAGACTCCATCCTCACTATCGGGGATCACGGCGATGGAAACCCTGCTGCCCGCGCTGTTCCATCTGTTGCTGGCCTTCGCTATCCGCGCCTGCAAGCTCAACAATCCCATGATGTCGCGTATTGCAGCCGATCTGCGCGCGCGTCACGTTCAGTCTTAAGGAGAAATCATGGAAGTCGATCTGCACAAACTGAAAGTTAACGATCCGTTTTTGGGTCAGTATCAGCAACTGGTGCGTGATGTCGTCATTCCCTACCAGTGGGAGGCCCTCAATGACCGGATCGCCGAGGCTGAGCCCAGCCATGCGATAGAAAACTTCCGTATCGCCGCAGGTCAGCAGGCAGGAGAATTCTACGGAATGGTGTTCCAGGATAGCGATGTGGCGAAATGGCTGGAGGCCGTCGCCTGGTCATTGTGCCAGAAGCCAGATGCGGAACTGGAAAAAACCGCCGACGAGGTGATTGAGCTGATTGCCGCCGCGCAATGTGAAGATGGTTATCTGAACACCTATTTTACGGTGAAAGCGCCCGGGGAACGCTGGACCAATCTCGCCGAATGCCATGAATTGTACTGTGCCGGTCACCTGATTGAAGCTGGGGTGGCATTCTTCCAGGCGACCAGTAAACGCCGCCTGCTGGAGGTGGCATGTCGCCTCGCCGATCATATCGACAGCGTGTTTGGTCCCGACGACAATCAGCTGCACGGCTACCCGGGACACCCTGAAATAGAGCTGGCGTTAATGCGTTTGTACGATGTGACTCAGGAACCACGCTATATGGCGCTGGCTAATTACTTCGTTGAACAGCGTGGGACACAGCCGCATTTCTATGACATCGAGTATGAAAAACGCGGCAAAACTTCCTTCTGGAATACCTATGGGCCGGCGTGGATGGTGATGGATAAACCCTACAGCCAGGCGCATTTGCCGCTTGCCGAACAGACCACCGCTGTGGGTCACGCGGTTCGCTTTGTTTATTTAATGGCCGGCGTAGCGCACCTTGCGCGCCTGAGCAAGAACGAAGGCAAACGCCAGGATTGCCTGCGGTTATGGAAAAACATGGTCCAGCGTCAGCTGTATATTACGGGCGGCATTGGCTCACAGAGCAGCGGGGAAGCCTTCAGCAGCGATTACGACCTGCCGAATGATACCGTTTATGCGGAAAGCTGCGCCTCTATCGGGCTGATGATGTTCGCGCGCCGCATGCTGGAACTGGAAGCCGACAGCCAATATGCTGATGTAATGGAGCGCGCGCTGTACAATACCGTTCTGGGCGGTATGGCGCTGGACGGTAAACATTTCTTTTACGTCAACCCCTTGGAAGTGCAGCCTAAGTCTTTAAAATTCAATCATATTTATGACCATGTTAAGCCTGTTCGTCAGCGTTGGTTCGGCTGTGCCTGCTGCCCACCGAATATCGCTCGTCTTCTGACCTCACTGGGGCATTATATCTACACGCCACGCGAGGAGGCGTTGTATATCAATCTCTATGTCGGCAATCAGGTCGAGATCCCGGTTGGGGAAAAGACGTTACGCCTGCGTATCAGCGGTGACTATCCCTGGCGGGAACAGGTCAAAATTGTCATCGAATCACCGTCAACAGTGAACCATACGCTGGCGCTGCGTCTACCTGACTGGTGCGAGGATCCGCACATCACCCTGAACGGCGCGCCGGTCACGCAGGATATTCGCCAGGGCTATCTGCATATCCATCATCTCTGGCAGGAAGGTGACACCCTGATGCTTACCTTGCCGATGCCGGTTCGCCGGGTATATGGCAATCCGCTTGTTCGTCACCAGGCAGGCCAGGTCGCGCTGCAGCGCGGTCCACTGGTCTATTGTCTCGAACAAGCTGATAACGGCGAAGCGCTGCATAACCTGCTGCTGCCACGCGATGCCAGGTTCACGGTGTTTGAAGGAAAGGGGCTGTTTGCTCGCAACATGTTGATTCAGGCTCCAGGCTACAGAAAACATGCAGAAAACGCCGACGCGCAGAATCTCTGGAGCTACGATCACCCGCTGGCCACCCCCCATTCACAGACGCTGACCTTTATTCCCTGGTTTAGCTGGGCAAACCGCGGAGAAGGCGAAATGCGTATCTGGGTACGGGAAGCCGAATAAGGCCCGGCACAGTGCGACCTCCTCTTCCCCGGCAACACAGCGTTCGCTGTCCGCCGGGGAGCAGGCGTTAATGATTACAGAAACAACGCCTTATCGCGCAGGATATGATCGTTGCCGCGACGGCGGGTGAAGCCAATCCGATCGAAATACTCCAGGATCTGGATCGCCAGCTTCCGCCCTACGTTTAAGGTATCGCGAAAATCCGCCGCGCAGGTTGACCCGCGCAGTTGATCCAGCTCGCGCACCCGCTGGGCGAACTGCACAATGCGATCGTTGCGGTAGTAACGATCCTTGACGATCGCGGTAATTATCCCCTGCTGCGCCGCCTGGCGCAGCACCGCGCGCATCAGGGACTCTTCAACATGGACTTCGCGCGCGAGATCGCGCACCCACCAGGGATCATCGCCGAACAGGGTCTCCACCTTCTGCCAGACCGCCTGCTGCTCGTCGGTAAACCCGGCTTTATGCTCGGGCAAATGCAGCCAGCCGTGATGGCTGCGGACGAAGCCGCTCTCGCGCATCTGCTCAATCAGCAGCAGTACCAGCGCTTCATCTTCCATCGGCAGCGCGATGCGGCGCAGGCGCTCCCGGCCAGGGCCCGGCTCGTCGCGATGCTGCTCATGGTAGCGCGCCAGGGCATCCAACAATTTTCGCTGCCAGCGGGCGGCAAGCGGCGCGCTAAGCAAGCGCTGTCCGGCCTGCAGATAGTCAGGCCGCTGGATCAAGGCCGCCATTCCGGTTTCACTCAGCTGCCGTGCCCAGGCGAAGCGCTCAAGCCGGACGGCGTCCCGCTGCAGATGCAGCTCCAGGGCCTGCGCATCGTCAGCGCCAACCGCCGCCAGGGCGTGCAACCACTGCAAATACTCCGGTTTACGCTTGCCGCGGCGCGGGGGATCCAGCGTCACCACTCGTGCGCCGGCCAACGTCAAGCGAGCGGAGATATCGCGTAGTACCAGCCGGTCGTTATCCGCCAGCCACAGCGGGGTATCCAGCACCAGCTCCGCCAGGTCGCCCTCAAGGAGCGACACCCGGCCGGTGATGTGGCTGGCAGCGTGGTGAATATGCAGCGGCTGCCACTGGCTGAGCGGCGTATGGCACTGCAGTTCGACAATCACCCGCTCTGCAGGCTCCGGCGGCGGTGAGGACAACAGCCAGTCGCCGCGGTGCAATGCCTCTTTCTGCGCATCGCCGACAATATTCAGCGCAATGCGCTGCCCGGCGTGCGCCTGCTCAACCGCTTGATTCTGGGCATGCAGACCGCGGACGCGCATCGGCTTGTTGACGCCGGTGAGCCACAGGGTATCCCCGACCCGTACTTCGCCGGAGAGCGCCGTCCCGGTGACCACCAGCCCCGCCCCTTTGACGGTGAAAGCGCGATCCAGCGCCAGGCGAAAACGCCGCTGCTGTGGATGGAGGCGCTCCGTAAGCTGCAGCAGATGGCTGCGCAGTTCGGCAATACCGAGGTTTTCCACCGCCGCGGTGGGGAAGAAAGCGGTGGCGTCAAAGCCAAGTTCGCGCAGGGCCTGCTCGACCTCCGCCTGAACCTCCGCCACCCGGGCGGCCGTCACGCGGTCCGTCTTGGTGAGCGCCACGGTCAGCGTCGGCTTTCCGGTCAGCTGCAGGATCGCCAGGTGTTCGCGGGTTTGCGCCATCACCCCGTCATCGCAGGCCACCACCAGCAGCGCATGGTCGATCCCACCCACCCCCGCCAGCATGTTGGACAAAAACTTTTCGTGCCCGGGCACGTCAATAAACCCCAGCACCCGCCCGTCCGGCTGCGGCCAGTAGGCATAGCCGAGATCGATCGTCATTCCCCGCGCTTTCTCTTCCGGCAGACGATCGGCATTCACGCCGGTTATCGCCTGCAGCAGCGTCGTTTTGCCGTGGTCAACATGTCCAGCGGTGGCAATAATCATCGTAACAACATCTCCATAAACCGGGTTTCATCTTCCAGACAGCGCAGATCCAGCCAGAGCCGGCCGTCATAAATGCGGCCAATCACCGGGCATGGCAGCCTGCGCCAGCGGGCCGCCAAAGCCTCCAGCCGGCTGCCGCGGCCGTCATGGGGGGTAAAGGTCAACGCCGCGCCAGGCAGACGGTCGACGGGTAACGAGCCGCTGCCAATCTGCGACTGGCAGGCTGCCACGTTGACGGCAAAATCAGCATAGTGTGCCGCCAGGGCAGGCTGCAGGCGTTCAGCCTGCCGGCGGATCTCGTCCGCCGGGCGGGTGAGCAGGCGCAGCGTCGGTAAGGTTTCCCGCAGCGCTTCCGGATGCTGATAGAGGCGCAGCGTGGCTTCCAGCGCCGCGAGAGTCATTTTATCCGCGCGCAGGGCCCGCTTCAGCGGATGGCTCTGCAGGCGGGCAATCAGCGCGCGTTTGCCGACGATAATTCCGGCCTGCGGGCCGCCGAGCAGCTTGTCGCCAGAGAAACTGACCAGGCTCACCCCGGCGGCGATCATCTCTTGCGGCATCGGCTCCTTCGGCAGGCCATACTGACTGAGATCCACCAGCGACCCGCTGCCCAGGTCGGCCACTACCGGGACGTCCAGCTCGCGGCCGATGACCGCCAGCTCCGCTTCGTCGACGGCTTTGGTAAAGCCTTCAATGCTGTAGTTGCTGGTGTGGACCTTCATCAGCAGGGCGGTATTGTCATTCACCGCCTGGCGATAGTCTTTGGCGTGGGTGCGGTTGGTGGTGCCCACTTCGTGCAGCTGACAACCTGCCTGACGCATCACGTCGGGAATGCGGAACGCCCCGCCGATCTCCACCAGCTCGCCGCGGGAGACCACCACCTCCCTGCCGCTGGCGGTGGCCGCCAGCATCAGCAGCACGGCCGCCGCGTTGTTGTTCACGATACAGGCATCTTCCGCGCCGGTGATCTGGCACAGCAGATCGGCAATAGCGCGATCGCGATGGCCGCGCCCGGCGTCGTCGAGATCATATTCGAGCGTCACCGGCGCGCGCATCGCGCTGACGACCGCCTCCACCGCCGCCTCAGCCTGGATGGCGCGCCCGAGATTGGTGTGCAGCACCGTACCGGTGAGATTAAACACCGGACGCAGGGCGCTCTGCCGGCTGGCGGTCAGCCGCTGCGCGCAGGCACTCAGCCAGTCATGGCTCCAGTCAGGCAGTGTCTGACACTGGCGGATCTGTTCCCGCGCCTCGTCCAGCATCTGGCGCAGCTGCGTCACCACCTGCGAATGGCCGTGCTGCGCCAGCAGGGAGGAAAAAGCGGGGTCGCGGAGTAAGCGGTCAATGGCCGGAAGCCGGGTATAAAGCGCACGAATTTCGGTAGTCATGAATGGGCCTGGCGGTAAGTTATTTTCCCCCCTCCCGACGGGAGAGGGAGTCAACAATCAGCGGCGATTGTAACGCCTCCTTGCGCAAACTGTTACCTGCCTGGGTCAAGTCCGCGGCGGTTCGGTGCGCGCAAAGCTGGCGCGCTGGAACAGCGCATCCACCAACTTCACCAACTGCGGCCGGGTGGCGCACCAGCCCGGCGCCACCCGGCGAAAGTTCAGGTAGGCAATGGCGCAGGCCGTAGAGATGGTCGCCAGATTGACCTCGTCGCCGCGTAGCGTTCCGTCCGCCGCGCAGGCTTCCAGCCTGTCGAGGCCGCGCGCCACTTTCTCCCGCTGGCGGAGCAGCTCTTGCTCTGACTGTTGGGCCGCAGGGCGAGCTTTTTCGCGCACCAGCGCCTGGGCGGCCTCCATCACCCCATCTGCCAGCGCCTCAAGCTGGCGCATCCTGAGAGCGGCTCTGGGATCGGCGGGGATCATCGGCGGCGCCACGCCCAGCAGCTCGAGATACTGCGCGATAACCGGAGAATCAAACCAGCATTCGCCGTCATCTGTCACCAGCGCCGGCACTTTGCCCAGCGGGTTATAGCGCGACACGCCGTTGCTTTCGCTGTAGGGGGATTCGTTGACAAATTCAAAAGGGATGCGCTTTTCCAGCAAGATCACCGATATTTTGCGCACAAAGGGACTGGTGTAGCTGCCGATCAGTTTCATAGCCTGCTCCTTATCGCCAACAAAGATATGAGTATGGCTCAGGGCGAGGTAAAAGGCAGGTGAGCATCCCGCTCAACCTGCCGCCGATCGCATTAATGGTCGAGATAGAGGTAGTGCATCCAACTGGTCATGCGCAGCAGCACTTTACGCATCACCGAAACGTGGGCGAAATGGTCGGAGTAGACCGCCACCTGCGCATAGATGCCATCGGGTAGTGCATCGATTTCGGCATTCGGATCGAGCTCAATGGTCGCCAGCACGCCATCGCTGCCCGGCGTCACGGTCAGCGACTGCAACGCCCCCTGCGCCTGATAGGTTCCCCCCGGCACCACCGGTAAAATGCTCACCAGTTTGCCGTGGAATACCTGTCCGGGCAGGGCATTAAACACCGCTTCCGCGTCGTCGCCCTTCTCCAGCCTTAACAGCGAATTTTGCCTGAACTGGGCGACGATCAGCCTTTTTTGCTCAGGGATAAACACCATCACCGGCCGCAGCGGCAGCGAGGCAGCGTAGGTCCCCGGACGGATCAACACTTGAGTGATATACCCATCGCTGGGCGCCCGCACGGTAGTCTGGTCGAGATTGTACTTCGCCTCCGCCAGCTGGGCGCGCAGGCTAACCACCTGCGACTGCTCGCCGTTGATCATGCTGTCCAGCTGGCTCTGGATCTGCGCCTGTTCCGCTACCGACGCCTTGACCAGCGCGTCCTGAGCAAGGTAATTCTGCCGGGCGTTATCGATGTCGCTTTCTGAGAACGGATTCACCCGGGCCTGGCTCCCTTTCAGGTAACGTTGATAGTCTTTATATAAGCGATCGCGTTCCGCCGATACGCGAGTGGTGTTGGCCTGGGCTTCAGAGAGCTGCGCCTTGAGGGTGTTAATACTGTGCAGCGCTGTCACCAGGTCGGCCTGCAGACGGTCGACCCGCGCCTGATAGCGCGCCGGGTCAATAGTAAAAAGCACCTCGCCCTTTTTGACGCGCTGATTCGCTTTGTCGGTGACGCTGTCAACTACTCCGGTAACCTGCGGCGTGATAGGAATAGATATCACCGCCTTTTGCGCCAGAAAGGTGTAAGGGTGGTTATAATTCATTAATAAAATAAGCGCGCTAACAATAAATACGCCCCCCAGCGCCGCGGTGGGAACTGTCCATTTATTTACCGGTATTTTGAAGATTTTAAATATCGACCAGGCGATAGCCACGTAGGTCAAAATTATCAACAGATCCATAGTTTATTTCTCCGCCGCAGAGGTGGACTGTGGCCGCTGGATGGCCGCCACCTGATGTTCAAGGACGCTCAGTCGTTGGCGAAGCTGTTGTATATCGCTTTCTTTTTCAGGTTCGTCGGGGTCCGTATTCGCCTTATGCTGCATGCCCCAGCCGCGCTCAGGTTGGTACAGCGTGGCCCATATCCATAAAAACGGCCAGATGACGTGGAGAGTAAAAAGACTGACCCATCCGGCGACATGAATAGCATCGGAATGGGGGTGGTTGCGTTTTTTGGCAATCAAATAAGGAATATCGTGAATAACGATAATCCCATAAAAAATGACCAGAAAAACGAAGATCAGAACACCCAGCGCAAAATAATTGAGAAACATAATTCCCTCGGCTTTACGCTAATAATTTATATAAATTTTATTCACGCCCCACTGACATCCGGGCCGCTGATTTGAGCATAATTCACCCCTTTCATTTTTGCCATCCGGTGGAAAAAAGTTATTTAACCAACATGGTTGCTTAGTTACACAGCCACCTCGCCCTGGCCGCAAAACCGGGCCGAGATCACAGCGGCGAAAATCCACTGTGAAATTCTTTGTGATCAAAATCACAAACAAACAACAAAAACACGAAACAAAATTGTGACAAATATCACACAAAATCGCAGATTAGCGGCAAAAACGACGGTCTGTTGTTTTTTTACACAGCAATTATGTGATCGCAATCACTACAAAACCCATCGCGCCCCCTATATTCATGTGATCTATGTCACATAAAAAGGCGTTGGCTGGACAGCTAAACGATTCAGTGCCAGATTTCGCACTATCAATCAGGGCCCGGCTACCTCTGCCGCCACATTAACAACAAACCTCGGGCTTTTAGCCTGCGCGATACGCAAAACAGAAGAAGGGGTGTTTTATGTCATCCGATATCAAGATCAAAGTGCAAAGCTTTGGTCGTTTTCTCAGCAATATGGTGATGCCGAATATCGGCGCGTTTATCGCGTGGGGTATCATCACCGCGCTTTTCATTCCGACAGGGTGGTTGCCAAACGAAACGCTGGCGAAGCTGGTCGGTCCGATGATCACCTACCTGCTGCCGCTGCTGATCGGTTACACCGGCGGTAAATTAGTCGGCGGCGAACGTGGCGGCGTGGTCGGGGCGATCACCACCATGGGCGTTATCGTCGGCGCGGATATGCCGATGTTCCTCGGCTCCATGATTGCCGGCCCGCTGGGCGGCTACTGCATTAAGAAGTTCGATAACTGGGTCGACGGTAAGATCAAATCCGGTTTTGAAATGCTGGTGAATAACTTCTCCGCCGGCATCATCGGGATGATCCTCGCTATTCTTGCCTTCCTCGGCATCGGCCCGGCGGTAGAAGTTCTGTCGAAAATTCTGGCGGCTGGCGTTAACTTCATGGTGGCGCACGACATGCTGCCGCTGGCGTCTATCTTCGTGGAACCGGCGAAAATCCTGTTCCTTAACAACGCCATCAACCACGGTATCTTCTCGCCGCTGGGTATTCAGCAGTCCCACGAGCTGGGTAAATCCATCTTCTTCCTGATTGAAGCGAACCCGGGTCCGGGGATGGGCGTTCTGCTGGCGTACATGTTCTTTGGCCGCGGCAGCGCTAAACAGTCTGCAGGCGGGGCGGCTATCATCCACTTCCTGGGTGGTATCCATGAAATCTACTTCCCGTACGTGCTGATGAACCCGCGTCTGATCCTGGCCGTTATCCTCGGCGGGATGACCGGTGTCTTCACCCTGACCATCCTCAACGGCGGTCTGGTCTCTCCGGCTTCCCCGGGCTCTATCCTGGCGGTGCTGGCGATGACGCCGAAAGGAGCCTACTTCGCGAACATCGCAGCCATTATCGCCGCGATGGCGGTCTCCTTCGTGGTCTCTGCGGTTCTGCTGAAGACTAGCAAAGTCAAAGAAGAAGACGATATCGAAGCGGCAACCCGTCGTATGCATGACATGAAGGCGCAATCCAAAGGCGCCAACCCGCTGGCGGCAGGCAATGTCACCAACGACCTCAGCCATGTGCGGAAAATCATCGTCGCTTGCGACGCCGGGATGGGTTCCAGCGCCATGGGCGCCGGGGTACTACGCAAGAAAGTGCAGGATGCCGGCCTGAGCAACATCTCGGTCACCAACAGCGCGATCAATAATCTGCCGCCGGATGTTGACCTGGTGATCACCCACCGCGACCTGACCGAGCGCGCCATGCGCCAGGTACCGCAGGCACAGCATATTTCGCTGACCAACTTCCTCGACAGCGGTCTCTACACCAGCCTGACCGAGCGTCTGGTGGCGGCCCAGCGCCACATCGACAACGAAGTCAAAGTCACCGATAGCCTGAAAGACAGCTTTGATGATACTGACAAAAACCTGTTCAAGCTGGGTGCGGATAACATCTTCCTCGGTCGCAAAGCGGCCACAAAAGAAGAAGCCATCCGCTTCGCCGGCGAGCAACTGGTGAAAGGCGGCTACGTCGAGCCGGAATATGTGCAGGCGATGCTGGACCGCGAAAAACTGACCTCGACCTATCTTGGCGAGTCCATCGCGGTGCCGCACGGCACCATCGAAGCGAAAGACCGCGTGCTGAAAACCGGCGTCGTCTTCTGCCAGTACCCGGAAGGGGTGCGCTTTGGGGAAGATGAAGACGATGTTGCCCGCCTGGTGATCGGCATCGCCGCCCGCAACAACGAGCACATTCAGGTGATTACCAGCCTGACCAACGCGCTGGATGACGAAACGGTGATTGAGCGACTGGCGAACACCACCAGCGTCGACGACGTACTGGCGCTGCTGAATAAATAAACAGACCGGTCCATTCCCTCTCCTTTTTGGAGAGGGTTTGGGTGAGGGGAAAAGCCTCACCCCAGCCCTCTCAGGTAAAAACATTAATTGAAGGTTACTACTATGAAAGCATTACATTTTGGCGCAGGTAATATCGGACGTGGCTTTATCGGTAAACTGCTGGCCGACGCGGGCATCGAACTGACGTTTGCCGATGTTAATCAGACCGTACTTGATGCCCTGAATGCCCGTCATAGCTACCAGGTTCACGTCGTTGGCGAAAATGAGCAGGTGGATACCGTCTCCGGCGTGAATGCCGTCAGCAGCATTGGCGACGAGGTCGTGGATCTGATCGCCAGCGTCGACCTGGTGACCACTGCCGTCGGTCCCGTGGTCCTTGAGCGCATCGCCCCGGCCATCGCCAAAGGGCTGGCGAAGCGCAAAGCGCAAGGCACCGAACGCCCGCTGAACATTATCGCCTGCGAAAATATGGTGCGCGGCACCACGCAGTTAAAAGGCCACGTATTTAACGCCCTGGCGGAGGAAGATAAGGCCTGGGTGGAAACCCATATCGGCTTCGTCGACTCCGCCGTTGACCGTATCGTGCCGCCATCGGCGTCCGCTACCCATGACCCGCTGGAAGTCACCGTGGAAACCTTCAGCGAATGGATCGTCGATAAAACCCAGTTCAAGGGCGAACTGCCGACCATCCCGGGAATGGAATTAACTGATAACCTGATGGCATTTGTCGAGCGCAAGCTCTTCACCTTGAACACCGGGCATGCTATAACCGCCTACCTCGGAAAACTGGCGGGCCACCAGACGATTCGCGATGCGATCCTCGACGAGAAAATTCGGGCCGTCGTGCAGGGCGCGATGGAGGAGAGCGGCGCGGTGCTGATCAAACGCTACGCCTTTGACCCGCAGAAGCACGCGGCTTATATCCAGAAAATTCTTGGCCGTTTCGAGAACCCGTACCTGAAAGACGATGTTGAGCGCGTTGGCCGTCAGCCGCTGCGCAAACTGAGCGCCGGCGACCGTTTAATTAAGCCGCTGCTGGGTACACTGGAATACGGCCTGCCGCACCGCAACCTGGTGAAAGGGATCGCGGCGGCGATGCATTTCCGTAGCGAAGACGATCCGCAGGCTCAGGAGCTGGCGGCGCTGATCGCCGACAAGGGGCCGCAGGCCGCGCTGGCCCAGATTTCCGGCCTTGACGCAGCAAGCGATGTCGTCGCGGAGGCCGTTAACGACTACAACGCGGTAAAATGATGCACAACCTGGCGCGACCGACGTCGCGCCCATTACGACTCCTGTCAGATATGCAGGCAATGATGGAAGAAACACAAGCATTTGAAAACCGTGTGCTTGAGCGTCTGAATGCTGGCAAAACCGTACGAAGCTTCCTGATCGCCACCGTCGAGCTGTTAACGGAAGCGGTCAATATTCTGGTGCTTCAGGTGTTCCGTAAAGACGACTACGCGGTGAAATACGCCGTCGAGCCCTTGCTGGAGGGCAGCGGGCCGCTCGGCGATCTCTCTGTACGCCTGAAGCTGATTTATGGCCTTGGGGTGATAAGTCGTGCCGAATATGAAGACGCCGAGCTGCTGATGGCCCTGCGCGAGGAGCTTAATCACGACGGCAATGAGTACAGCTTTACCGACGACGAAATTATCGGTCCGTTCGGCGAACTGCACTGCGTCGCCGCCCTGCCGCCAACGCCGCAGTTTGATGACAGCGACGCCGAACTGCTGGCAATGCAGAAACTGCGTTACCAGCAGATGGTGCGTTCAACGATGGTGTTGTCCCTGACTGAGCTGATTTCACGAATCAGCTTAAAAAAAGCCTTCCAGAAATCAACGCTCTGATTCCGGCTCCGTCTGGTCGCAGGTCGGCCGGTAAAGCTGACGATAATATTCCAGACGCTGCAGAAACAACGCTTCCTTATCCTGCGGGATATCTCGCGGTACATGCTGCAGCCGCGGAGACTTTTTCAAATACTCCATAAACGCCTGACTGGAAGCCATAAAATCAACCGCTTTGTCGATTAAACGTGGTACGCCGTCGCCGATCTTTGCCATCACGTCCTCCTTTTGGGAATAATCTGATTAAGCATTAGCCAATTCACCGGCGTGGGTTAAGGAAAACGTGCTTATCTGCCGACCGGCTTCACAGAAATGAAATTAGAGCGGGTATCAGAAAGAATATTAATAAAATTCAAATTATTAGCAGGTTCAGGTATCGTATTCTGACGGCGATTAACGGCGAATTTTTGATAAATAGCTATCAACAATAGCGGTCACGGCACATACTATAGGCGAATGAAGCCCCTTTATTAACAGATCAAATCACCATGAAAGAAGTCGAAAAGAATGAAATCAAACGTCTGAGCGATCGTCTCGACGCCATCCGCCACCAGCAGGCCGAGCTGTCGCTGGTGGAAGCCGCCGATAAATACGCTGAGCTGGAAAAAGAAAAAGCCACTCTGGAAACGGAGATTGAACGTCTGCGTTCCGTCCAGAGCCAGAAGCTGAGCAAAGAGGCGCAAAAGCTGATGAGCCTGCCGTTCCGTCGCGCGATTACCAAAAAAGAGCAGGCCGATATGGGCAAGCTGAAGAAAAGCGTCCGCGGCCTGGTGGTCGTCCATCCGATGACCGCCCTGGGCCGGGAAATGGGTCTGAAAGAGATGACCGGTTTCGCCCGCAGCGAATTCTAATCCCCAGCCCTCTCCGTCCGGAGAGGGTTATTCTGTCCTACCGCCACCCTTTTTCGTCCCCTGCCGGCAGATTGGTCCAACCAATAAATTCATCTACCCCCCAGCAGTTCACAAATCCATCAAAATGCATCACAAACCCGTTGCCTAAGAGTAACATCTGGTTAACCATTCGTTGTCATCAACCCTGCTATCCCTAATTGGCCGGGCCAATTTTACCTAAGACGGATTCGGCAATGAGCGCAGACTCAGCCCACCCGTCCTGGCGGCCCGATGGAGACCCTGCATGAATCTCTGGCAACAAAACTACGATCCCGCCGGTAATATCTGGTTATCCAGTCTTATCGCATCGCTACCGATTCTGTTTTTCTTTTTTGCGCTGATTAAGCTCAAACTGAAAGGCTATCTCGCCGCTACCTGGACCGTTGCGATCGCCCTGGCCGTCGCATTGCTGTTCTATAAAATGCCGGTGGACCGCGCCCTGGCCTCGGTAGTGTATGGCTTCTTCTACGGACTGTGGCCCATCGCGTGGATTATTATCGCCGCGGTCTTTGTCTATAAAATCTCGGTGAAGACCGGACAGTTCGACATTATCCGCTCGTCGATCCTGTCAATTACGCCTGACCAACGCCTGCAGATGCTGATCGTCGGATTCTCGTTCGGCGCCTTTCTCGAAGGGGCAGCGGGGTTTGGCGCGCCGGTGGCGATTACCGCGGCGCTGCTGGTCGGCCTCGGGTTTAACCCGCTGTATGCGGCTGGCCTGTGCCTGATCGTCAACACCGCGCCGGTGGCCTTCGGCGCGATGGGCATCCCAATCCTGGTGGCCGGCCAGGTAACCGGTATCGACAGCTTCGCCATCGGCCAGATGGTGGGCCGCCAGCTGCCGTTCCTGACCATTATCGTGCTGTTCTGGATCATGGCCATCATGGATGGCTGGCGGGGCATCAAAGAGACCTGGCCGGCGGTGATGGTCGCAGGCGGCTCGTTCGCTATCGCCCAGTACCTCAGCTCTAACTTCCTTGGCCCGGAGCTGCCGGACATCATCTCATCGCTGGTCTCCCTGGTCTGCCTGACCCTGTTCCTCAAACGCTGGCAACCGGTGCGCATCTTCCGCTTTGGCGACATCGGCGCCTCGCAGGTGGATATGACGCTGGCCCGCACGCGCTACACCGCAGGACAAGTGATCCGCGCCTGGTCGCCGTTCCTGTTCCTGACCGCCACCGTAACCCTGTGGAGCGTGCCGCCGTTCAAAGCGCTGTTCGCACCGGGCGGCGCGATGTATGACTTCGTCATCAATTTTTCGGTGCCGTTCCTCGACAAAATGGTCGCCCGCATGCCGCCGGTGGTCAGCGCCGCGACGCCTTACGCCGCCATCTATAAGTTTGACTGGCTGTCGGCAACCGGCACCGCCATTCTGTTCGCCGCCCTGCTGTCCATCGTCTGGCTGCGTATGAAGCCGAAAGACGCGCTGACCACCTTCGCCGGGACGCTGAAGGACCTGGCGCTGCCGATCTACTCTATCGGCATGGTGCTGGCGTTCGCTTTTATCTCCAACTACTCCGGGCTGTCGTCAACCCTGGCCCTGGCGCTGGCCCATACCGGCCACGCGTTTACCTTCTTCTCGCCGTTCCTGGGCTGGCTGGGGGTATTCCTGACCGGTTCGGACACCTCGTCTAACGCCCTGTTCGCCGCGCTGCAGGCAACGGCGGCGCAGCAGATTGGCGTCTCCGATATCCTGCTGGTCGCGGCCAATACCACCGGCGGCGTCACCGGCAAGATGATTTCCCCGCAGTCGATCGCCATCGCCTGCGCCGCGGTTGGCCTGGTGGGTAAAGAGTCAGATCTGTTCCGCTTTACCGTCAAACACAGCCTGATCTTCACCTGTATGGTGGGCCTGATCACCACGCTGCAGGCCTACGTTTTAACCTGGATGATCCCGTGATAGTGATGCCTAAACGCCTGGCCGACGATGTAGCCCGTCGCGTCCGGGCGCTGATTGAAGAACAACAGCTGGAGGCGGGCATGCGACTGCCCGCCGAGCGTCAGCTCGCCGCTCAGCTCGGCGTCTCGCGCAATTCCCTGCGCGAAGCGCTGGCGATGCTGGTCAATGAAGGGGTACTGCTGAGCCGTCGCGGCGGTGGCACTTTCGTCCGCTTTCAGCATGAGCCGTGGTCGGAGCAAAACATCGTCCAGCCGCTGAAGACGCTGCTGGCCGATGACCCTGACTACAGCTTCGACATCCTCGAGGCCCGCCACGCCATCGAAGCCAGCACCGCGTGGCACGCGGCGATGCGGGCCACCGACGCCGATAAAGAAAAAATTCGCCTGTGCTTTGAAGCGACCCAGAGCGAAGACCCGGATATCGCCTCGCAGGCGGACGTCCGCTTCCATCTGGCCATCGCCGAAGCCTCGCATAACGTGGTGCTCCTGCAAACCATGCGCGGCTTTTTCGACCTGCTGCACTCCTCCGTCAAGCAGAGCCGTCAGCGTATGTATCTGGTGCCGCCGGTATTTGCCCGCCTGACCGAACAGCACCAGGCCGTCATGGAGGCGATTGTCGCCGGCGACGCCGAGGCGGCGCGCCAGGCGATGATGGCCCACTTAGGCTTTGTCCACGCCACCATTAAACGTTTTGATGAAGACCAGGCCCGCCAGGCGCGAATTACCCGCCTGCCCGGCGATGCTATTGATAATTCCAGGGAGAATTCGTGATGATTATTTCCGCCGCCAGCGACTATCGCGCCGCCGCCCAGCGTATCCTGCCGCCTTTCCTGTTCCACTATATCGACGGCGGGGCTTACGCCGAACATACCCTGCGTCGCAACGTGGAAGATCTCTCCGACGTGGCGTTACGCCAGCGTATTCTGCGCAATATGTCGGACCTGAGCCTCGAGACCACCCTCTTCAACGAGAAGCTGGCGATGCCGACGGCGCTGGCGCCGGTGGGGCTGTGTGGGATGTACGCCCGCCGCGGCGAAGTGCAGGCCGCCGGCGCAGCGGATGACAAAGGTATTCCGTTTACCCTCTCCACCGTTTCCGTCTGCCCAATTGAAGAGGTCGCCCCGACCATCAAGCGGCCGATGTGGTTCCAGCTGTACGTTCTGCGCGACCGCGGCTTTATGCGCAATGCGCTGGAGCGCGCTAAGGCGGCGGGTTGTTCAACGCTGGTCTTTACCGTCGATATGCCGACCCCCGGCGCCCGCTACCGCGACGCCCATTCCGGCATGAGCGGCCCGAACGCCGCCCTGCGCCGCTACTGGCAGGCGGTCACCCATCCGCAGTGGGCATGGGACGTTGGCCTCAACGGCCGTCCGCACGATCTGGGGAATATCTCCGCCTATCTCGGCCAGCCGACCGGCCTGGAGGATTACATCGGCTGGCTGGCGAATAACTTCGATCCATCGATTTCATGGAAAGACCTCGAGTGGATCCGTGATTTCTGGGACGGTCCGATGGTGATCAAAGGGATCCTCGACCCGGAGGACGCCCGCGACGCGGTGCGCTTTGGCGCCGACGGCATTGTGGTCTCCAACCACGGCGGCCGCCAGCTTGACGGCGTGCTCTCCTCCGCTCGCGCCCTGCCGGCAATTGCCGACGCCGTGAAAGGCGACATTACCATTCTCGCCGACAGCGGCATCCGCAACGGTCTCGACGTCGTGCGGATGATCGCCCTGGGCGCCGACAGCGTACTGCTGGGCCGCGCTTACCTGTACGCCCTGGCGACCCATGGCAAGCAGGGGGTGGCGAATCTGCTGAATCTAATCGAGAAAGAGATGAAGGTGGCGATGACCCTGACCGGCGCGAAAACCATCGCGGACATTAGCCGTGATTCGCTGGTGCAGAACGCGGAGGCGCTGCAGAACTTCGATGCGCTGAAGCAGCATAACGCGGCATAAGCTGCGCCGTTGTGCTCTCTCTCCTCACCCTCTCCGTCAGGGAGAGGGAACCGTCCGGCAGCCAGGCTAGCAGTAGCGTTCCCCTCCGTCCAGGTGAAGTACCGAAGGTTGGGTGGGTCCTTTCACCCGCGTTCTCCGGCCCACCGACCGGCGCCGGTTTTCCCCCTCTCCCTCAGGGAGAGGGCCGGGGTGAGGGTTGACCAAATATCTGCTATTCTGCCCCCCGCAATTAAGGGGGCAGTATGCTGAACATCGTGTTATTCGAACCAGAGATCCCGCCGAACACCGGGAATATTATCCGCCTGTGCGCCAACACGGGCTTCAGTCTGCATATCATTGAGCCCATGGGCTTCACCTGGGACGATAAGCGCCTGAGACGCGCCGGACTGGACTATCACGAGTTCACCGCCGTGCAGCGCCACGCCGATTACGCGGCGTTTCTCGCCAGCGCACAGCCGCAGCGCCTGTTCGCCCTGACGACCAAAGGAACCCCGGCGCACAGCGCGGTCAGCTATCAGGATGGCGATTTCTTGATGTTTGGTCCGGAAACCCGCGGTCTGCCGGCGAGCATTCTGGATGCCCTGCCGCCGGAGCAGAAAATTCGGATTCCGATGATGCCGGACAGCCGCAGCATGAACCTGTCGAATGCGGTGTCGGTGGTGGTGTATGAAGCCTGGCGGCAGTTGGGGTATCCAGGCGCCGTGCTGCGCAGCTAGCCTGAGCGATTCCCGGATTGCAGCGCACGGCGCCTTATCCGGGCGACAGGCTGGCGGGATGAGATCGTAGGCCCGGTAAGCGCTGCGCCACCGGGCAAGACGTTAAATCCCGTCGCCGTACTCGAAAGTGTGGTGAATACCGTTGAAATGCTGATCCATATCCATCGCCGGCTTATCGCTCTCCGGCTTGCCGACGATGCGCGCAGGAACACCTGCGGCGGTGGTATGCGGCGGCACCGGCTGCAGCACCACTGAGCCTGCGCCGATTTTTGCCCCACGCCCGACTTCGATATTGCCGAGGATCTTCGCTCCGGCGCCAATCATCACGCCTTCGCGAATTTTCGGGTGACGGTCGCCGCTGGTTTTACCGGTACCGCCGAGGGTGACCGACTGCAGAATAGAGACGTCATCCTCAATCACCGCCGTTTCGCCAACCACAATACCGGTGGCGTGGTCGAGCATGATCCCGCGGCCGATTTTCGCCGCCGGGTGGATATCCACCTGGAAAGAGACGGAGACCTGGTTTTGCAGGAAAATCGCCAGCGCACGCCGGCCCTGCGTCCACAACCAGTGGCCGATACGATAGGCCTGCAGGGCATGGAAACCCTTCAGATAGAGCAGCGGCGTGGAGTATTTATCCACCGCCGGGTCACGCGTGCGCACCGCCTGAATATCGCAGGCGGCGGAGGCGATCATTTCCGGGTCGGCGGCGTAGGCTTCTTCCACCACTTCGCGAATGGCGATCGCCGGCATAATCGGGGAAGCCAGCTTGTTGGCCAACATATAGCTCAGTGCGCTGCCCAGATTTTCATGCTTGAGTAACGTTGCGTGGTAAAAACTGGCGAGCATTGGCTCACAGTCAGCCAGAGCCCGGGCTTCGGCTTTAATATTATTCCAGACGATATCCAGTTCTTCACACGGCATTGCATACTCCAGGCGATATGGTAATGACCTGCCAGTTCTGCGCTGGCAGGGTCATTCAGGTGACAAAGGAAAGCTAATTGCTGCTGCGCTCGTCCTTGCGGGCGCGACCCAATAAGGTCAATGCTGCCTCGCGCGCAATTTTTCCGCAATACAATACCTGATAAATTTCCTCGGTTATTGGCATTTCGACACCTAAACGCTGTGCCAGAACGCGAACTTCCTTGGTATTGCGGTAGCCTTCAACCACCTGGCCAATCTTTTCCTGGGCGCTTTGCACGTCCATCCCCTGGCCGAGCATCATGCCGAAGCGACGGTTACGGGACTGGTTGTCGGTGCAGGTGAGCACCAGGTCACCGAGGCCGGCCATCCCCATAAAGGTTTCCGGGTCGGCGCCCAGCGCCGCGCCAAGGCGAGACATTTCCACCAGGCCACGGGTAATCAGCGCCGTCCGCGCATTGGCGCCGAAGCCGATGCCGTCCGACATCCCCGCCCCGATGGCGATGACGTTTTTCACCGCGCCGCCGAGTTGTACGCCGATAAAATCCGGGTTGATGTAGACGCGGAAGCTCTTGCCGCAGTGCAGCAGGTGCTGCAGATCCTCGGCAAACTGCGGATCCGTCGCCGCCAGCGAAATCGCCGTCGGCAGGCCGGCGGCCAGCTCTTTGGCGAAGGTTGGCCCGGAGATCACCGCCAGCGGGATATCATCGCCCAGCGCTTCACGCGCCACGTCCTGCAGCAGACGACCGGTTTCGGCCTCAAGGCCTTTGGTCGCCCACACCAGACGCGCGTCAGGACGCATCAGCGGTTTAATCTGGCGTAACACCTGACCAAACACATGGCTTGGCACCACCACCAGAATATCGCGGCTGGCGGCCAGCGCGGTGGCCAGGTCGCTTTCAAGATGCAGCGTATCCGGGAAAGGCACATCGGGAAGGAACGCGGCGTTGCAGCGATCGTGTTGCAGCGTCGCGATATGTTTCGGGTCATGGCCCCAGAGCACAACGTGGTGGCCATTTCTTGCCAGGGTGATGGCAAGAGCGGTGCCGTAAGAGCCGGCACCGATCACAGTCATTGCAGCATTAAGTGCGTTCATCAGGCATCCTGATGTTGTTCAGCACCTTCGCCAGCCTGCTGCTGCAGATAGTTCATAAACAGCGCGTCGAAGTTCACTGGCGCAAGGTTAAGTTGCGGGAAGGTACCGCGGGAAACCAGGCTGGTGATGCACTCGCGCGCGTACGGGAACAGAATGTTCGGGCAGTATGCGCCAAGGCAGTGCGCCATCTGGGTGCCTTCGATGCCGTCGATGGAGAAAATACCGCCCTGCTGTACTTCGCAGAGGAACGCGGTCTCTTCGCCCAGAGCGGCGGTCACGGTTACACGCAGCACCACTTCATAAACGCCTTCAGCCAGCTGGGTGGAGGCGGTATCCAGATCAAGTTTAACTTCCGGCTGCCAGTCTTTCTGGAAAACTTGCGGCGCGTTCGGCGCTTCAAAAGAGATATCTTTGGTATAGATACGCTGGATCTGGAAGGTCATTTCGGTGCTGTTTTGTTCTGACATAGTAAAACCCTTTCGTGTTGTCCTTAAATACGCGCTTCCGGCAGGGAAAGCGCGCAAAAATTAGCGCAAGAGGGGATCAAGTCCACCACGTGAATCAAGCGCATACAAGTCGTCACAGCCGCCAATGTGCTGCGCATCAATAAAAATCTGCGGAACCGTCGTCCGTCCGCTGCGCTGGATCATCTCCTCACGCTTCGCGGCATCGCCATCGATCGGCAACTCATGGAACGTTACGCCTTTGCTGTTCAGCAGCGCTTTCGCGCGGATGCAGAACGGGCAGGTCGCTTTGGTGTAGATCTCAATATTGGCCATGACTTCACTCCTGTTATTACCCTGAGGGTTTTACGCCGCAGCCTGTGTTCCCCTCACGTCAGGCGCGACGGGGAAAACGCGGCGGCATCACCACGCGGGGTAAGTTATTTGCCGCGTACCAGAGGGAGGTTTTCGCCGCTCCAGCCAGCAATGCCCTCTTTCAGTACAAAGACTTTTTCAAACCCGGCTTTGTTCAGCGCGTTGGCTGGCTCTTGCGCCTGCATGCCGGAACCGTCTACCACAATAATGGGTTGCGATTTGTGTTTTTCCAACTCGCCGACGTTATTCGCTTTGATATCGCTGGGCAGCAGGTTGATGGCGCCGGCAATATGGCCTTTACGGAAATCGTCACGCTGACGCAGGTCGACCACTACCGCGTCTTCTTTATTGATAAGACGCGTCGCTTCACCACGGGTGATGACTTTAACTTTCGACATCAGGCCCTTGAAGGTGGTGAACAGCACCGCCCCCAGCAGCGCGATCCACGCGATGCTCAGAACAGGGTGACGGCCGATGAATTGCATAATTTCTTGCATGGGGGGTTACAACTCCCGACTAAGTGAGAAAAAAACCAGGAAAGGAGTATACCTGTGCCTTGCGGCAATTACAGCCAGTGAGCGCGATGTAATGTATTTTCTGCGGGCGGCGGCGAAAAAAAGCCGTTCTCGCTGACGCGCCGCGGACTGGCCGCTCCCTTTCTTTGATCTTTCACGGGGATTTAAACGATTCAGCTGTAGTAAAATTACGCAAAATTTCTGTCTTTGAGCATGAGGTTGTCGCAATGTCGGTTACTAAAAAACCTATGGTACTGGTGATTCTGGATGGCTACGGCTATCGCGAAGACCAACAGGATAACGCCATTTACAGCGCTAAAACGCCGGTAATGGACGCCCTGTGGGCCAAACGTCCGCATACCCTGATCGATGCATCCGGCCTGGAAGTTGGCCTGCCGGACCGTCAGATGGGGAACTCCGAAGTGGGTCACGTCAACCTGGGCGCCGGTCGTATCGTCTATCAGGACCTGACCCGTCTCGATGTGGAAATTAAAGAACGCACCTTCTTCGCCAACCCGGTACTGACCGCCGCGGTCGATAAAGCGGTTGCCGCCGGCAAAGCGGTACATATCATGGGTCTGATGTCGCCAGGCGGCGTCCACAGCCACGAAGATCACATCATGGCGATGGTGGAGCTGGCGGCAGAGCGCGGCGCTGAGAAGATCTACCTGCACGCCTTCCTCGACGGCCGTGATACGCCGCCGCGCAGCGCGGAAAAAACGCTGGCGACATTCGAAGCCAAATTTGCCGCGCTGGGCAAAGGCCGCATCGCGTCGCTCATCGGCCGCTACTACGCCATGGACCGCGACAACCGCTGGGATCGCGTTGAGCAGGCCTATGACCTGATGACCCTGGCGAAAGGCGAATTCCAGGCCGATACCGCCGTCGCCGGTCTGCAGGCTGCCTACGCCCGTGACGAAAACGACGAGTTCGTGAAAGCGACCGTGATCCGCGCCGCCGGTCAGGCCGATGCGGCGATGGAAGATGGCGATGCGCTGATCTTCATGAACTTCCGTGCTGACCGCGCGCGCGAAATCACCCGCGCCTTCGTCAACGCCGACTTCGACGGCTTTGCGCGTAAGAAAGTGGTTAACCTCGACTTCGTGATGCTCACCGAATATGCCGCCGACATCAAAGTGGCCTGCGCCTACCCGCCCGCCTCGCTGGCCAATACCTTCGGCGAGTGGATGGCCAAGCACGATAAAACCCAGCTGCGCATCTCCGAAACTGAGAAATACGCCCACGTCACCTTCTTCTTCAACGGCGGCGTAGAAGAGCCGTTCAAAGGCGAAGAGCGGATTCTGATTAATTCGCCGAAAGTAGCGACCTACGATCTGCAGCCGGAAATGAGCTCCGCCGAGCTGACCGAGAAACTGGTCGCGGCCATCAAAGGCGGCCAGTACGACACTATCATCTGTAACTACCCGAACGGCGATATGGTTGGCCATACCGGGGTGATGGAAGCCGCCGTAAAAGCCGTTGAAGCGCTGGATCACTGCATCGATCAGGTGGCGCAGGCGGTGGAATCCGTTGGCGGTCAGCTGCTGATCACCGCCGACCACGGTAACGCCGAGCAGATGCGCGACCCGGCCACCGGTCAGGCGCATACCGCCCACACCAACCTGCCGGTTCCGCTGATCTACGTCGGTAACAAAGCGGTTAAAGCGGTCAATGGCGGCAAACTTTCCGACATCGCCCCAACCATGCTGTCGCTGATGGGAATGGAAATCCCGCAAGAGATGACTGGCAAGCCGCTGTTCATCGTGGAATAATCCTTCCCCATGAGGGGAAAGGCGACGTATTCAACTACATGGATCGCAACGGCAGTTCGATCCGTCCTTTACGCCAGCGCGCTCAGCGCTGGCGTATTACTGTGCGCGTCATCTGCGCACGCCGACGATCGCGATCAGCTTAAGTCCATCCAGGCCGACATCGCCGCCAGGCAGCGGGCGATTAAGCAACAGCAGCAGCAGCGCGCAAGCCTGCTCGCCCAGCTCAAAGCGCAGGAAGAAGCGATCGCCGCCGCGGCCCGCAAACTGCGCGAAACCCAGGACAACCTGAACCAGCTCAATAAGCAGATTGACGAAATGAACGCCTCTCTCGCGAAGCTGGAGCGCCAGCGCGCGTCTCAGGAGCGTAACCTCGCCGCGCAGCTTGACGCCGCGTTCCGCCAGGGGCCGCATACCGGCATCCAGATGGTGCTGAGCGGTGAAGAGGGCCAGCGCAATCAGCGGATGCAGGTCTACTTCAGCTATTTCAACCAGGCCCGTCAGGAAACCATCGCGGAACTGAAGAAAACGCGCGAAGAGATGGCGGTGCAAAAGTCGATGCTCGAAGAGAAGCAGAGCCAGCAGCAGACGCTGGTCTACGAGCAAAAAGCTCAGCAGGCGAAGCTGGAGCAGGCGCGTAACGAACGGAAAAAGACCCTTTCCGGCCTGGAATCCTCCATTCAGCAAGGTCAGCAACAGTTAAGTGAATTGCGGGCTAACGAATCGCGCCTACGCGGTCGTATCGCCCAGGCGGAGGCTGCCGCCAAAGCCCGAGCCGATCGGGAAGCACGCGATGCGCAGGCGGTGCGCGACCGCCAGCAGGAAGCATCGCGCAAAGGCACCACCTATAAACCAACGGAAAGCGAGCGTTCGCTGATGTCACGCACCGGCGGACTGGGCTCGCCGCGCGGTCAGGCGTTCTGGCCGGTTCGCGGTCCGCTCCTTCATCGATATGGCGAACAGCTGCAAGGTGAACTACGTTGGAAAGGGATGGTTATCGCCGCGTCTGAAGGCACCGAAGTCAGAGCCATTGCCGATGGTCGGGTCATTCTGGCCGACTGGCTGCAGGGCTATGGTCTGGTGGTGGTGGTCGAGCATGGCAAAGGCGACATGAGCCTGTATGGCTATAACCAAAGCGCGCTGGTCAGCGTCGGTACGCAGGTGCGTGCCGGTCAGCCTATCGCGCTCGTAGGCAGCAGCGGCGGTCAGGGCCGTCCGTCGCTCTATTTCGAAATTCGCCGCCAGGGTCAGGCGGTCAATCCACAGCCGTGGTTGGGAAGATAAGTTTTGCTTCAATTTCGCGCAATTGCTCTTGCCGTAGCCGGTTCGCTGGCTCTGGCGGCGCCAGCGTTCGCTGGCAAACTCTCCATCGTTATTGACGATTTTGGCTACCGCCCGCAGACCGAAAATCAGGTGCTGGCGCTGCCTTCCACTATCTCCGTCGCCGTGCTGCCGAACGCGCCGCACGCCCGGGAAATGGCCACGAAAGCGCATAATCTGGGCCATGAAGTGCTCATCCACCTGCCGATGGCGCCGCTCAGCAAACAGCCGCTGGAAAAAGACACCCTGCGTCCCGAAATGAGCAGCGAGGAGATCGAGCGCATCATTCGCGAAGCTTACGGCAAAGTCCCCTACGCCGTCGGGCTGAATAACCATATGGGCAGCGCGATGACCTCCAACCTGTTTGGCATGCAGAAGGTGATGCAGGCCCTGGAGCGCTACAATCTCTATTTTCTCGACAGCGTGACCATCGGCAATACCCAGGCCATGCGCGCCGCGCAGGGCACCGGGGTGAAGGTGATTAAGCGCAAGGTGTTTCTTGACGATACGCAGAATGAAGCCGATATCCGCACCCAGTTCAACCGCGCCATCGCCCTGGCGCGTCGTAACGGTTCGGCGATAGCCATTGGCCATCCGCATCCGACGACGGTGCGGGTGCTGCAGCAGATGGTCTATAGCCTGCCGCCGGATATCACGCTGGTGCGCCCGAGCAGCCTGCTCAACGAGCCGCAGGTCGACAATTCGACGCCAAACTACACTCAGCCGCCCGCGCAACAAACGGCGCCGCAGCAGCAGAAGCCGCGTAATCCGTTCCACGGCGTGAAGTATTGCAAGCCGAAGCGCCCGCTGGAGCCCGTGAACGCCAGCCGCTTCTTCACTATCCTCAGCGACAGCATCAGCCAGAGCGCGCTGGTCCAGTACTATCGCCTCAAATGGCAGGGCTGGGACAATCCCGGCAACTAGACCACTCAGGGGTCCGTTCGCTTTTGCGCGACGGGCGCCTGGTTATCTTCGTGGGCGTACCACGCCTTAAAATATTTGAGAAAGCTATAAAACGTGGCGTACAGGCCGGTGACCACGCCGACTTTGCCATAGCGCCACGCCCCGCTGAACAGATACCATTTAAAGAAAGCGCCAATCGCGCTGACGATCCCCCGCGCCAGCGAAGGTTTGATCTGCTGGTGCTTCACCAGCCGGGTGGTATAGCTGTTCAGCTTATTAAACACTTCATGCAGCGAATAAAAGGTGTCATGGCGTACAAAGCCCGGCAGCCTGACGGATCGCGCGTGTCCAACCACCTGGTCATCCACCGGCCGGTCGTTAAATCGCGCCTGCTGGCGGTTAAAGAGGCGCACCGGGTAATCCGGCGAGGAAATGGGGTAGATCGTCCGCACCTGCTTGCCGAGGACAAACCAGTAGCGCGGCAAACGCCAGGCGCATGCCGGGTCAGGCTCCTCCCCCGCTTTTAACGCCTGAATGGCCGACACGACGTCGTTATCAAGAATTTCATCGCTGTCCATGCACAGCACCCAGTCATGGCTGGCCAGCCCAATGGCATAGTTCATCTGCGCGCCGTGGGCTTTATAGGCATGGTGATGGACGGTGAGACCAAACTGCTGACAAATAGAGACCGTTTCGTCGGTGCTACCGGAGTCGACGACAATACACTCATCGGCCACCCTCAGCAGCGGGGGCAGCACCTCCATGAGCAGACGTGCAGAGTTACAGGTCAGTAAGCATACGGAGAGTTTAAGCATGATAGTTACAAAGTTAAACCGCGACTAAACACACTGTATAAGCGAATAACCGTAAAATCGATGTAGAAATTGTGCGCTTGATATTAAGCAGGCTAAAAATGTTATCCAAATCTAAATTAAGGCGCCCGCAGGCGCCTTTTTTGCTGGTTTTTACAACAGACCGAAGGCGTTATTCCCAGCTCAGAACCACTTTACCGGACTGGCCGGAGCGCATGGCGTCAAAACCCTTCTGGAAGTCGTCAATGCCGAAGCGGTGGGTGATGATCGGTGAAAGATCCAGACCAGACTGGATCAGCGCCGCCATCTTGTACCAGGTTTCGAACATCTCGCGGCCGTAGATCCCTTTGATAAACAGCCCCTTAAAGATGACCTTGGTCCAGTCGATGGACATATCTGACGGTGGAATACCCAGCATCGCGATACGACCGCCGTGGTTCATGGTATCCAGCATGCTGCGGAAC
The DNA here is from genome assembly GCF_040062325.1 of Klebsiella sp. GG_Kp175. Lineage (NCBI taxonomy): Bacteria > Pseudomonadati > Pseudomonadota > Gammaproteobacteria > Enterobacterales > Enterobacteriaceae > Klebsiella > Klebsiella sp. GG_Kp175. The sequence goes on along the minus strand of NZ_JBEAFX010000033.1, from coordinate 54,800 downwards.
GCCGGCGGCGCGCCGGACATCTCCAGGCCCACGTCGAAACCTTCGGTCATCCCCAGCTCGGCCATCACGTCATTGAGGTTCTCTTTCGCCACGTTCACCGCGCGAGTGACGCCCATTTTGCGCGCCAGCTCAAGACGGTACTCGTTAACGTCAGTGATCACCACATTACGCGCGCCGACGTGTTTCGCCACCGCCGCCGCCATCACGCCGATCGGGCCGGCGCCGGAGACCAGCACGTCTTCCCCCACCAGATCGAAGGAGAGCGCAGTGTGCACAGCGTTGCCGAACGGGTCGAAGATAGACGCCAGGTCATCAGAGATATTGTCGGGGATTTTAAAGGCGTTAAAGGCCGGGATCACCAGATACTCGGCAAAGCAGCCCGGGCGGTTGACGCCCACGCCGATGGTGTTGCGGCACAGGTGGGTACGGCCCGCGCGGCAGTTACGGCAGTGGCCGCAGGTGATATGCCCTTCGCCGGAGACGCGGTCGCCAATCTTAAAGCCGCGCACTTCCTGGCCAATCCCCACCACTTCGCCGACATATTCGTGCCCGACCACCATCGGTACCGGAATAGTCTTCTGCGACCACTCATCCCAGTTGTAGATGTGCACGTCGGTCCCGCAAATGGCGGTCTTGCGGATTTTAATCAGCAGATCGTTATGGCCGACTTCCGGTTCCGGTACGTCGGTCATCCAGATGCCTTCTTCCGCTTTCAGTTTGGATAACGCTTTCATCTCACACCCTTATTAGGCGATGACGCCCAGTTGTTTACCGATGCGGGTAAAGGCTTCCACCGCACGCTCAATTTGTTCAGGGGTATGCGCCGCCGACATCTGGGTGCGAATACGCGCCTGGCCTTTCGGTACCACCGGATAGAAGAAGCCGGTGACATAGATCCCTTCTTTCTGCAGCTCGCGGGCAAAGTTCTGCGCCACCACCGCTTCGCCCAGCATCACCGGAATGATGGCGTGGTCGGCGCCCGCCAGAGTGAAGCCTGCCGCGGTCATTTTTTCACGGAACAGACGCGCGTTGGCCCACAGGCGATCGCGCAGGTCTGCACCCTCTTCGACCATCTCCAGCACTTTGATGGAGGCGGCCACGATGGCCGGCGCCAGAGAGTTGGAGAACAGATACGGACGGGAACGCTGGCGCAGCCACTCGACCACCTCTTTGCGTGCGGCGGTGTAGCCGCCGGAGGCGCCGCCCAGCGCTTTACCCAGCGTGCCGGTGATAATGTCGACGCGACCCATCACGTCGCAGTATTCGTGGGAGCCGCGGCCGTTTTCGCCGACGAAGCCGACGGCGTGGGAGTCATCGACCATCACCAGCGCATCGTATTTATCCGCCAGATCGCATACGCCTTTCAGGTTGGCGATCACGCCGTCCATCGAGAAGACGCCGTCGGTGGCGATTAACACGTGACGCGCCCCGGCGTCGCGGGCTTCTTTCAGGCGCGCTTCCAGCTCCTGCATGTCGTTGTTGGCATAGCGGAAGCGTTTCGCTTTACACAGGCGTACGCCGTCGATGATAGAGGCATGGTTCAGGGCGTCGGAGATAATGGCGTCTTCCGGGCCGAGCAGCGTTTCAAACAGGCCGCCGTTGGCGTCGAAGCAAGAGGAGTAGAGGATCGCGTCTTCCATACCTAGGAAATCCGCCAGCTTCTTCTCCAGCTGCTTGTGCGTATCCTGGGTGCCGCAGATGAAGCGTACCGAGGCCATCCCGAAGCCGTGGCTGTCCATACCGGATTTCGCCGCGTCGATCAGCGCCGGGTGGTTGGCCAGACCCAGATAGTTATTGGCGCAGAAGTTAATCACGTGGCTGTCGCCGACGGTAATGTCCGCCTGCTGCGCCGAGGTGATGATGCGCTCTTCTTTAAACAAGCCTTCGGCCCGAGCGGTCTCCAGATTGCTAGTTAACTGTTTGTAGAAATCACCACGCATTGCAACTCTCCAGATTCGGCAAAATTTGGCACATATTACCCAAAGCTATACGCTGATACGAGATGATGCATGCCTGAATGAATTATTTGCAGCATAAATCACGTCAGCCCAGCACCTTATTCTGCGAATGGCTGTAGGCTTGCTCATGTGGTGATATGATATGAGCATTCATGTCCGGATTGTCTCCGGGCTCTCAACTTCAAAGGTACAGTTATGATCATCGTAACCGGCGGCGCAGGCTTTATCGGCAGCAACATCGTTAAAGCGCTGAATGACAAAGGCATCACCGACATTCTGGTTGTCGACAATCTGAAAGACGGCACCAAGTTTGTGAACCTGGTTGACCTGAACATCGCTGACTACATGGATAAAGAAGACTTTCTGATCCAGATTATGGCAGGCGAAGAGTTCGGCGACATTGACGCTATCTTCCACGAAGGCGCGTGCTCTTCCACCACGGAGTGGGACGGCAAGTACATGATGGACAACAACTATCAGTACTCCAAAGAGCTTCTGCACTACTGCCTGGAGCGCGAAATTCCGTTCCTGTACGCCTCTTCGGCAGCCACCTACGGTGGACGCACCAGCGATTTCATCGAGTCCCGCGAGTATGAGCAGCCGCTGAACGTCTACGGCTACTCCAAATTCCTGTTCGATGAATACGTCCGTCAGATCCTGCCTGAAGCCAATTCGCAGATCGTCGGCTTCCGCTACTTCAACGTCTACGGGCCGCGCGAAGGCCACAAAGGCAGCATGGCGAGCGTCGCTTTCCACCTCAACACCCAGCTGAATAATGGCGAAAGTCCGAAACTGTTCGAAGGCAGCGACGGCTTCAAGCGCGACTTCGTCTACGTCGGCGACGTGGCTGACGTCAACCTGTGGTTCTGGGAAAACGGCGTTTCCGGCATCTTCAACCTCGGCACCGGCCGCGCGGAATCCTTCCAGGCCGTCGCCGATGCGACCCTGGCGTACCACAAAAAAGGCAGCATCGAGTACATCCCGTTCCCGGACAAACTGAAAGGCCGCTACCAGGCGTTCACCCAGGCGGATCTGACTAACCTGCGTAAAGCGGGCTATGACAAACCGTTCAAAACCGTTGCCGAAGGCGTAACGGAGTATATGGCCTGGCTGAATCGGGGCGCGTAAGAGATAACATGAAAATTCTGGTGGTAGGCCCGTCTTGGGTGGGCGACATGATGATGTCGCAAAGTCTTTATCGTACGCTCAGGGCGCGCTATCCCCAGGCGATTATCGACGTGATGGCGCCTGCCTGGTGCCGTCCGTTGTTATCGCGCATGCCGGAAGTGAACGAAGCGATCCCGATGCCGCTGGGCCACGGCGCGCTGGCTATCGGCGAACGCCGCAAGCTCGGGCACAGCCTGCGCGAGCGTCGCTACGATCGCGCTTACGTGCTGCCGAACTCGTTTAAATCGGCATTAGTCCCCTTCTTTGCCAACATCCCGCTGCGCACCGGCTGGCGCGGCGAGATGCGCTACGGCCTGCTCAACGACGCCCGGGTGCTGGACAAAGACGCCTGGCCGCTGATGGTGGAACGCTACGTGGCGCTGGCCTACGACAACGGCGTGATGCGCTGCGCCAAAGATCTGCCGCAGCCGCTGCTGTGGCCGCAGCTGCAGGTCAACGAAGGGGAAAAGTCGCAGGCCTGCAGCGCCTTTAACCTGTCCAACGATCGGCCGATCATCGGCTTCTGCCCCGGCGCGGAGTTCGGCCCGGCAAAACGCTGGCCGCACTATCACTATGCTGCGCTGGCGAAAAAGCTCATCGACGATGGTTATCAGATTGCGCTATTTGGCTCGGCAAAAGATAACGAGGCCGGCAAAGAGATCATCGCCGCCCTCAGCAGCGAGCAGCAGGCCTGGTGCCGGAATCTGGCGGGTGAAACCCAGCTGGAGCAGGCGGTGATCCTGATTGCCGCCTGTAAAGCGGTGGTGACTAACGATTCGGGGCTGATGCACGTCGCCGCGGCGCTGGACCGCCCGCTGGTGGCGCTGTATGGCCCGAGCAGTCCGGACTTTACCCCGCCGCTGTCGCATAAAGCGCGCGTGATCCGCCTGATTAGCGGCTACCACAAAGTGCGCAAAGGCGATGCCGCCGAAGGCTATCATCAGAGCCTGATCGACATTACGCCAGAGCGCGTCCTGCAAGAGCTGAATGAATTGTTGACGGATAAAACCGGGCACGAGGAAGCGTAGCGGATGCGGGTATTGATTGTAAAAACCTCATCGATGGGCGACGTGCTGCACACGCTGCCCGCGCTGACCGACGCCGCGCAGGCTATCCCCGGCATCCGCTTCGACTGGGTAGTGGAAGAAGGCTTCGCGCAGATCCCCTCCTGGCATGAAAGCGTCGAGCGGGTGATCCCGGTGGCGATCCGCCGCTGGCGTAAAGCCTGGTTCTCCGCGCCAATCAAAGCGGAGCGTAAAGCCTTTCGCGAGGCCGTCCAGGCGGTAAAGTATGACGCCATCATCGACGCCCAGGGGCTGGTGAAAAGCGCTGCGCTAGTCACCCGCCTGGCGCACGGCGTCAAGCATGGTATGGACTGGCAAACGGCCCGCGAGCCGCTGGCCAGCCTGTTTTACAACCGCCGCCACCACATTGCGAAACAGCAGCACGCCGTGGAGCGTACCCGCGAGCTGTTCGCCAAAAGTCTCGGCTACGCGAAACCCCAAACCCAGGGGGATTACGCCATTGCGCGCCATTTCCTGCAGCACGAGGCTAGCGCTGCCGCCCCCTATCTGGTGTTCCTGCATGCCACCACCCGCGACGATAAGCACTGGCCGGAAAACCGCTGGCAGGAGCTGCTCGATCTGCTGGCCGACAGTGGCGTCCGCATTAAGCTGCCGTGGGGCGCCCCGCACGAAGAGGCGCGGGCGAAGCGGCTGGCGGAAGGCCGGGAGTATGTTGAAGTGCTGCCGCGCATGAGCCTTGAGCAGGTAGCGCAGGTTCTGGCCAGCGCCCGGGCCGTCGTCTCGGTCGATACCGGCCTCAGTCATCTGACCGCCGCGCTGGATAAACCGAACTTCACGCTTTACGGCCCGACCGATCCGGGGCTGATTGGCGGATACGGTAAAAACCAGCACATCGTGCGGCCGGAAAACAGCGCCAGCACCGGCGATATTACCGCCAGCCGGGTTCATCTTCTTCTGCACAATCAGGGGCTGCTCTGATGGGATCTCTGTTTAAGCAGATCTATCGCTACACCCGCCCTCGCGCTTATCGTCACAATGAAAATCTGTGGCCTTTTACCCGCATCACTCGCGCGCCGAGCGGCGAAATCAGCGCGTTGCGCTATAGAGGGAAAACGGTGCCGCTGGTCAGCCTGAGCGCGCTGAAAAACAGCATGCAGGGTGAAGTCCTGCTGACCGCCACCGGCCCTTCGACCCGCAATATCGATTTTTCCCTGTTGTCGAAAACGATCCCAGTGATGGGCGTCAATGGCGCCTGGCATCTTGCCGACCGCCTGCACTTTTCGCTCTATACCATCGTCGACATGGAGTTTTTCGATAAGAAGCCGGACATTATCCGCGCTATCGTCAGCCAACCGGACATTCTGCTGTTCACCACCATGCATGGGATCGCCAAAATCGTCGATCGCTATGCGGACGCGCTGCGCTGCCGTTTGGCGTTGATTGAGGACGGTTGCTATAAGATTTACCAGCCGAAAGTCGCCAGCGAAGCGATAAAGCGCACTTACCAGCAGAATCCGGCGATGTGCTTTCATCCCCAGCGCCCGGATATCTGTTTTAGCACCGATATTCGCCAGGGCGTCTTTGATGCCGGTACGGTGGTCTACTGGGCGCTGCAAGTTCTCGCCTGGCTGGGCTTCAATACTATCCTGGTGAGCGGCCTGGATATGACCAATTTTAACCAGCCGCGATTCTACGAAACACAACAAGAAAAATTGCCTTCTTACCTGGCAACAAAAGTGGATACCCTCGTCATGCCCTCCTTTGCGCATGCCGCGCAGGTACTGCAGCAACGCCAGATCCGGGTGATTAATTTTTCCCCAGAAAGCGCTGTACCGGATACTATTTTCGAAAAGGTTGCGTTTAATGAGTACTTTAAAAGTGAGTAACTTCGCCCGACAGGGTTACTCGATTGTCTTTCCTTTGTTTTTATTTTTCAGCGCGATTTTTTGTATGTCCACCCGGACCAATAATCTGCTGCATTTATCGATCCTGCTGCTGTTGCTGTCGCTGGTACGCCAGGAAAATCGCCAGGCGCTGGCCGACGTGTTACGCGAGCAGTGGCAGACCTGGACGCTGCTGGCGGCCTTCTTTACCTATTACGCCCTCAGTAACCTGTGGGGCCATACGCCGCAGCATATTGATTCGCCGATCACCCACGGTGTGTATCTGACGGGCTATCTGTTGCTGATGGCGATGCTGCTTAGCGACGAACGAACCCGCCGCCTGGCCATGCTGGCGGTGGTTGGCGGGATCACCGTGCTCTCGCTGTGGACGCTGATGTTCGACCACACGCTGGTCCTCACCGAACGAGCGGTCTCCCCCGAGAACCCCGGGCCAACAAACGTTATCGACCTTGCCGGATACTGCGGCATCGGCATCTTAATCTGCGGCATGCTACTGAAAGAAAAAGCCAGCCACTGGCTCTATCTGCCGGTGGCCATCATGCTGGTGATGATGCTGCTGACCCAAAGCCGCGGGCCGATCATCGCCCTGGTGCTGGCGGTCGGCTGTACGCTGCACCTGCACGTCTTCACCCGCCGCAACCTGCTGATCGCCGCGGCGCTGGCCGTGCTGGTGGCTCTGCTTTTGGTCATGACGCCGGTGGGCGACATGCTGCTCGCCCGTTTCGAAGAGCTGGGCACCCAAAGCGGGCTGCGTCTGAGTATCTGGCACCATACGCTGTCGGAGATGGCCAGCCAGCCCTGGCTGGGACGCGGTTTCAGCTATGAACTGGATTTCATCAACTACAGCGGCGAACACATCACCACCACCCACAGCGTGTATATGGGCGCCCTGCTGAAAGGCGGCATCGTAGGTTTACTACTGCTGCTTGCGGTCATTGCCTGCGGACTCTGGCAGGCGTGGCGCAAGCGCCGCTCCGACAGCCGCTACAGTCTGGCGATCCTGTTTTACGCCCTGGTGTTTATGGCCTCGCAGGGGATGTTTATCATCAGCAACCCCCGGGAGACCTGGGTGCTGTTCTGGCTGCCGCTGGGCATAGCGCTCAGCAAAGGGCTAGCGGAAAAGCGTTAACAAAAAAGGGCCGCTGACGGCCCTTTTTTATAGTCACTTTTATATTAACTGCGGGCGGCGACCAGCCGGTCGGCCTGCTCTTTAATCACCGGCCACACCGACTCAATCGCCACATCGGCGACATTCGCTTCTTCACAGACGATCTGCCTCGCTTTGTCATAGCCCGGCGCCCAAATATGATAGCCGGGCAGCCCGGTATCCTTGAGTTTACGTTTGTTATAGACCGCCACCATCGGTTTATCGAAGGCGCGGGCGATATGCACGATCGAGGTGTCCGGCGTAATGACTAAATCACAGCTGCGGATCACCTCCACGGCGGAGTTGATGGTGCTGTCGGCGATGTACAGCGCCATATCCAGCCCCAGCTGCTGAATCTTCTCACTGCGCCCCACCATCACGATACAGACCCGGTAAGGCAGAGCATGTAGCCGCTCGACCAGGGTCGCCACCTGATGACGACAGAAGTCTTTATCTTCGGAGGCGGTAAAAGGGTTAATGGCGATGCGCAGTGCGACCTCTCCGGCCTGGGAAAGCAAGCGCGCCACCTTCTCCCGCTCATGGCGACAGCCAGGGAGATGATAGTCGTATGGCTGGTCGTCAACGACGCCAAAAAGCTTCACCACCTGTTTATAGCGCTGGGAAATATGGCTGTTGCTGTCAAAAAAAGCGATCGAATGATCGTAAAGTTTATAGGGCTCTTTATTAAACCCAATCACGCTGGTCGCCCGTAAATCGGCGAGTAATTTAAAACGTTCATAGCTGGTCACGTCATCAAAATCGATAACCGCATCAAAACCCGCCGCCCGTAACGTATTTAAGGACATGCGTGGTCGATATAAATATACTTGCTCGATGAATTCTGAGCCGGCTAATATTTCGCAGCATATTGGTCCGGTTAACACCGAAACCTGATATCCCCGTTCGGCCAGTATTCTGGCGCAGCCGGTGGTCACCACCATATCGCCGACTTTATCGTCCAGACGCAATAGCAGCACGCGGCGCACGGGGACCGGGTCGAAGGGTTTGCGCGCCGGCTTATTTCTGTATCGATAGTTAATTAAATTAAATTTAATGCCGCGGAAAAAAGCGTTCTTTTTCCGCGTCAATTGTTTAAGGATACGCATACGGTACCTTGAGCTGTGTTAGCGCTGTGTGATTTTCCGCTGGTAATATTCTGCCAACGTCATGCCCTTCACCTGCGGCGCCAGCCAGCTAAAAAAGGCTTCAAGGTCAGCGTATAAACGCTCAATATCCCGTTCATTCTGGAACGTAGGGCTGCCGCCGGGCATATACTCTGAAGAGTGGAGCATATATTCCACGTAGTCATTGCCCTGCGTCAACGTTTGTTCGACGACTTTTTTCATCGTCTCCACATTGCCGCCCATCGGTCGCAGCCAGTGTACGGAGGGGGAACGCACTTTGCCGCGCAGGCGGTCGTAGCCCTGCTTCACGCTGTTCATCCACGCGGAGTGCTTGTACTGAATGCTCATCGGCACTTCCAGCAGCGGCGAGTGGCCTTCGCGGCTGATGTCATTTTCATCGAGAAAATAGGCATGCTGCGGGAAGCGGCGATAATCGGTCCCGCCATCGCCCTGCGGCGCCCCCTTGGCGGTCTTCCAGTTCACCCGCGGGGTCACCGAGCAATCCACCTGATAACCGTGCTCCACCAGCAGACGCGCATAGCGCTCGTCAAAGGCCCAGCGCCCGGCGCGATGGCTAACCATTTTGGTCTGGAAGGTGTCCTCCAGCAGATGCGTCATATAGTCGACCTTTTCACGCATCATGGCATCGCTGTATTCAATGAGATAAGGCTTATGCCGCCAGTCGTCGGCGGTTAGCGGCTCGGTCGGCGGGCTGTTCCAGGCATGCAAATGCATACCGACTTCCGCGGTGCCGCGGGCAATCACGTCTCTGGCGAATTCGATATAAAAGGGGTCGATGGCCATTTCATAGTTGGTCAAATAGACCGGTTTAAAGCCATACTTTTCGCAAAGTTGCTGAAAACGCGGGAGATAACGCGCATTCTCGGTGGTGATGCTGTCATGTTTTTGCCAGAGGTTATCGCCCTCTGTATCAATCGTGATGAGAAATGCGGGATTGTGCACGAAAACGTCCTCAGGCCATACGTATCGGGTCATGGTAGAGCAATACAACGCTTCTCTCAATCTGTCTGATCCCCTAGAATCGGAACCCTTATCCTGGATGAAGAACAGAGTATGACGCCTGAAACCCTCTCCCGCAGCCCCTTGAACCCGGCGCGGATCCTGGTCATTAAGCTGCGCCATCATGGCGACATGCTGCTGATCACCCCGCTTATTCACGCGCTGAAACAGCAGTACCCCGCCGCCTGCGTGGATGTCCTGCTGTATGAAGAGACCCGGGATATGCTCGCCGCCAACCCCGATATTCACCAAATTTATGGTCTCGACCGCCGCTGGAAAAAGCAGGGGAAAAAGCATCAGTTGAAGATGCAATGGCAGCTCATTCAGACGCTGCGCCAGCAGCGATACGATATGGTGCTTAACCTTGCCGACCAGTGGCCGAGCGCGATTATCAGCAAACTGACCGGCGCCGCGACGCGGATCGGCTTTGATTTTCCGAAGCGTCGCCACCCGTTCTGGCGCTATTGCCACACCGCGCTGGCCGCCACCCAACAGCATAATCAGCTGCATACGGTACAGCAGAATCTCTCTATCCTCGCTCCGCTCGGTATCCAGTTGAACGACGCGCCGGCGCGGATGGGCTACAGCGAAGCAGACTGGGCCACCAGCCGCGCCCTGCTGCCGGAGGACTTCCGGGCTAACTACATCGTCATCCAGCCAACGTCGCGTTGGTTCTTTAAATGCTGGCGCGAAGATCGGATGAGCGCGCTGATCAACGCGCTGTCCGCCGAAGGGTACGCGGTGGTGCTCACCTCCGGCCCCGACGACAGAGAGAAGCAGATGGTGGAGACCATCATCGCCGGCTGCCCGCAGGCGCGGCTGCACTCTTTAGCCGGTCAGTTAACGCTGCGCCAGCTGGCGGCGGTGATCGATCACGCCCGGCTGTTTATCGGCGTCGACTCGGTGCCGATGCATATGGCAGCGGCTCTCGGCACCCCGCTGGTCGCCCTGTTCGGCCCCTCGAAGCTGACCTTCTGGCGTCCGTGGCAGGCGAAAGGCGAGGTGATCTGGGCCGGCGACTTCGGACCGCTGCCCGACCCGGACGCCATCAACACCAACACCGACGAACGTTATCTCGATTTAATTCCTACCGACGCCGTGATCGCGGCGGCGAAAAAGGTACTGGCATGAGTAAATTCAGGCTGGCTCTGGTGCGGCAGAAGTACCGCCCGGACGGCGGCGCAGAACGGTTTGTCTCCCGCGCGCTGGAAGCCCTCGACAGCAGTCATCTGCAGCTGAACGTCATCACCCGCGAATGGCAGGGGCCGGTCAAGCCCGACTGGCAGATCCATATCTGTAACCCACGCAAATGGGGGCGCATCAGCCGCGAGCGTGGGTTTGCCAACGCCGCGCGAGCGCTCTGGCAGCGCGAGTCCTTCGACCTGGTGCAGAGCCATGAGCGTATTCCCGGCTGCGATATCTACCGCGCCGGCGATGGCGTTCATCGCCGCTGGCTGCAACAGCGCTCGCGCATCTTACCGGCCTGGAAAAGCCGCCTGCTGTTCGCCGACCGCTACCACCGTTATGTGATGAAAGCGGAACGGGAGATGTACGAAGACCCGCATCTGCGCGGGGTGATCTGCAACGCCGAGATGATCAAGCGCGAGATCATTGAAGACTTTGGCCTGCCGGCGGACAAGATCCACGTTATCTATAACGCCATTGATAACCAGTGCTTCCTGCCGCCGGGCGAAGACACCTTTGCCGCCTTACGCGCCAAATGGCAGTTGCCGCTGCAGGCAACCTGCCTGATTTACGTCGGCTCCGGCTTTGAGCGTAAAGGGCTGGCGGCGGCGATCCGCGCCATCGCCCCGACCGATCGCTATCTGCTGGTGGTTGGCAAAGATAAGGATCAGCCGCGCTACCAGGCGCTGGCGAAAAGCCTGAACTGCGAAGCGCGGGTGCGCTTCTTCGGCATGCAGTCGGAGACGCTGCCGTTCTATCAGATGGCCGATGGCCTGCTGCTGCCCACCCTCTACGATCCGTTCCCCAACGTCATCCTCGAGGCAATGGCCTGCGGTCTGCCGGTGATCACCACCACCGGCTGCGGCGGGGCGGAGTTTATCGTCAACGGCCACAACGGTTACGTCTGCGACGCCCTGGATATCCCGGCGCTGCAGCAGGCGGTGATGGCCCTGCCCGCCCGCGCGCTGGGCTCCGCGGAAGGCGACCGCGCCCGCGAGCGCATCATGGCCTGCACCAGCGAGCGCCTCTCCACCCAGCTGCTTTCCCTTTATCAGGATCTGGTGAAATAACGATGCGCATCTTATTTGTGATTGACGGATTGCCCGGCGGCGGCGCGGAAAAAGTGGTCCTGACCCTGGCAGCACAGTTCCTGCGCGACGGCGATCGGGTATCACTCATTTCGCTACGCGACGTCTGCGAGTACCCCTTGCCCGAGGGGCTCGACTACCAGGTGGTGGCCGATCGCTGCCGCAAACCCTGGCGCAAGCTGACCGAGCTGTCCCGCCGCGCCCGCCAGCTGGACGCCGCGATCATCCGGGCCGAGCAGCAGGGACAATTTGACCTTGTACTCTCCAACCTGCATAAAACCGACCGCATCGTCGCCCGCAGCCGGGCGCTGCGCGAGCGCAACGTCTGGTTCTGCCTGCACGGCGTCTTCTCGGCCTCTTATCTCGGTCACCGTACCGGCTTTGACCGCTGGATGAAGCAGCAGAAAATTAAGCGGATTTACCAGGGGCGCAACGTGGTGGCGGTTTCCGACGCCGTGGGGCGCGATCTGGTGGAAGCCTTCGCCCTGCACCCGGCGCAGCTGAAAACCATCTATAACCCCTTCGATATCGCCGCCCTGCGCGCAGAAGCGGAAGCCGACAGCGAGCGCCCGGACGGCGACTACCTGATTCACGTCGGCCGCTTCCATCCCGGTAAACGTCACGACCGCCTGCTCGAAGCCTACGCGCAAAGCGGCATTGACGCGCCGCTGGTGCTGTTAGGACAGGGGAAACCGGAGCAAGAGCAACGCCTGCGCCAGCTGGCCAAAACGCTTGAGATTGAAGACCGGGTGTGGTTCAAGGGTTTTCAGAAAAACCCCTTACCGTGGATCAAAGGCGCGCGGATGCTGGTTTTGAGCTCGGATAGCGAAGGATTCGGCAATGTGGTAGTGGAGGCGCTGCTGTTACATACCCCGGTCGCCAGCACCCGCTGTCCCGGCGGCGTCACCGAGATCCTGACCGGCGAACTTGCCCGCGGTCTGGCGGATCTCACCAGTCCGGCGCTGGCTCAGACGATGCAAAGCATTTACCATAACCCGCCGGCCATCGACGATGCCGCGCTGGAAAAATTCAGCGTCGTGTCCATTTGTCAGCAGTACCGTCAGCTGCAGCGCACCTGACGCCGTTAGTTAACCAGGATCGAAGATTTATGAGTCAAACGCCTTTACTGAGCATCGTGGCTGCCGTCTACAACGGTGAGAAATTTCTTGCGCAATTCTTTGAGTGCATTGAACAGCAGCAGCTGGACAGCTATGAACTGATCCTGGTGAACGATGGGTCGACGGACAACAGCCTGGCGGTGATCGCCGAATGGCGGGATCGGCTGCAGAACGTCCAGGTGCTGGAGCAGGAAAACCAGGGCGTCTCGGTCGCGCGTAATACCGGCCTCGCCGCCGCCAGCGGCAAGTACCTCGCGTTTCCGGACATCGACGATAAACTCTATCCGGGCATGTATCGCACGCTGCTGGAAATGGCCGAGAAAGCACATCTCGATGTCGCCACCTGCAACGGCACCTACGTGTACGAAAAGCGCCGCGAGAGCCACCCGATCTTCCCGCTGGATCGCTTGCCCTCGACCGGCGTGTTGCCGGGCCATGTCTGGCTCAAGCAGGCCCTGGACTCGCGGAAATTTCTGCACGTCACCTGGCTCAATATCTATCGCCACGATTTTATCCGCCAGCATCACTTCCATTTCGAGCCCGGCCTGCGCCATCAGGATATCCCGTGGACCACCGAGGCGCTGCTGGCCGCGGAGCGCGTGCAGTACACCAGTCAGCAATTCTATGATTACTACATCCATTCTGAGTCGGTATCGCATAAGCCGGACAACGACGACACGCTGATGCGTTCGGCGCGCCATTACATGAAAATTCTGGAGATGCTGGAGGCGATCAACCAGCGTTACCCGGATAAAGTGCGCCATATCGCCGCCTGTCGCTGGCAGATCGCCAAAGAAGGCCTGGGGATCATCCACACCTTCGACAGCATGAAAGATGAGTCGAAAAAGCATGTTATTATTAAAGAATTCTTCGACCGCGGTATCTGGCGGTTAATCTGGAAAAACGCCTGTACTTTCCGTTTACGCTGGCGCCTGGGACGCCGTTATCTGCGTATTAAGCGTTATCGCCACGCGGGATAGACCAAAAACCCGCTGTTTCCGCCAAAGAGATAGCTTTACGCGGGCTAAATGCTTAGAATTTGCCCGCCAAAACAGAGAACGGATAAATAGTTTGGAATTGCTTTATACCACCCTACTTTACCTTATTCAGCCGCTGGTGTGGCTGCGGCTGCTGCTGCGCAGTCGTAAGGCTCCTGCCTACCGTAAACGCTGGGCGGAACGCTATGGCTTCTGTCAGAACAAGGTAGAGCCGGATGGCATTCTGCTGCACTCCGTTTCCGTCGGCGAGACCTTAGCCGCCATTCCGCTGGTTCGCGCCCTGCGCCACCGCTACCCTTCTCTGCCGATCACCGTCACCACCATGACGCCGACCGGCTCCGAGCGCGCCATGTCGGCCTTCGGCAAAGATGTCCATCACGTCTATCTGCCCTACGATCTGCCCGGCGCCATGAACCGCTTCCTGGACACCGTTCAGCCGAAGCTGGTGATCGTCATGGAGACCGAGCTGTGGCCGAACATGGTGGCCGCGCTGCATAAGCGTAAGATCCCGCTGGTGATTGCCAACGCCCGCCTGTCCGAACGTTCCGCCAAAGGCTATGCCAAACTGGGCGGCTTTATGCGCCGCCTGTTGAGCCGTATTACGCTTATCGCCGCGCAGAATGAAGAAGATGGCAACCGCTTCCTCGCGCTGGGACTGAAGCGCAATCAGCTGGCGGTCACCGGCAGCCTGAAATTCGATATCTCCGTTACGCCAGAGCTGGCGGCGCGCGCGGTGACGCTGCGTCGGCAATGGGCGCCGCACCGCAAAGTCTGGATTGCCACCAGCACCCACGATGGCGAAGAGCAAATTATCCTCCAGGCGCATAAAAAGCTGCTGGAGACCTTTCCGAACCTGCTGCTGATCCTTGTTCCCCGCCATCCGGAGCGCTTCCCTGACGCCCGCGACATGGTGCAAAAAGCCGGAATGAGCTTCACTCTGCGCAGCACCGGCGAGATCCCCTCCTCCAGTACCCAGGTGGTCATTGGCGATACCATGGGCGAACTGATGCTGCTCTACGGCATTGCCGACCTCGCTTTTGTCGGCGGCAGCCTGGTGGAGCGCGGCGGCCATAACCCGCTCGAGCCGGCGGCGCACGCCATTCCGGTGCTGATGGGGCCGCATACCTTCAATTTCAAAGATATCTGCGCCAAGCTGCAGCAGGACGATGGCCTGATCACCGTCACCGACGCGAACTCGCTGGTCAAAGAGGTTTCCACGCTCCTGACCGATGAAGACTACCGCCTGTGGTATGGCCGTCACGCGGTGGAAGTGCTGCACCAGAACCAGGGCGCGCTGTCGCGTCTGCTACAGTTACTGCAACCTTACCTGCCGCAGCGGAGTCATTAATGTCTAACCGGCTTTCCGTGGTGATGATCGCCAAAAACGCAGCGGACCTGCTGCCGGATTGTCTGGACTCCGTTAGCTGGGCGGATGAAATTATCGTCCTCGACTCCGGCAGTACTGACAGCACCGTCGAGCTGGCTCGCCGCCTCGGGGCGCAGGTCTATACCCATACCGACTGGCGAGGCTATGGCATTCAGCGCCAGCGCGCGCAGGACTACGCCACCGGCGACTGGGTGTTGATGATCGATACCGATGAGCGCGTCACGCCAGAACTCAGGCAGGCTATTCTTAAGGTACTGGAAGCCCCGCAGCGCGGCGCCATCTACAGCATCGCCCGCCGTAACTATTTTCTCGGACGCTTTATGCGCCACAGCGGTTGGTACCCCGATCGCGTCCTGCGCCTGTACGAACGCGCCCGTTACCGCTATAACGATAATCTGGTCCATGAATCGCTGGATAGCCTGGGCGCCGAGGTCATTCCGTTGACCGGCGATCTCCTGCATCTGACGTGCCGCGACTTCGCTGGCTTCCAGCAAAAACAGCTGGCGTATGCCGCCGCGTGGGCGCTGGAACGCCATCAGAAGGGCAAGAAGACCTCGATGGCGGGGATATTCAGCCATACGCTGGGGGCGTTCCTGAAAACGCTGCTGCTGCGCGGTGGGGTGCTGGACGGTAAGCAGGGCTGGTTACTGGCGATGGTCAACGCGCAGTATACGTTTACAAAATATACCGAGCTGTGGGCGCTGAGCCACGGCTACTCGGAGAAAGAGTCATCATGAGCACAAAAGCGATCTATCCGGGTACCTTCGATCCCATCACCAATGGCCATATCGATATTGTCACCCGCGCGGCGAGTATGTTCGATAAAGTGGTGCTGGCTATCGCCGCCAGCCCAAGCAAAAAGCCGATGTTCAGCCTTGATGAACGCATTGCGCTGGCGGAGCAGGCGACGGCCCACCTGGTGAACGTGCAGGTGGTCGGCTTTAGCGACCTGATGGCCAGCTTCGCGCGCGCGCAGCAGGCCAACATCCTGATCCGCGGCCTGCGGGCGGTGGCGGATTTCGAGTATGAGATGCAGCTGGCCCATATGAATCGCCATCTGATGCCCACCCTTGAGAGCGTGTTCCTGATGCCGTGCAAAGAGTGGTCGTTTATCTCCTCTTCGCTGGTGAAGGAAGTCGCGCGCCACCAGGGCGATGTCTCTCATTTCCTGCCAGCCAACGTCCACCAGGCGCTGTTGAATAAGCTGAAGTAACGCATCTGCTGGGGCGTGAGCCACGCGGGCTCTGTCTCTGTCTTGATGCCAGGTGGCGCTGCGCTTACCTGGCCTACAAACGCCCCCGGTCCGCCAGATGCGCACCCGCAGTTTCGCTGACCTGGCCGACAATCATTCCTGTTCCGGTGACTATTTCTGACACTGGCGGCAATAAAAGGTCGCCCGCTGGGCATGTTTGGTCCCGACGACCGGCGTGCCGCAGATCCGGCAGGGTTCGCCCTTGCGGCCATAGACCTGTAGCTCCTGGGCAAAATAACCGGGCTTGCCATCGCTTTGCAGGAAGTCCTTCAGCGTGGTGCCGCCCTGCTCTATCGAGCGCAGCAGGACCAGCTTAATCACCTTCACCAACTGCTCGCACTCGTCCCTCGACAGCGAGGACGCCAGCCTGTCAGGGTGGATCCCGGCGGAGAACAGCGATTCACTGGCGTAGATATTGCCGACGCCCACCACCAGCTTGTTATCCATCAGCCAGGGTTTGATCGCGGTTTTCTTCTTCGCGCATTTCTGCTGGAGATAGTCGGCGTTGAAGGCATCGCTTAGCGGTTCCGGCCCCAGATGCGCCAGCACCGGGTGGCCTTCCAGCTCTTTGGTCCATAGCCAGGCGCCAAAGCGGCGCGGATCGGTATAGCGCAGAACTTTACCGTTACTCATAACCAGATCAACGTGATCGTGTTTTTCCGCAGGCAGCTCTTCGCTCAGGATGCGCAGGCTCCCCGACATCCCAAGATGGACGATGATCCAGCCGTCCGGGAGTTCCAGAAGCAAATATTTGGCGCGACGTCGCACGCTGAGCACCTGAACGTCGCTCAGGCGATAAATCTCTTCGGAAACCGGCCAGCGCAACCGTCCGTTGCGCACGACGGCGTGCAGAATGGTGGCGCCAACCAGGTGCGGCTCAATGCCGCGACGGCTGGTTTCCACCTCTGGTAATTCAGGCATGATTTTCCTCCATTAACCCGGCGTATTGTGCTTCACGGACAGGTGGCTGAAAAGGGAGTGTGTGAAAGCAATATGGGGGAGTTTTAAAAACAAAAAACCCCGCCGGAGCGGGGTTTTTATACAAGGAGGCTAAAATTATTTGATTTTAGCTTCTTTGTAGATAACGTGCTGACGTACAACCGGATCGTACTTTTTCAGTTCCATTTTTTCCGGTTTGGTACGTTTGTTCTTCGTGGTGGTGTAGAAGTGACCAGTACCAGCGGAAGAAACCAGCTTGATTTTCTCACGAATACCTTTAGCCATGATTTATTTCCTCTAAGTACTTAGTACTTTTCGCCACGGGCACGCAGTTCAGCCAGAACTGTATCGATGCCTTTCTTATCGATTACACGCATACCTTTAGCAGATACGCGCAGGGTGACAAAACGCTTCTCGCTCTCAACCCAGAAACGGTGAGAGTGCAGGTTCGGCAGGAAACGGCGTTTAGTCGCGTTCAGTGCGTGGGAACGGTTGTTACCGGTCACCGGACGCTTGCCAGTAACTTGGCAGACTCGGGACATGTCTATTCTCCAAAAATCAAATTAGCTCGAGCTTCGTATGGGGTATTGGCGCCTCGTCAGGCTTTACAGCCTGGTCATCGCAGTTCAATGTGAACTCTCGACTGCCAGGCCCAAATGCCAAACCCGAGATTCTCAAAGGTGGCGTAGTATACGCTGACTCGGCGATGTGCTCAAGTCCCGAACAGACAAAGATCCCGAAGGATCGCCAGTTCGGGGCTAAATCCAGCCACGTTCGGCAAAAGATACATACGCACCGCGGCCGATAACCAGATGGTCAAGCACACGTATCTCCATGAATCGACAACACTTTACCACCCTTTCGGTAATCAGCCTGTCAGCCTGACTCGGCTCCGGACTACCGGAGGGATGATTATGCGCAAGGATCACGGCGGCGGCGTTCACTTTGATGGCTTCGCGTACAATTTCTCGCGGATGCACCTCAACGTGGCTAAGAGTACCAGAAAAAAGGCGGCTATGTTTCAACACGCGGTTCTGATTATCTAAAAAGATCACCATAAAGATCTCGCGCTCCTCTTCCGTCAGCTGGCTTTGCAAAAATTCCCGCGTCATCGAGGGGGTGATCAGCGCGGCCTCCTCAACCAGCTGCGAGCTAAAATAGCGCCGCGCCAGCTCGGCAATCCCCTTCAGTTGCGCATATTTCGCCAGCCCCAGTCCGTCAACGGCAACCAGTTGCGCTTTATCAGCGGAAAGTAGAGCGTAGAGCGAACCAAAACGCTGCAGTAACGCCTGGGCGTAGCTCAGCACATCCTGACGGCGTGTGCCAATGCGCAGAAACAGCGCCAGTAGCTCAACATCCGTCAGTGCCTCGATGCCGTATTGCAGCATCTTCTCCCGTGGCATCAGATTTTCCGTTCCGTCCATGCGCCCTCCTGCGTGAATCAGCCTATCCTGGCACAACCTGACGGCTCTGCCGACGCGCCGCTTTTCACCCTGCGTAGCCGCTCGCAAAGTGAATGCCCGTCAGAGGCACGACCACGTCAGGATTGTGATAAGATGCGCGGATTCTGGTCTACGGCAACAGGAATACATCATGATGACTCTGGCGGGTAAAAAAATCGTCCTGGGCGTCAGCGGCGGTATCGCGGCGTATAAAACCCCGGAACTGGTGCGGCGACTGCGTGAACGCGGCGCGGAAGTGCGTGTCGCAATGACGGAGGCGGCAAAAGCGTTCATCACCCCACTCAGCCTGCAGGCGGTATCCGGCTATCCGGTTTCCGATAGTCTGCTCGATCCGGCGGCGGAAGCGGCCATGGGCCATATTGAGCTCGGAAAATGGGCCGACCTGGTGATCCTCGCCCCGGCGACCGCCGATTTGATTGCCCGCGTGGCGGCCGGCATGGCTAACGATTTGGTGTCGACGATCTGTCTTGCCACCCCTTCTCCGGTTGCCGTCTTGCCCGCCATGAACCAGCAGATGTATCGCGCGCAGGCCACCCAGCATAATCTGCAGACGCTCGCTTCCCGCGGCCTGCTGCTGTGGGGACCGGACAGCGGTAGCCAGGCCTGCGGCGACATCGGCCCGGGGCGAATGCTCGATCCGTTAACCATCGTGGAGATGGCCGCACAGCATTTCGCCTCCCCTGTCAAAGATTTGCAACATCTCAACCTCATGATTACCGCGGGCCCGACCCGTGAACCGTTGGATCCGGTGCGTTACATCTCTAACCACAGCTCCGGTAAGATGGGCTTCGCGATTGCCGCCGCCGCCGCACAGCGCGGCGCGAACGTGACCCTGGTCAGCGGACCGGTATCACTTCCGACACCGCCCTTTGTGCAGCGTATTGATGTCACTACCGCGCTGGAAATGGAAGCGGCCGTCCAGGCCGGCGCTCAGCAGCAGCACATTTTTATTGGCTGCGCCGCGGTGGCGGATTACCGCGCCGCCGCCATCGCCGAAGATAAAATAAAAAAACAAGGTGATGAATTAACAATAAAAATGGTTAAAAACCCGGATATCGTGGCCGGGGTTGCAGCGCTAAAATCGCATCGCCCCTACGTCGTTGGGTTTGCCGCCGAAACGAATAATGTGGAAGAATATGCGCGGCAAAAACGTGCCCGCAAAAACCTCGACCTGATTTGCGCCAACGATGTTTCCCAGCCTAATCAGGGCTTTAACAGCGATAGCAACGCATTACACCTTTTCTGGCAGGATGGGGAAAAGCGCTTACCACTTGAGCGCAAGGAACTCCTGGGCCAATTATTACTCGACGAGATCGTGACCCGTTATGATGAAAAAAATCGACGTTAAGATTCTGGACCCGCGTGTCGGCCAGCAATTTCCGCTGCCGACCTATGCCACCTCCGGCTCCGCCGGACTTGACCTGCGAGCCTGTCTCGACGACGCCGTAGAGCTTGCGCCGGGCGCAACCACGCTGTTGCCGACCGGCCTTGCGATTCATATCGCCGATCCCTCTCTGGCGGCGGTGATCCTGCCGCGCTCGGGCCTGGGTCATAAGCACGGCGTGGTGCTGGGCAACCTGGTGGGCCTTATCGACTCCGATTACCAGGGGCAGCTGATGGTGTCCGTCTGGAACCGCGGTCAGCAGAGCTTTGTTATCGAGCCGGGCGAACGTATCGCGCAGATGGTCTTTGTGCCGGTCGTGCAGGCGGAATTTAACCTGGTGGAATCTTTCGATGCCACCGACCGCGGCGAAGGCGGCTTCGGTCACTCAGGGCGCAAATAGGCCCAGCAACACGGAATCTGCATCCCAACGCGCATAATGCAATAACACCACCGCAAACTCTGGTTTGCGGTCGCGTTGTGGATGTCTGCCTGACAAGTGCTTATTTTCAGGGGTATTTTAAAACATGGCAGAAAAGCAAACTGCGAAACGGAATCGTCGCGAAGAAATACTTCAATCTCTGGCGCTAATGCTGGAATCCAGCGATGGTAGTCAACGTATTACCACCGCGAAACTGGCAGCTTCCGTCGGCGTCTCTGAGGCCGCGCTGTATCGCCATTTTCCCAGCAAAACCCGCATGTTTGACAGCCTGATCGAGTTCATTGAAGACAGTCTGATTACGCGCATCAATTTGATTCTGAAAGATGAGAAGGACACGTCCGCGCGCCTGCGCCTGATTGTTCTGTTGATTCTTGGGTTTGGCGAGCGTAATCCTGGGCTGACGCGCATCCTCACCGGACACGCGCTGATGTTCGAACAGGACCGGCTGCAGGGCCGTATCAACCAGCTTTTTGAACGCATCGAAGTGCAGCTGCGTCAGGTGATGCGCGAGAAAAAAATGCGCGAAGGCGAAGGCTACACGCTCGACGAAACGCTGCTGGCCAGCCAGCTGCTCGCCTTCTGCGAGGGCATGCTGTCGCGCTTTGTGCGCAGCGAGTTCAAATACCGTCCGACGGATGATTTCGACGCCCGCTGGCCGCTGGTCGCCGCACAGCTGCAGTAGTTTTCTTTGCATTGCCCGGTAGCGCTCTGCTTACCGGGCTTTTTCGTTACACGCCGTAGGCTTCGCGATAAGCGCGAACGGCGGCCAGGTGTTCCGCCATCTCCGGTTTCTCTTCCAGATAAGCGATCAGCTCTTTCAGGGTTACGATCGAGATAACCTGGCAGCCGTAATCCCGCTCCACTTCCTGAATGGCGGAGATTTCACCGCGGCCGCGCTCCTGACGATCCAGGGAGATCAGCACGCCCGCCAGCTGCGCGCCGTTGGCCTGGATGATCTCCATGGATTCGCGAATCGCCGTACCGGCGGTGATCACGTCATCCACCAGCATGACCCGCCCTTGCAGTGGACTACCGACCAGATTGCCGCCTTCGCCGTGAGTCTTTGCCTCTTTACGGTTAAAGCAGTAAGGCAGGTCGCGGTCATGGTGTTCGGCTAACGCCACCGCGGTGGTGGTGGCGATCGGGATCCCTTTGTAGGCCGGGCCAAACAGCAGGTCGAACTCAATCCCGGAATCCACCAGCGCCTCGGCATAAAAACGGCCCAGCAGAGCCAGATCGCGCCCGGTGTTAAACAGGCCGGCGTTAAAGAAATAGGGGCTCTTACGCCCGGATTTCAGCGTAAACTCGCCAAACTTAAGAACCTGCTTGCTAAGCGCAAACTCAATAAACTGGCGCTGATACGGCTTCATGGATTCGCTCCTCATCTTACTTTTTTACGGTCAAAAAAAAGGCGACTTCTCAGTCGCCTTAAAAACTAATCTACTAACGCCGCCTTCTGCGTCGTAATAATGGATTCGATCCCCCCTCGGGCTAACGCCAGGAGAGTGAGGAGCTCTTCATGGGTGAACGGCTCGCCTTCTGCCGTACCCTGCACCTCAATGATGCGACCATCTTCGGTCATCACCACGTTCATGTCGGTTTCCGCGGCAGAGTCTTCGATGTACTCCAGATCGCAGATGGCTTCGCCATTAACGATCCCAACAGAGACCGCCGCCACCATCCCTTTCATCGGGTTAGTTTTCAGCTTGCCGGCCGCCACCAGCTTATTCAGCGCGTCGGCCAGCGCCACGCAGGCACCGGTAATAGACGCGGTGCGGGTGCCGCCGTCGGCTTGCAGCACATCGCAGTCGAGGGTGATAGTAAATTCGCCCAGCGCTTTCAGATCAACCGCCGCGCGCAGCGCACGGGCGATCAGGCGCTGAATTTCCATCGTCCGGCCGCCCTGCTTGCCTTTTGCCGCTTCACGCGCGTTACGCGTGTGCGTTGAACGCGGCAGCATGCCATATTCAGCGGTGATCCACCCCTGTCCCTGTCCTTTCAGGAAACGCGGAACGCCTTCGTCAATGGAGGCGGTGCACAGCACTTTGGTATCACCGAATTCAACCAGCACAGAGCCTTCAGCGTGTTTTGTGTAATTACGGGTCAGGGTGACGGGGCGCACCTGGTTGGCGCTACGACCTGCTGGACGCATGATAGAAATCTCCGGCTTGAAACGAATGTGGCTGCGCATTATACGGATTAAAGGCGCTTATTCCTATCCTGATAAGGCCTCGAAAGCTATAATCCTCCCCACTCTCCTTTAAAAACAGGAACGACTATGATCCGCAGTATGACCGCCTATGCCCGCCGTGAAATCAAGGGTGACTGGGGTAGCGCCGCATGGGAGCTGCGCTCGGTAAACCAGCGCTATCTGGAAACGTACTTCCGCCTGCCGGAGCAGTTCCGTAGCCTGGAGCCCGTGGTACGCGAGCGCATTCGCGCCCGCCTGACTCGCGGTAAAGTCGAATGCACCCTGCGTTTTGAACAAGACCCCAGCGCTCAGGGCGAACTCATTCTCAACGAAAAGCTGGCTAAACAGCTGGTTAACGCTGCCAACTGGGTGAAAATGCAGAGCGATGAAGGGGAAATCAATCCGGTTGATATCCTGCGCTGGCCGGGCGTGATGGCCGCCAAAGAGCAGGATCTTGACGCCATCGCCGCCGACATTCTGGCAGCCCTTGACGGCGCGCTGGATGACTTCATCGTCGCTCGCGAAACGGAAGGCCAGGCGCTGAAAACGCTTATCGAGCAGCGTCTTGAAGGCGTGAGCGGCGAAGTGGCGAAAGTTCGCGCTCATATGCCGGAAATTCTCCAGTGGCAGCGCGAGCGTCTGGTCGCCAAGCTGGAGGATGCGGAAGTGCAGCTGGAGAATAACCGTCTCGAGCAAGAGCTGGTGCTGATGGCGCAGCGTATCGACGTTGCCGAAGAGCTGGACCGCCTCGAAGCCCACGTGAAAGAGACCTACAACATTCTGAAAAAGAAAGAGGCCGTGGGTCGCCGTCTCGACTTTATGATGCAGGAGTTCAACCGTGAGTCGAACACCCTGGCGTCAAAATCGATCAATGCCGAGGTCACCAACTCTGCGATTGAGCTGAAAGTGCTGATCGAGCAAATGCGCGAGCAGATCCAGAATATCGAGTAACGCGCTCTCGTCTGTTAAAGTCTTTCCGTTCACAAGGCCATGATCAATCATGGCCTTTTTATTTATCTCTACCGCAGGCTGACGATAAGCTGCCGTAAAAAATAGTCGTCCAGTTTTCGGTTGTGGCCAATGAGCACAACGCGGCACAGTCAGGGGAAACACCACTGCGGGAGAAAAGAATGGACTTCAACGCGCTTCACCAGCAAAACCAACCTTTGTTGCTTGCCAACGTCTGGGACGCCAGCAGCGCTCAGGCCGCTCAGCAGGCCGATTACCAGGCGCTGGGAACCTCCAGCGCCGCTATCGCCGCGATGTTAGGCTATAAAGATGGCGAAGAGATGAGTTTTGACGAGCTGTTCTATATCGTCTCACGCATCAAAGCCGTTAGCGAACTGCCGTTAAGCGTCGATTTAGAGGCCGGCTACGGCGCCACAACCAGCCACATTATTGAGAATATTCAGCGTCTGGCGCATCTCGGCGTGAGCGGAATAAACCTCGAGGATAGTCAGGTGGTAAATAACAGGCGTCTTCTTGATGATCCGAAGCGCTTTGCCGTCAAACTGCAGGCAATCACCCGCGCCTGTCCCGGCATGTTTGTTAATGTCCGCACCGATACCTTTCTTCTCGACGTTCAAGATGCGCTGGATCAGACGCTCTATCGCGGTCAACTCTACGCGAACCACGGCGCAGACGGTTTTTTTGTGCCTTGCGTCACCCATGCAGAGGATATTACCCCCATCGTTCGCCGCGTGCCTTTACCATTAAACGTAATGTGTATGCCTGAGCTGGCAGACTTCAGCGCCTTATCTGCGCTGGGCGTAAGACGTATTTCAATGGGCAATTTTTTGCACGCTGCCACACAGACCAAACTGAAAGACTTATTCTGTCAGGTACAAGCTCATCACTCTTTCTCGGACGTTTTTTTACCATGAAAATTACCGACAGTGTCCAGTGCGATATCTGGTATCAGGCGCTGCTTGAACGCGCAGTGGAATTCACCGGCGTCTTTTTCGTTGGCGTCAAAACCACCGGTGTATTTTGTATCTCGGTCTGCCGGGCGCGAAAACCCAGACGCGAAAACGTCGAATTTTATAATGACGTTAAATCCGCGCTGGATGCTGGATTCCGGCCATGCAAAGTCTGTCGCCCGACGGAGAATGCCCGGACGGCTCCCGCCTTTGTTGAGCAAGCGCTTCGCCTGCTGCGAGAAAATCCGAAGGTTCGCCTCAGCGATAACGAACTACGTCAGCATGATATTAGCCCGGAACGCGTTCGCCGCTGGTTCCTGCAAAATCACGGGATCACTTTTCAGGCTTTTCAACGGATGCAGCGCGTGAATATGGCGCTTCAGGAGCTGAAAGCAGGCCGCTCAACTACCGATGTCGCTTTCGATAGCGGCTACGAATCCTTAAGCGGCTTCGGCTATACCTGCAAAAAATTGACCGGTTCCGCTCCCAGCGCGCAACGCCAGATTGTTTTAATTCATCGCTTTACCACTCCGCTAGGACCAATGTTCGTGTGCGCAACGCAAGGGGGAATTTGTCTGCTGGAATTTGTCGACAGACGAGCGCTGGAGACAGAATTCAGCGACCTGCAGCGACGGTTCGACGCCAGCATCATCGCAGGAGAAAACGCCCACACCCGGCAGGCGCAACAAGAAATAACAGAGTATTTTGCCGGGCAGCGCCAATCATTCGAGGTGGCGCTTGATACGCCAGGCAGTGAGTTCCAGCGAGCGGTCTGGCACAGTTTACAGCGCGTTAGCTTCGGCGAGACGACGAATTATCAATCCATTGCCATGGATATAGGTAAGCCGACGGCCACGCGGGCGGTCGCTTCCGCAAATGGTGCCAATCGTGTCGCCATCATCATCCCCTGTCATCGAATTATCGGCAAAGATGGTTCGATGACGGGTTATGGCGGCGGCATTGCGCGTAAAAAATGGCTTATCAACCATGAGGCAACCATCAGGCAAAATTGCGGCTGATTTTACTTCCAGGATGAATGGCCCTCTCCCGGTTCACTTTCGCTGCAGCTCATTAACCGCTTTCTTATCCAGTACCCGGCAGGTCAAAAACGCCCCTGCCGCGCACAGCAGCGTCGGGGCCAGATAGCTGTGATCCATGTGGGTGAATTCCATCACCAGCACCACCGCCGTCAGCGGCATCTGCATGGAGGCGGCGAGAAAAGCGGCTGCTCCCACCAGGGCGAAACTACTTTCATCTCCGCCGGGGAACCCTGATTGCCAGAGCGCGCAGAGCAGCAGGCTGGCCAGCCCGCCCACCGCCAGCCCCGGGGTTAGCAACCCGCCCTCCGCGCCGCCGCGCAGCACCGCCAGGATCACCACCATCTTCAGCCCTAACAGGATCGCGACCATGGAGAGAGGCAGCCCGTCGCTGAGCGCCAGCTGCATCGGCCCCTTGCCATTGCCCGGTAGCGCAGGGAACCAGAGGCTCAGGACGGCAAGAAGTGAAAACGCCAGCAGACAGAACACCGGCATCTGCCAGTTACTTCGCACGCGTGAACGCGCTGCGCTGGTCGCTTTGCGAAAGAGCCAGGCGCCGGTGCCCAAAATCGGGCCCACCAGAATCGCCCACCAGAGAAAGGTGTGCGGAAGCGCGCTGGAAACAAAATGGTATTGCGATTCATCCCCTAACCCGAGGGTGGCCGTCCAGGCGGCAATCGCCGAGGTCATTATCGCCGCCAGCGTTTTTTCCCAGCTAAACGACAGCAGCATGACCTCGAGGGTGAACAACGCCCCTGCCAGCGGGACGTTATACACCGCCGCCAGGCCCGCGCCCGCCCCACAGGCAATCAGCGTGCGGGTGTCATCCTCCAGCAGGCTCAGCTTACGCGCCACCATCCCCCCTCCCAGCGCGCCCATTTCCCGCGGCGCCACTTCGCGGCCAAGCGGGGAACCCAGCGCTACGGTGACGATCTGCAACAGGGCGTGGATCGTCGTGGTGCCCGCGGGCATGGGGACGGAAGGGTTAGCCGCCGCCGCGGCAATGGAAACCCGCTTCTGCCCATAGCGACCAAGCAGCCACCAGCCAAATCCGGCGACGATGCCGCCGGCCACGATTGCCGCGATGCGACGTGGCCAGGGCGACGCCGTGACGCCCTGTAAAAATGACACCGAACCGACGATCTGCCCGGAACTGTAGCCAAAAGCCAGGTGCTGAATGGCGTGTAAAATCAGTGCCAAAACCATGCCGGACAGACCGGCCAAAATCCCGGTTAATACCACGGCCAACAGGCGAGTCAGAGAATGTTTGCTCCCGGCGGCGACACGCATTTTCTCATCTCCTCGAGAAAGAAAATAAAAGGATAAAGGTCGGGACTTAAACATTAGGTATTCGTAGCGTTTTCAATATAGAAAATCGATCGGGAACAAGTCATTACTTTTTCTAATCTTTAAAAATTCATAAAATAGAAATCAACCGCCAATTAAAGCCAATTTAATCTATATTGGCATTAGTTTTTCCTGGCCTAACGATTTCACTTTAGAAAATCTCAATCGTGATCCTGCGCACAAATCGTTAACCTGCCGGCCACTGTCTGGGGGGATCTATGCTGCTTCATGTTCTGTATTTAATCGGTATCACCGCGGAAGCCATGACCGGAGCGCTGGCTGCCGGGCGTCGGCGGATGGATACGTTCGGCGTCATTATTATCGCCACCGCGACCGCGCTGGGCGGGGGTTCCGTTCGCGATATCCTGCTGGGACACTATCCTCTCGGCTGGGTGAAGCATCCGGAATACGTCATTATTGTCGCCGTCGCCGCCGTCCTTACCACAATTGCCGCCCCGGTAATGCCGCACCTGCGCCGGCTTTTCCTGGTGCTGGATGCGCTGGGGCTGATCGTATTTTCCGTCATCGGTGCGCAAATCGCCCTGGATATGGGAGAAGGGCCGGTTATCGCCTCTATTGCTGCGGTCATCACCGGCGTTTTTGGCGGTGTACTGCGCGATATGTTCTGCAAACGCATTCCGCTGGTCTTCCAGAAAGAGCTGTACGCCGGGATCTCGTTTGCCGCAGCGGTACTCTATATAGCGCTGCAACATTACGTTAGCAGCCACGATGTGGTGGTCCTGGCCACGCTGCTGTTCGGCTTTACCGCCCGCATGCTGGCGCTGCGCTGGAAGCTCGGGCTACCGGTCTTCCACTACACCCACGACGCCCACTAACCGCCTCAAAACCCGGGGATGCGTTGCCCGCTAAGCCATTGCGCCAGCGCCGCCACGTCAGGGTGATGCAGGAAAGCCACCAGCTGTCGGGCTCTGATCGCCCCCACGCCCGGCAGCGTGCGCCATTGCGCTTCACTCTTTGCCGTGAGGAGGCGCCAGTTTTCATTTCCAGGCTGCGCCAGCGCCTCCTGGGGCACCGGGATCCCCATCGCCAGCACCCAGCGTATAAAAGGCCGTTTACGAATAAGATCAAACTGATGCCAGAGGTGCTGCCCACGGGCGGCCGAGATCCCAGGCATCGCCTGCAGCTGCTCCGCCGTGAGCGCCAGCCAGGAAAAAAGATGCTCCATCGGGTGCTGCCGCTGAATGACGCGCCATACGTTTTCCCCTACGCCATCGATATCCAGCACCGACTTTGATGACAACCAGACCAGCCGGGAAAGAAACTGTTCGCTGCACTCAGGGGTGGCGAAATAGCAGGTTAGCGCATTGAATTTGGCCGCCGGCGGCGTCGGTTTAAGGCGCTCGGCCATCCGCCAGACGACCGCGTCGATCCGTGGAATACCCTGACCTGCCAGACTGATCTGCAGCTGATCGCCAACCCCAATATCCAGCGCCTGCCAGCGGGCCACAGAGCCAACGTTAACCCGCTGCACGCGTTTGTCATCCAGTCGCTGGGGCTCAAGCTCAGCCACTACGTTGACTCTACCGCTGCGGCCGGTACTGAAATGGATCGCCCGCACCTCCATCACCCGCGATGCCGGAGGATATTTCCAGGCTGCCAGCCATTCGCCCTTTCCCGGTGACCAGACGCGCCCCGCCGGTTCGCGCCCTTCACGCACAATCACGCCATCGCTGACGAAGGGCAGCGGCGAGCGATACCACCGCTGGCGCCACTCCGCCACCTGCTCAACACGCGTCACCGGATGGGTGTATTGTCCGCTGTAGATAAACCCCGCCTGCGCCAGCAGCTTCTGACGACGGCGCATATCCGACGGACCGTCTGGCCAGGCCCAGATAAAAACGTCCAGCTGGCTGAGGGGCGCCGCCGCGTCAGCCCGCATCATCAACCCGGCGACTTTCGCCCGCGCGTTCATTCCGCCAGCCTGCTGCTGAACATGCCCCTCCCGACGCAGAAACAGCTCCCCCTGCAGCACGCTGTTGGCCAGTTTGCCGGTCGTCAGCTTCGCCAGCGCCGGGATCTGCCGCGCTCGGGCGGTCCACAACTCACCGCGCAGGCCATCCCCGCGGCTGATAGCCTGAACCAGATGCCCCTGGCGATAGACCAGGGTTACCGCCACGCCGTCCACCTTAGGCTGTATCCACAGGTCGGTTTTATTTTTCATCCAGCGGGCCAGGCTGGCTTCATCCGCCAGCTTGCGTACGCCGGTATGGGCGACCGGATGACGCGTATCGCCGGTCGGTGGAGACAGACCGTCCTCCTCAGGCGTCGCGCCCGGAAAGCATTGCCGCCACTGCGTCAGGCGCTGGGTGAGCTGGTCGTAAACGTCATCACTCACCTCGCTGGCGCCCTGTCGCCAGTAAGCCTCGTTCCAGGCGTCAATCTGTTGATGAAGACGTGCCATCTCCTGTCTGCCTTTAGCCGGCGGCCAGTCCGGGCACGTCGCCAGCGCGCTGGCAGAGAACATCCCTATCGCCAGCCACCCCCCTCCTTTACGCATTGCAGTTCCCTCCTTCAGCACCTGACGGAGAGTCTGCGGCAGAATACCGGAAACCGCGACGGGGGCTTTTTCACCCTGCGAAGCGCCTTCCAGGATTTGCACCTCGTTGCAGCAACGGCTGGCGAATTCAGGAAAACGGCAGGCAAAATGAAAGAAACAGCGGCAAAAAGTGTGACAAGGACTGCGTCACGCCGCGGCGACGTGTATAATAGGCTCGTATGTAGGACCTCTTTCGATAACCACATACAAAAGACACTCATGGCTCAAGGCACGCTTTATATTGTTTCCGCCCCTAGCGGCGCGGGTAAATCCAGCCTGATTCAGGCTTTATTAAAAACCCAACCGTTGTATGACACCCAGGTATCGGTTTCCCATACCACGCGGGCGCCGCGTCCGGGTGAAGTGCACGGCGAACACTATTTCTTCGTGAATCACGACGAATTCCGCTCGATGATTGGCGAAAACGCGTTTCTGGAACATGCAGAGGTCTTTGGCAACTATTACGGCACGTCGCGTAAAGCGATCGAGCAGGTGCTGGCGACCGGTGTTGATGTCTTCCTCGATATCGACTGGCAGGGCGCGCAGCAGATCCGTAAAAGCATGCCGGGCGCACGCAGCATTTTTATTCTGCCGCCGTCAAAAGATGAACTGGACCGTCGCCTGCGCGGCCGCGGCCAGGACAGCGAAGAGGTGATCGCGAAACGAATGGCCCAGGCCGTTGCGGAAATGAGCCATTACGCCGAATATGATTACCTGATTGTGAACGATGATTTTGACACCGCCCTGAGCGACCTGAAAAATATCATCCGCGCTGAACGTCTGCGCATGAGCCGCCAAAAGCAGCGACATGGCGCTTTAATCACCAAACTATTGGCAGACTGAATCCACATTCAGTATCATGCCCAGTCATTTCTTCACCTGTGGAGCATTTTAAGTATGGCACGCGTAACTGTTCAGGACGCTGTAGAGAAAATTGGTAACCGTTTTGACCTGGTACTGGTCGCCGCGCGTCGCGCTCGTCAGATGCAGGTAGGCGGAAAGGATCCGCTGGTACCGGAAGAAAACGATAAAACCACCGTAATCGCACTGCGCGAAATCGAAGAAGGTCTGATCAACAACCAGATCCTCGACGTACGTGAGCGCCAGGAACAGCAAGAGCAGGAAGCCGCTGAATTACAAGCCGTTACCGCGATTGCTGAAGGTCGTCGTTAATCACACAGCGGGTCGCCCTTGTATCTGTTTGAAAGCCTGAATCAGCTGATTCAAAACTACCTGCCGGAAGACCAGATCAAACGTCTGCGGCAGGCGTATCTCGTTGCACGTGACGCTCACGAGGGTCAGACACGTTCAAGCGGTGAACCTTATATTACGCACCCGGTCGCGGTTGCCTGTATTCTGGCCGAGATGAAGCTCGACTACGAAACGCTGATGGCCGCGCTGCTGCATGATGTGATTGAAGATACTCCCGCCACCTACCAGGACATGGAACAGCTTTTTGGTAAAAGCGTCGCCGAACTGGTAGAGGGGGTATCGAAACTTGATAAGCTCAAGTTCCGCGATAAGAAAGAGGCGCAGGCCGAAAACTTTCGTAAAATGATCATGGCGATGGTGCAGGACATCCGCGTCATCCTCATCAAGCTTGCCGACCGCACCCACAACATGCGTACCCTGGGCTCGCTACGCCCGGATAAACGCCGCCGCATCGCCCGCGAAACGCTGGAAATCTACAGCCCGCTGGCGCACCGTTTAGGTATCCATCACATCAAAACTGAGCTCGAAGAGCTGGGCTTTGAGGCGCTGTACCCGAACCGCTACCGCGTCATTAAAGAGGTGGTCAAAGCGGCGCGCGGCAACCGTAAAGAGATGATCCAAAAGATCCTCTCGGAAATCGAAGGGCGTTTGCAGGAAGCGGGGATCCCCTGCCGCGTCAGCGGTCGCGAAAAGCATCTGTACTCGATCTACTGCAAAATGGTGCTCAAAGAGCAGCGTTTTCACTCGATCATGGATATCTACGCCTTCCGCGTTATCGTCCATGATGCCGATGTCTGCTACCGCGTGCTTGGCCAGATGCACAGCCTCTATAAACCGCGTCCAGGTCGTTTCAAAGATTATATCGCCATTCCGAAAGCGAACGGCTATCAGTCTTTGCACACCTCGATGATCGGCCCCCACGGCGTCCCGGTCGAGGTACAAATTCGTACCGAAGACATGGACCAGATGGCGGAGATGGGGGTCGCGGCGCACTGGGCTTATAAAGAGCACGGCGGCGAAAGCAGCACCACCGCGCAAATCCGCGCCCAGCGCTGGATGCAGAGCCTGCTGGAGCTGCAGCAGAGCGCCGGCAGCTCGTTTGAATTTATTGAGAGCGTTAAATCCGATCTGTTCCCCGATGAGATTTACGTTTTCACCCCGGAAGGGCGCATTGTCGAACTGCCCGCTGGCGCCACGCCGGTGGACTTCGCCTATGCGGTGCATACCGATATCGGCCATGCCTGCGTCGGCGCGCGCGTCGACCGCCAGCCCTATCCACTGTCGCAGCCGCTCTCCAGCGGTCAGACAGTCGAAATTATTACCGCGCCGGGCGCACGTCCGAATGCCGCCTGGCTGAACTTTGTCGTCAGCTCGAAGGCGCGCGCCAAGATCCGTCAGCTGCTGAAAAACCTCAAGCGCGATGACTCGGTCAGCCTTGGCCGTCGTCTGCTCAACCACGCGCTGGGCGGTAGCCGCAAACTCGCCGAGATCCCGCCGGAGAATATCCAGCGCGAGCTCGACCGGATGAAGCTGGCCTCGCTCGACGATCTGCTGGCGGAGATCGGTCTGGGCAACGCCATGAGCGTGGTGGTGGCGAAAAACCTGCAGCAGGGCGAAGCCGCTGCGGCTCCGGTGCCGGCCAATGCCTCGAACCACGGCCATCTACCGATCAAAGGCGCCGATGGCGTGCTGATCACTTTTGCCAAATGCTGTCGTCCGATCCCCGGTGACCCGATTATCGCCCACGTCAGTCCCGGCAAAGGGCTGGTTATCCATCATGAATCCTGTCGTAACATCCGCGGCTACCAGAAAGAGCCGGAGAAATTTATGGCGGTTGAGTGGGATAAAGAGACCGCTCAGGAGTTCATTACGGAGATCAAGGTGGATATGTTTAACCACCAGGGCGCACTGGCTAACCTGACGGCGGCGATCAACACCGCCTCTTCCAATATCCAGAGTCTGAATACGGAAGAGAAAGATGGCCGCGTATACAGCGCCTTTATCCGCCTGACCGCCCGCGACCGCGTGCATCTGGCGAATATCATGCGCAAAATCCGCGTCATGCCGGACGTGATTAAAGTCACCCGTAACCGAAATTAGCTTTTAGACAAAACATTCGAATTGCATCAAGGCAGCAAGCGAATGACAAATCTGCCGGGAGCAGATTTGAACGCTGCTTGCAGGCCCCGTCAGGGGAGAGGCTCAGGGATGGGCCGCGTGATCCGCAGCGACTAAAGAGGTAATTCGAAGGATGAAGTGTAATGAATTCACAGCGTTATGCGCGTATCTGCGAGATGCTCGCCAGGCGTCAGCCTGACCTGACGGTCTGCATGGAGCAGGTCCATAAGCCCCATAACGTCTCTGCGGTCATCCGGACCGCAGACGCCGTTGGCGTACACGAGGTGCACGCGGTCTGGCCGAGCAGCCGGATGCGCACCATGGCCTCCGCCGCCGCGGGCAGCAACAGCTGGGTGCAGGTGAAAACCCACCGTACCATCGCAGATGCCGTCGGCCACCTCAAAGGCCAGGGTATGCAAATCCTCGCCACCCATCTTTCCGGCAAAGCCATCGATTTCCGTGAAATCGACTATACGCGCCCAACCTGCATCCTGATGGGTCAGGAGAAAACCGGCATCACTCAGGAAGCGCTGGCCCTGGCCGATCAGGACATTATTATCCCGATGATCGGCATGGTGCAGTCGCTGAACGTCTCCGTCGCCTCGGCGCTGATCCTGTATGAAGCCCAGCGGCAGCGACAGAACGCCGGGATGTACCAACGCGCCAACAGCATGCTGCCGCCGGAAGAGCAGCAGCGCCTGCTGTTTGAAGGCGGCTATCCGGTGCTGGCCCGCGTCGCGAGACAGAAAGGGCTGCCTTACCCCCACGTTAACGAGCAGGGCGAAGTGGAAGCCGATGCCGCGTGGTGGGCCACCATGCAGGCTGCGAGGTAAACCCCATGTCAGGCCGCCTGTTAGATGCCGTTCCGCTCAGTTCACTCACCGGCGTTG
Source organism: Klebsiella sp. GG_Kp175 (assembly GCF_040062325.1). Lineage (NCBI taxonomy): Bacteria > Pseudomonadati > Pseudomonadota > Gammaproteobacteria > Enterobacterales > Enterobacteriaceae > Klebsiella > Klebsiella sp. GG_Kp175. The sequence continues at coordinate 20,931 of NZ_JBEAFX010000033.1, read as the reverse complement.
GGGCTGCGCAGAGCAGCAAGCTGGCGAAGATCGGCCTGCATACGGTACAGGATCTGCTGCTGCACCTGCCTTTGCGCTACGAAGATCGCACCCATCTTTACCCGATAGCCGATCTGCTGCCCGGGGTTTATGCCACCGTGGAAGGCGAAGTGCTCAACAGCAATATCACCTTCGGCGGCCGTCGAATGATGACCTGCCAGATCAGCGATGGCACCGGCATCCTCACCATGCGCTTTTTCAACTTCAACGCGGCGATGAAAAACAGCCTCGCGACCGGTCGACGAGTGCTGGCCTACGGTGAAGCCAAACGCGGGAAGTATGGCGCCGAGATGATCCACCCGGAATACCGCGTCCAGGGCGATATGAGCACCCCGGAGCTGCAGGAGACCCTGACGCCGGTCTACCCGACTACCGAAGGCATTAAGCAGGCGACCCTGCGCAAGCTCACCGATCAGGCGCTCGAGCTGCTCGAGACCTGCGCAATTAGCGAACTCCTGCCGCCGGAGCTGGCGCAGGGGATGATGAGCCTGCCGGAGGCGCTGCGTACGCTGCACCGTCCGCCTCCCTCATTGCAACTTAGCGAGCTGGAAAGCGGCAAGCACCCGGCGCAGCAGCGCCTGATTCTGGAAGAGCTGCTGGCGCACAACCTCAGCATGCTGGCGCTACGGGCAGGCGCCCAGCGCTATCACGCCCTGCCGCTCGGCGCCAACGATACCCTGAAAAATCAGCTGCTGGCCTCCCTGCCCTTTAAGCCCACCGGCGCGCAGGCGCGGGTCACCGCCGAGATCGAGCGCGATATGGCGCTGGACGTGCCGATGATGCGCCTGGTGCAGGGCGACGTCGGCTCCGGTAAAACGCTGGTCGCCGCCCTGGCCGCTCTGCGCGCTATCGCCCACGGCAAACAGGTGGCGCTGATGGCGCCCACCGAACTGCTCGCCGAGCAGCACGCCAACAACTTCCGCAGCTGGTTTGCACCGCTGGGCATTGAGGTCGGCTGGCTGGCGGGCAAACAGAAAGGCAAAGCCCGCCAGGCGCAGCAGGACGCTATCGCCAGCGGCGAGGTGCAGATGATTGTCGGCACCCACGCCATCTTCCAGGAACAGGTGCAGTTTAACGGCCTGGCGCTGGTGATCATCGACGAACAGCACCGCTTCGGCGTACACCAGCGGCTGGCGCTGTGGGAGAAAGGTCAGCAGCAGGGTTTCCACCCGCATCAGCTGATCATGACCGCCACGCCGATCCCGCGCACCCTGGCGATGACCGCCTACGCCGACCTCGATACCTCGGTTATCGACGAGCTGCCGCCGGGCCGAACCCCGGTGACTACCGTCGCTATCCCGGACACCCGGCGCAGCGATATTATTGACCGCGTGCGCAACGCCTGCACCCACGAAGGCCGCCAGGCGTATTGGGTCTGTACGCTGATTGAGGAGTCCGATCTGCTGGAGGCCCAGGCGGCGGAAGCGACCTGGGAGGAGCTCAAGCTGGCGCTGCCGGAGCTGAATATCGGTCTGGTGCACGGGCGGATGAAACCGGCGGAGAAGCAGGCGGTGATGCAGGCTTTCAAGCAGGGCGAAATGCATCTGCTGGTGGCCACGACGGTCATTGAAGTCGGTGTCGACGTACCGAACTCGAGCCTGATGATTATCGAAAACCCGGAACGTCTGGGTCTGGCGCAGCTGCACCAGCTCAGAGGGCGCGTCGGGCGCGGCGCGGTCGCTTCCCACTGCGTGCTACTCTATAAATCGCCGCTCTCTAAAACGGCGCAGAAACGCCTGCAGGTGCTGCGTGACAGTAACGACGGTTTCGTCATCGCCCAGAAAGACCTTGAAATTCGCGGTCCCGGTGAGCTGCTCGGCACCCGCCAGACCGGCAACGCTGAGTTTAAAGTGGCGGATTTGCTGCGCGATCAGGCGATGATCCCCGACGTTCAGCGCATAGCGCGCCACATTCATGAACGCTATCCGCTGCAGGCCCAGGCGCTGATCGAGCGCTGGATGCCGGAAACCGAACGCTATTCCAACGCGTAGCGCGCTTTTGCCGCGCTGCGGGCAATCTTTCTACACAATGAGTGGATTATGAAACGAGAACTGGCCATCGAATTTTCGCGTGTCACCGAAGCCGCCGCGCTGGCGGGCTATAAATGGCTGGGCCGCGGCGATAAAAATACCGCCGACGGCGCAGCGGTTAACGCCATGCGCATTATGCTTAACCTCGTCAATATCGACGGCACCATCGTCATCGGCGAGGGCGAAATCGATGAAGCGCCGATGCTCTATATCGGCGAAAAAGTGGGTACCGGCAAAGGCGACGCGGTAGATATCGCCGTCGACCCAATTGAAGGCACCCGCATGACGGCCATGGGCCAGGCCAACGCGCTGGCAGTGATGGCGGTCGGCGATAAAGGCTGCTTCCTCAACGCGCCGGATATGTATATGGAAAAGCTGATTGTCGGCCCCGGCGCTAAAGGCGCTATCGATCTCAATCTGCCGCTGGAAGAGAATTTGCGCAACATCGCCCGCGCGTTGAATAAACCGCTCGCTGAACTGACCGTCACCGTGCTGGCGAAACCCCGCCACGACGCGGTCATTGCGCAACTGCAGCAGTTGGGCGTGCGCGTGTTCGCGATCCCCGATGGCGACGTGGCGGCCTCTATCCTTACCTGCATGCCGGATAGCGAAGTCGACGTGCTGTACGGCATCGGCGGCGCGCCGGAAGGCGTGGTTTCGGCGGCGGTGATCCGCGCGCTGGACGGCGATATGCAGGGCCGCCTGCTGGCTCGTCACCACGTGAAGGGCGACAGCGAAGAGAACCGCCGTATCGGTGAAAACGAACTGGCGCGCTGCAAAACCATGGGCATCGAAGCGGGCAAAGTGCTGCGTCTTGATGAAATGGCGCGCAGCGATAACGTCATCTTCTCCGCCACCGGGATTACCAAAGGCGATCTGCTGGACGGCATTACCCGCAAGGGCAATATGGCGACCACTGAAACGCTGCTGATCCGCGGTAAATCGCGGACTATCCGCCGTATTCAGTCGATTCATTACCTCGACCGAAAAGACCCGGACGTCCAGCAACACATCCTGTAAAACATTTGATCAATCGAGCTTTCCAGCCTTTTCGGGCTGGAAATCTTCTCCCGTCGCGGTGAAGATAGACTGACGAGATTGAAAGGAGAGACGCAATGGCAAACTGGGTTACAGGTAAAGTCGTAAAAGTGCAAAACTGGACCGATGCACTGTTTAGCCTCACCATTCACGCGCCCGTTGAGCCGTTCACCGCAGGGCAGTTTGCTAAACTGGGCCTGGATGTTGACGGCGAGCGCGTGCAGCGCGCCTACTCCTACGTCAACGCCCCCAGCAATCCCGATCTTGAGTTCTACCTGGTCACCGTTCCGGAGGGTAAACTCAGCCCGCGACTGGCCGCGCTGAAACCCGGCGACGACGTTCAGATTGTCAGCGAAGCCGCCGGTTTCTTCGTGCTGGAAGAGGTGCCGGACTGCGACACGTTGTGGATGCTCGCCACCGGTACGGCGATCGGCCCCTATCTGTCGATTCTGGAAGAAGGGAAAGACCTGGATCGCTTCAAGAACCTGGTGCTGGTGCATGCGGCGCGCTATGCCGCCGACCTCAGCTATTTACCGCAAATGCGCGAGCTGGAGCAGCGCTACGCCGGCAAATTACGCATCCAGACGGTGGTCAGCCGCGAAACCGTGGCAGGCTCGCTGACCGGCCGGGTGCCGTTCCTGATTGAAACCGGGGCGCTGGAGGAGGCGGTCGGCCTGCCGATGACCCGCGACACCAGCCATGTGATGCTGTGCGGCAACCCGCAGATGGTACGCGATACCCAACAGCTGTTAAAAGAGACCCGGCAGATGACCAAACATCTGCGTCGCCGGCCGGGCCACATGACGGCGGAGCACTACTGGTAATCAGGCGTCCGCTTTCCAGCGCACGTCCTGGGTCTCCTTGCCGAACTTATTCTCGCCCTGGGTGCCGACAAACGCCCCCAGGTCGATCAGCATCATGACGATAATCAGCGTCGGCACAAAGCGCCCGACGCCCCACTGCCAGACCTGCGGCAGCATCGCCCAGTTCCCCGCCAGCAGCATCCACGCCAGAATCATCAGCAGCGCCCACAGTCCGGATTTGCCGCGATCGTGCAGCCGCTTCACCACCACCGCCGCCGTCGGCCACAGCAGGCAGACAATAATAAACGCCGCCGTCTGCAGATTAAGCAGATTGCTGCCTGCCAGGGTGAACAGCGCGCTCATGGTCACCAGCCAAATGGCAATCCAGATCCAGAAATCGCGGCGGCCAATGCGCCCTTTAATTGAGAATAACCACTGCTGTAGGGTCATGCGTTTTTCCTTATCATCATCGTCTGCGTAGTTTACCCTGGCGTCGTGACTTTTTGACAAGCGCCGCGCTTCCCGATTTAATCGTCAGCAGGCAAAAAAAGGAACGACGGGCATGAAGAAGTGGACAATCTTGTGTTTCAGTGGGCTGATGGGCCTTGCCGTCGGCCCGCACGCGTTGTCCGCAGAAAGCGAATCGACGACCGCTGCCCCCTACCTGCTCGCCGGCGCGCCGAGCTTTGACCTGTCGATCAGCCAGTTCCGGGAAAAATTTAACGTCGATAACCCGAAGCTGCCTCTGAATGAATTCCGTTCCATATCAACCAGCCGCGATCGGGCTAACCTGACCCGCGCCGCCAGCAAGATTAACGAAAATCTCTATGCCTCCACCGCGCTGGAGCGCGGCACGCTGAAGATCAAATCCATGCAGATCACCTGGCTGCCGATCCAGGGGCCGGAGCAAAAGGCGGCGAAGGCCAAAGCGCTGGAGTATATGAGCGCCATGATCCGCGCCTTCGTGCCCACCCTTAGTCCGGCGCAGAGCCAGCAAAAACTGCAGAAACTGCTGACTGCCGGCAAAGGCAAACGCTACTTCTCCGACACCGAGGGCGCCGTGCGCTATGTGGTGGCAGATCATGGTGAAAAGGGTCTGACCTTCGCTGTTGAACCGATTAAGCTGGCGCTATCTGAAACGCTGGAAGGTAACAATAAATGACAAAAAGCAAAGCCTTTCCAGTGACGAGTCTCTATACTGTTTCACAGACCATGCTGCCCTCTGGGGCGGCTATATTCCTTAATTCGCTTAAGTAGCGTGGAGAATTAAAATGCGACATCCTTTAGTGATGGGTAACTGGAAACTGAACGGCAGCCGCCACATGGTAAACGAACTGGTTGCGAACCTGCGTACCGAGCTGGCTGGCGTAAGCGGCTGCGCAGTTGCCATCGCCCCGCCGGAAATGTATCTGGACCTGGCTAAGCGTGCGGCAGAAGGCAGCCACATCCACCTGGGCGCGCAGAACGTTGACGTAAACCTGTCCGGCGCTTTCACCGGTGAAACCTCCGCCGAAATGCTGAAAGATATCGGCGCACAGTACATCATCATCGGCCACTCCGAGCGTCGTACCTACCACAAAGAATCCGACGAGCTGATTGCGAAGAAATTCGCCGTGCTGAAAGAGCAGGGTCTGACTCCAGTACTGTGCATCGGTGAAACCGAAGCCGAAAACGAAGCGGGCAAAACGGAAGAAGTTTGCGCACGTCAGATCGACGCGGTACTGAAAACGCAGGGCGCTGCCGCTTTCGAAGGCGTGGTTATCGCTTACGAACCGGTATGGGCTATCGGTACCGGCAAATCCGCGACCCCGGCTCAGGCTCAGGCGGTGCACAAATTCATCCGTGACCACATTGCTAAAGCTGACGCGAAAATCGCTGAGCAAGTGATCATCCAGTACGGCGGTTCCGTTAACGCTGGCAACGCCGCAGAGCTGTTCACCCAGCCGGACATCGACGGCGCGCTGGTTGGCGGCGCCTCCCTGAAAGCTGACGCTTTCGCGGTGATCGTTAAAGCAGCAGAAGCAGCGAAAAAAGCGTAATTCGCTTTTCCCGGTGGCGACACGCGACCGGGTTGACTGACAAAACGTGGGAGCCCGGCTTAGCACAGCGCAAGCCGGGCTTTCTTTTGCCGTTACAGTTTCCCCAACAGCTGATACCACGCGTAGTCCAGCGGCAGTAAAATCAAATAGCTCACCGCCGCCAGCGCCAGACAAAGCAACATTCCCGCCCTCGCCGGGACTTTGCCTAACCCCATCGCGACCACGATTGGCGACGCCTGATACGGCAGCAGCGGCGTGGAATAGCCCAGCACCTGAATCATAATCACGCTCAGCAGCGGGAAGCCAGTGGCGTCGGCAAAGCTCTGGGCAAAGGTGGTATACAGCGCCGGCACGCCGTTGGCGGTCATAATAAAGTTCAGCGCGCTGGTAATTCCGGTCAGCGCCAGGAAGCTGGTGAAAGGATTGTCTTTATCCAGGGGCATCACCTGCAGCAGCGCATTGCCCACCACGCCGCCAATCCCGGTTTGGGTGACGGTGATCGCTAGCCCCAAAATCCCGGCAACATAAATACAGGTGCGCATATTCACCCCGCTGGCAAACTCTTCGCCACTGATAAAGCCCACCCGCGGCAGCAGCGTGACCACCGCCGCCGCCAGGCCGGTCCACGCCGGGCCGATGCCATGCCAGCTCTCGGTCACCCACAGCGTGAGGACCACCGCCAGCAGCCACGCCAGACGCTTCTCGTCGCGGCTCATCGCCGGCAGCGGCGCCAGGTCGCGCGGCGGATGCGGCTTACCGGGAAACAGCCAGCAGATCAGCGCCACCAGCGCCGCCCCTTTCAGCCAGCCAAGCACCGGCGTATGCAGCAGTAAATAGGGAACATAATTCAGATGGATACCGTACGAGCCCTCCGCCGCGCCGCTCATCACCAGATTCGGCACGTTGGCGGGCAAAATCGTCGCCGAAAGCTGAAAGGTGCCGAACCCCACCGCCAGCGCCAGGCCGAACCAGCCGCGGCTGCCGTCGGCAATGCCCGCCCGGCGGGCCATCGCCGCCACGATCGGCATCAGCAGCGCGATGCGCCCCATGTTGGAAGGCATCACGAACGCCAGGGCATAGCTCAGGAGTACCACGCTGGCGACCATCCGCGGCCAGGAGTCGGTTAGCCGCGCCGACAGCGCCTGCGCCGCCCGGTCCGCCAGCCCGGTTTTACGGATCGCGATGCCGAGCACAAAGCCGCTGAACACCAGCCAGAAGGCCGAGGAGGCAAAGCCGCCGAAGATCACCTCCGGCGGGGCGATTTTCGCCATCATCGCCGCAGCGAAAAACAGCAGCGCGGTGATAAATTCCGGCAGCAGCGACGTCGCCCAGAGCACAATGGTAACGCCGACAATCAGTGAAGGGAGGAACAGCGGGTGGGTAAGCCAGAGCGACATGCCTGTCTCCTGTCGTTTTTTTCAGCAAGAATACGACGACAGGTAAGACAGGTAAACGCCAGAACTAGTGGTTTGCGTTAAGGATGGCGCAGCGATGATCCTGGATCTCTTCCGCCGAGGCCCGGTTCAGGGACAGCAGGTTACGCTCCGTCGCCAGCAGCACCAGAGAGCCGTCGCTCTGCTGCGCCATCGCCAGCGCATAGCGTCCCATATGCTGACGCGCCTCCGGCACCTCTTCCGCCAGCATCAGGAACGGGCTGCGCTGGGCGAGCTCCGCCTCCGTCACCCGGCGCGCCAGATATTCATGGCCCTGAAGCCCACCCGACAACGGCAGCCAGCGGCTGCTGATCGCCGCCGCATCCTTGTCTAACTGCGCGCGCACATCGGGGCGCAGGCAGGAGATATGAATATGGAAATGGTTTTGCGTGCGTCCGCTGCGCGAGTTGATCGCCAGCGATACCGCGTTATCGGGAACCGGCGCGCCGTGGCGCTGGCTCATGATCTCACGCCCCTGCCAGGCCTGCCAGAAGAAGTTCGGCGTCAGTGGATCCAACAGCAGCGGGCTTTCGGTGCCGTTAATGCGGTAGGTCGGCATCAGCAAATACTGCAGCGGGCCGTTACGATCTTTAAACAGCACATAGCCGCCCTTGAGGTTCACTTCAGCACACGGCGACGGGTTTTGCTGCTGTTGCTGATGGGGAACGCACTGCTGCAGAACAATCTTGCGCAACGCGTCCGGGTTGCCAGAGTGCAGCCAGTAGTAGCCGCCCGCCAGCGCCGCGAGGATCGCCACCAGCAGCGCCAGCAAAAAGTATCTTACTCTTCTCATTTTCATTCCCTGTTAAGCCTGAAGCGGAAGAGTAACGTAATTTGATGACTAAATGAAAACAGATGACGGGCGGAGCGTTTTCCGGGTCGCGGCTGGCGCCTTACCCGGGCTACGCACAGCGCAGAACTGTAGCCCTGCTAAGCCTAGTGCAAGCAGGGATTCCCGGGTGGCGTCTGGCGCCTTACCCGGGTTACGCACAGCGCAGAACTGTAGCCCTGCTAAGCGTAGCGCAAGCAGGGACAAGAGAATTAACGCTGGCTAATCTGGTCGAAGGTGCCGCCGTTGGAGAAGTGCTCTTTCTGCGCTTTCGTCCAGCCGCCGAACTCCTGATCGATAGTGAACAGTTTCAGTTTCGGGAATTCATTAGCATATTTCTTCGCCACGTTCGGATCGCGCGGACGGTAGAAGTTCTTCGCCGCAATCTCCTGGCCTTCCGGCGAGTAGAGATACTTCAGGTACGCTTCCGCCACCTGGCGGGTGCCTTTCTTATCCACGACTTTATCGACCACCGAAACGGTCGGCTCAGCCAGAATCGACTCACTCGGGGTCACGATTTCAAACTTGTCTTTGCCCAGTTCGTTGGTCGCCAGCAGCGCTTCGTTTTCCCAGGCGATCAGCACATCGCCGATCCCGCGTTCTACGAAGGTATTGGTCGAACCGCGCGCGCCGGAGTCCAGCACTTCCACGTTTTTATACAGCGCCTTGACGAAATCCTGGGCTTTCGCCTGGTCGCCATGGTTCTGATGTAGGGCATAGCCCCAGGCCGCCAGGTAGTTCCAGCGAGCGCCGCCGGAGCTTTTCGGGTTCGGGGTGATGACCGACACGCCCGGTTTGATCAGGTCGTTCCAGTCATGGATCTGTTTCGGGTTGCCCTTACGGACAAGGAACACGATGGTGGAAGTATAAGGCGCGGAGTTATCCGGCAGGCGCTTCAGCCAGTTTTTATCGATACGGCCGCGCTCGGCGATCGCGTCGACGTCGTAGGCCAGCGCCAGCGTAACCACATCCGCTTCAATACCGTTAATCACCGAGGTCGCCTGCTTGCCGGAGCCGCCGTGCGACTGGCGGATCACCACGTTGTCGCCGGTCTCCTGCTTCCAGTGCGCGCTGAACGCTTTGTTGTACTGTTCGTACAGCTCGCGCGTTGGATCATAAGATACGTTTAATAGCTGAAAATCTTTTGCCAGAACGCTGGCGGATGCCAGCAACAGAGTTAACCCTACGCCCCACTTATTCATCGCACCGCTCTCTTTATGTCGTGTTGTGATGGGCTAAGCGTGCCAGAAAGCGATTCAATGATTAAAGAATAAAAAAAGATTGGCTATAACTTGTGAGTATAAAGGAAGGGATAAGGATCACCCCCTCCCTGGCGGGAGAGGGCGTGAAGCGATTAGACTTCTTCCATGCGGCCCAGCAGCGCCTGCAGACGCTCCTGCCAGCCCTGCTGCTGCTCTTTCAGCTGGCTGTTTTCGCGCTCCAGCTCTTCACGACCATGCTGCGCGCTCTGAACTTCCTGCACCAGGGTGTTGTTCTTTTCTTTCAGCTCTTCGATTTCCATCTGCAACAGAGTGATGGTATCAATCGCCTGCTGAACCTTAGATTCTAATTTCTCAAACACTTCTAATGACATCGTCATACCTCTCCTGAACTTGCAAGGCGTTGATAGAAACTGGTGTTTCGTATACGCGGTCCCGCCTTAACGAAAATTAGCGCACATAGCGGTGTTATCGTCGATTGTATGAATCCCCGCCGCCCCTGTCCAGCGGCAAGCCGCGCAGATTGCGGTTTGCAACACTTTTCAGTCTTTACCTGGTACTTTCAGCGCAGTTCGCTCGTACTTCATGAGCCATTGTTAATATTATGGTTAACAAAATGCGAGGTGAAACGCTCCGGCAGCGCGCTTAATGCGCGCGAATGGCGCGAAAACGCTCATTTTCTTGACGTGGTACACACATTTGAAGTTCGATATTTCTCGTTTTTGCTCGTTAACGATAAATTAACACTATGCCTACATGGCAATATGGTCGTCTGTGACCACCCTACATACAATAATCATCACCACGCTTCAGGATTCGATTATGAGCCAAACATCAACCTTAAAAGGCCAGTGCATCGCAGAGTTCCTCGGTACCGGGTTGTTGATCTTTTTCGGCGTTGGGTGCGTGGCTGCGCTCAAGGTCGCGGGAGCCAGCTTCGGACAATGGGAAATCAGCATCATCTGGGGTCTGGGCGTCGCCATGGCGATCTACCTGACCGCAGGGGTATCCGGTGCGCACCTTAACCCTGCGGTGACTATCGCGCTCTGGCTGTTCGCCTGCTTCGATGGCCGCAAAGTGGTTCCTTTTATTATTTCGCAATTCGCTGGCGCCTTTTGCGCTGCGGCATTAGTTTACGGGCTTTATTACAATCTTTTCCTCGATTATGAAACCACCCACCATATGGTACGCGGCAGCGTGGAAAGCCTTGATCTGGCTGGCATCTTCTCCACTTACCCGAACCCGCATATCAATTTTGTGCAGGCCTTCGCGGTAGAGATGGTGATTACCGCTATCCTGATGGGCGTCATCCTGGCACTGACCGACGATGGCAACGGTGTGCCGCGCGGCCCGCTGGCGCCGCTGCTGATCGGCCTGCTGATCGCGGTGATTGGCGCCTCCATGGGACCGCTGACCGGCTTCGCCATGAACCCGGCGCGTGATATCGGCCCGAAAGCCTTCGCCTGGCTGGCCGGCTGGGGCGACGTCGCCTTCACCGGCGGTAAAGATATTCCTTATTTCCTGGTGCCGCTGTGCGCACCGGTGGTCGGCGCGGCGCTGGGCGCGTTCAGCTATCGTAAGCTGATTGGCCGCCACCTGCCTTGCGACACCTGCGTGGACGAAGAGCAAGAGAGCCCCTCCTCTTCCTCCACTCAACATAAAGCTTCGCTGTAATCTGACTACGGGACACCGACTATGACCGACAAAAAATATATCGTTGCGCTTGACCAGGGCACTACCAGCTCCCGGGCCGTTGTGATGGATCATGATGCCAATATCGTCAGCGTCTCCCAGCGAGAATTCGAACAAATTTATCCTAAGCCAGGCTGGGTTGAACACGACCCGATGGAAATCTGGGCGTCCCAAAGCTCGACGCTGGTCGAAGCGCTGGCCAAAGCGGATATCAACTCCGATCAGATCGCGGCCATCGGTATCACCAACCAGCGTGAGACCGTGGTGGTGTGGGAGCGCGAGACCGGCAAACCGATCTATAACGCCATCGTCTGGCAGTGCCGCCGCACCGCCGAGATCTGCGAGCAGCTCAAGCGTGACGGGATGGAGGAGTATATCCGCAAGGCCACTGGCCTGGTGGTGGACCCCTACTTCTCCGGCACCAAGGTGAAATGGATCCTCGACCATGTCGAAGGTTCCCGTGAGCGTGCGAAGCGCGGTGAGCTGCTGTTCGGCACCGTGGACACCTGGCTTATCTGGAAGATGACCCAGGGTCGCGTGCATGTCACCGACTACACCAACGCCTCGCGTACCATGCTGTTCAACATCCACGACCTGGACTGGGACGACAAGATGCTCGACGCGCTGGATATTCCGCGCGCCATGCTGCCGGAAGTACGCAAGTCGTCCGAAGTGTACGGCCAGACCAACATCGGTGGTAAAGGCGGGACCCGCATTCCTATCGCCGGGATCGCCGGTGACCAGCAGGCGGCCCTGTTCGGCCAGCTGTGCGTCAAGGAAGGGATGGCGAAAAACACCTACGGCACCGGCTGCTTTATGCTGATGAACACCGGCGAAAAAGCGGTGACCTCCACTCACGGTCTGCTGACCACCATCGCCTGCGGTCCGCGCGGCGAGGTGAACTACGCACTGGAAGGGGCGGTGTTTATGGCTGGCGCCTCCATTCAGTGGCTGCGCGACGAGATGAAGCTCATCAGCGATGCGTTCGATTCCGAGTACTTCGCCACCAAAGTGAAGGACACCAACGGCGTGTACGTCGTGCCTGCGTTCACCGGTCTTGGCGCGCCGTACTGGGACCCCTATGCCCGCGGCGCGATTTTCGGCCTCACCCGTGGCGTGAACTCGAACCACATTATCCGTGCGACGCTGGAGTCCATCGCCTATCAGACCCGCGACGTGCTGGAAGCGATGCAGGCTGACTCCGGTATCCGTCTGCATGCGCTGCGCGTGGATGGCGGCGCGGTGGCCAACAACTTCCTCATGCAGTTCCAGTCCGATATCCTCGGCACCCGCGTGGAGCGTCCGGAAGTGCGCGAAGTTACAGCCCTGGGTGCCGCCTATCTGGCCGGTCTGGCGGTCGGCTTCTGGCAGAACCTCGATGAGCTGCAGGAAAAAGCGGTGATTGAGCGTGAATTCCGCCCGGGGATTGAAACCACTGAGCGTAACTATCGTTACAGCGGCTGGAAGAAAGCGGTGAAACGCGCGTTAGCGTGGGAAGAGCACGACGAAGCGTAAGATTGTGGAGGTATTCCCGGCTTGCGGCGTAAACGCCTTAGCCGGGCTACAAAACCCCAAACAGCACGATCTTGTAGCCCGGACAGGTGCGCAGCACCGCCTCCGGGTTTTTTATCAACCAAATATCGGCAGCAACAGGTACAGCTTAATCACCAGCGCGTTGACGATATCGATAAAGAACGCCCCCACCATCGGCACCACCAGGAAGGCCATATGTGACGGGCCGAAACGGTCGGTAATTGCCTGCATATTGGCGATCGCCGTCGGCGTTGCCCCCAGACCAAACCCGCAATGCCCGGCTGCCAGCACCGCGGCATCGTAGTTTTTACCCATCATCCGATAGGTGACGAACACCGCATACAGCGCCATCGCTACCGCCTGCACCGCCAGGATAATAATCATCGGCAGCGCCAGAGAAGCCAGTTCCCAGAGCTTGAGGCTCATCAGCGCCATGGCGAGGAACAGCGACAGGCTGACGTTGCCCAGCACCGACACCGCGCGATCGAACACCCGATACAGCCCCGCCAGCGCCAGGCTGTTGCTGAGGATCACGCCGATAAACAGCACGCAGACAAAGGTCGGCAATTCAAAGACACTGCCCGCCAGCAGTTGCGCAACCACCTTGCCCACCGTCAGACAGATGGCGATCAGGGCGATACTCTCGATCAGCACCAGCGAGGTGATCACCCGCCCCACGTCCGGCTTTTCGAAGGCGGTCGGCGCCACCTGATCGTCCGGCGTCCCGTCCGGCGAGGAAGAGTGTTTCACCAGGTAACGCGCCACCGGGCCGCCGATCAGGCCGCCGAGCACCAGGCCGAAAGTCGCGCAGGCCATCGCCACCTCGGTGGCGTTGGCAAAACCATAGCGCTCAACGAACAGCTTGCTCCATGCCGCCCCGGTGCCGTGGCCGCCGGAAAGGGTAATAGAACCGGCCAGCAGACCCATCAGCGGATCCAGGCCCAACAGCTTCGCCATGCCGATACCGAGGGCGTTCTGCAGCAGCAACAGACCAACCACCACAATCAGAAAGGTACCCAGTACCTTGCCGCCAGCCCGCAGGCTGGCCAGGTTGGCGTTCAGACCGATGGTGGCGAAGAACGCCAGCATCAGCGGATCTTTGAGGCTCATATCGAAATCAATATCGATATCCATACTTTTTTTCAGCACCAGCAGCGCCAGCGCCACCAGCAGACCGCCGGCAACAGGTTCAGGAATGGTGTATTTCTTGAGGAGGGGTACGGTTTGGACGAGTTTTCTGCCGAGTAATAGCACAAGCGTTGCGGCAACGAGCGTCGATAAGGTATCGAGATGAAACATAAAAAGCTCCTTATGGGCGCATGATCCATTCACACGCGACGATATTCCTGGTGTCTTTAGCTTCTCTTCATGAGGAGGCAGAGGGGGATTTTACGCAGAACGGCGGAAAAAATGACAGAAAAAGATATTTTGTATCCTGAATGATGCGATTTAGCATACAAAATGTTAATAATCTCGTTGCGCATATTCACAGCATAAATTTTTATGGGCAAACGCTGGCAAACGTTTGCTTTTGGTCTACAGTCCGATAAAATTCCCGCTTTGCCACCTTGGGATTGCTTGTGATGTCCGTTAACACCGCAGAGTCAGAAAATGCGCAACCGGTTGCGCATAAACCAGCCAGCGAATTAATTTACCGCCTCGAAGATCGCCCGCCCCTACCGCAAACCCTGTTCGCCGCCTTCCAGCACCTGCTGGCGATGTTTGTCGCGGTGATCACCCCGGCGCTATTAATCTGCCAGGCTCTCGGTCTCCCGGCGCAAGATACCCAACATATCATCAGCATGTCGCTGTTCGCCTCCGGCGTGGCCTCCATTATTCAGATCAAAGCCTGGGGCCCGGTCGGTTCCGGACTGCTCTCCATCCAGGGCACCAGCTTCAACTTTGTCGCCCCGCTGATCATGGGCGGCACCGCGCTGAAAACCGGCGGCGCCGACGTCCCGACGATGATGGCCGCCCTGTTCGGCACCCTGATGCTGGCCAGCTGCACGGAAATGGTCCTCTCCCGCGTCCTGCACCTCGCGCGCCGCATCATTACCCCGCTGGTCTCCGGCGTGGTGGTGATGATCATCGGCCTGTCGCTGATTCAGGTTGGGTTGACCTCCATCGGCGGCGGCTACGCGGCGATGGCCGACCATACCTTCGGCGCGCCGAAGAACCTGCTGCTGGCGGGCATCGTGCTGGCGCTGATCATCATTCTCAACCGCCAGCGTAATCCCTATTTGCGCATCGCTTCGCTGGTGATTGCCATGGCGGCGGGCTATCTGGCGGCGTGGTTCCTCGATATGCTGCCAGCCAACACCGCCCCGACCAACAGCAGCCTCATCACCGTCCCGACGCCGCTCTACTATGGCCTCGGCATTGACTGGAGCCTGCTGCTGCCGCTGATGCTGGTGTTTATGATCACCTCCCTGGAAACCATCGGCGATATCACCGCCACCTCCGACGTCTCCGAACAGCCGGTCTCGGGTCCGCTGTATATGAAGCGCCTGAAAGGCGGCGTGCTGGCTAACGGCCTCAACTCCTTTGTGTCCGCGGTCTTCAACACCTTCCCGAACTCCTGCTTCGGCCAGAACAACGGCGTGATCCAGCTGACCGGCGTCGCCAGCCGCTACGTCGGCTTTGTGGTGGCGCTGATGCTGATCGTCCTCGGGCTGTTCCCGGCGGTGAGCGGCTTCGTACAGCATATCCCTGAGCCAGTGCTCGGCGGCGCCACGCTGGTGATGTTCGGCACCATCGCCGCGTCCGGCGTGCGCATCGTCTCCCGCGAGCCGCTGAATCGCCGGGCGATCCTGATTATCGCCCTGTCGCTGGCGGTGGGCCTCGGCGTGTCGCAGCAGCCGTTGATCCTGCAGTTCGCGCCGGACTGGCTGAAGAATCTGCTCTCCTCCGGTATCGCCGCCGGCGGTATCACGGCGATTGTTCTGAATTTAATTTTCCCGCCAGAAAAAGCCTGATTTAACGCGTCCCGGTCGTGCCATCGGCCGGGGCACCCTGGCGCTGCCCTCCACCGCCTGCCCCGTCACGGAAATAAACCACGCCTGCCTTGAGAAGTGCGCATAAATCGGGCATAACACGGTTATGTGCATCTCACAGAATGGAAGACCATGAAATTTCTTGGAAAGCTGATTCTCTGGCTGCTAGTCGCTCTGCTGCTCGTCATCGTTGGCGCGTGGTTCCTGCTGCAAACCTACTGGGGCGCCCGCCAGGCCAGCGCCTGGCTCAGCAATGGCACCGGCTGGCAGGTCTCCTTCGATGCGATGGACCACGATTTCTCCTCCCCTCTTCATGTGCAGTTGCAAAACGTCACCTTTGGCCGGAAAGGCAAGCCGGCAACCCTGGTGGCGAAAACGGTCGATATTGGCTTCAGCACCCGCCAGTTTAGCGACCCGCTGCATGCGGATGAGATTGTCCTTAACGACGGCACCCTGAATCTGTCACCCCACTCTGCCGACCTGCCGTTCGCTGCAGACCGGCTAATGTTGCGCAATATGGCCTTCAATAGTCCGGAAACCGGCTGGGCGCTCAGCGCGCAGCGCGTCACTGGCGGCGTCAGCCCATGGGCGCCGGAGGCAGGCAATGTGCTGGGGAAAACGGCGCAGATCCAGATGAGCGCGGGCTCGATGACGCTCAATGGCGTCGAAGCCAGCAATGTTCTGATTCAGGGCAAGATTGATCAGGGCGAGGTCACCCTCTCCACCCTCGGCGCCGATGTCGCCCGCGGCACCTTAACCGGCAATGCGAAACGCAGCGCCGACGGCAGCTGGCTGGTGGATAACCTGCAGCTCAATGAGATCCGACTGCAGAGCGCCGCCTCGCTGGCCGACTTTTTCGCGCCGTTAACCACGGTCCCCTCTCTGCAGATTGGCCGCCTGGATATCACCGACGCCCGCCTGCAGGGGCCGGACTGGGCGGTAACCGACCTTGACCTGAGCCTGCGCAACCTGACGCTCAGCCACGGCGGCTGGCAGAGCCAGGACGGCGCGCTGTCGATGAATGCCAGCGAATTTATCTACGGCTCGCTGCACTTTTTCGACCCGATCCTGAATGCCGAATTTTCACCCCAGGGTATTGCCCTGCGCCAGTTCTCCTCGCGCTGGGAGGGCGGCATGGTGCGAACCTCCGGCAACTGGCTGCGCGCCGGTAACGCGCTGGTGCTTGATGACACCGCCTTCGCCGGGCTGGAGTACACGCTGCCGGCGAACTGGAAGCCACTGTGGATGGCCCCGCTGCCGGCCTGGCTGCAAAGCCTGACGCTGAAAAAATTCAGCGCCAGCCGCAACCTGATCATCGATGTGGACCCAGCCTTCCCATGGCAAATTACCGCTCTCGATGGCTATGGCGGCGAGCTTCAGCTGGTGAAAAACGGCAGCTGGGGGGTGTGGAACGGTAGCGCGACGCTGAACGCCGCGGCGGCGACCTTTAACCGAATTGACGTGCGTCGCCCTTCACTCAAGCTGAGCGCCACGGCGTCGACGGTCAATATCACTGAGCTCAGCGCCTTCACCGAGCGCGGCATTCTGCAGGCCACCGCCGCCGTATCCCAGCTGCCGCAGCGCCAGGTCAATTTGAGCCTGAACGGCCGCGGCGTGCCGCTGAATATTCTGCAGGCCTGGGGCTGGCCTTCGCTCCCCATTAGCGGGGATGGCAATCTCCAGCTGACCGCCAGCGGCAGCGTGCAGGCCGATGCCCCGCTCAAGCCGACGGTCAACGCACAGCTTAGCGCCGTGAATATGGAGAAACAGCAGGTGGCGCAAACGATGCGCAACGGCGAGGTCAATACCGCCCCCGCCGCGCCAACGCCCACTCCCGTCACGCCCTAGCGATGCCCCATCACCCTCTCCCCCACGGGGAGAGGGAACGCTTCTCTGCAAACACTCCGCTCTGGCTACGCCCTTTCCCTTTCAGGGAGGGAGTCTGCAAGCATTCTGAAACCTGTGTGCAATAAGCGGCTATCTGTGCCTATTTACCGCTACTGGTTCCTTTCAAATATCAGAGTTGCTATAACCAAAATACTGGAAGTCGATAAAAACAAACCGCTCCCTGTACCTACAAAAATATAAAAGGATCAATCATGCCTGAAATACGTCAGCGTATTCTGGAGAATATGCAAAAATTCTCCCGGGCCATGATCGGCGCCGTATTGTTCTTGCCGGTCATTGGCTTAATTCTGGCCCTCAGTTCAGTATTAACTAATCCGACATTAATTGCTGAAACCAGTTTCCTGCACCAGCTGGGGCAGATGCTCGGCGACACCTTTTGGCCTCTATTTGGCAACCTCGGCTTATTATTTTGCGTCGGTATTAGCTATGGCCTGGCAAAAGATAAAAAAACCGAAGTCGCGCTGGTTGCGGTGATGTGCTTCATTATGTTTCTTGGCGCCAACCACTCCTGGCTGGAACACACCCACGGACTCGCCGAAAAAATTAACGGTGAATATTATGGCACCGGGCAAACCCAACTGCTGGGCTTTGTAGTGGTGGATATGGGCGTTTTCCTTGGCATTATTCTCGGCTGCACTATCGCGTGGGTGCACAATAAAGTCTCTACCATTGAGCTGCCCGGCGCGCTGTCGATGTACGGCGGCGCCAAGCTGACGCTGGTGGCGATGACGCCGGTGGTTATCTTCTACGCCATCGCCTTTACCTGGATTTGGCCGTTTATGACCCACGGCATCTCCGCCCTCACCGGCTTTATGAAAAATGCTGGGGTCGCCGGGGTCTTCGTCTATGGTTTCTTTGAAAAATTTCTTATCCCGACCGGCCTGCACCATTTTGTCTGGTCACCCTTCCAGCTCACCCAGATTGGCGGCACCCTGAACGTGGACGGTCAGGTGGTCTCCGGTACCCAGGCCATTTTTCTCGCCTATATGCGCCATCCGGATCTGACCCCGGTGATGAATGAGGCCCTACGCTTCTCGCAGCAAGGGATGACCACCATCTTCGGCCTGGCCGGCGCCTCGCTGGCGTTCTACCACACCGCGAAGCCGGAGAAAAAAGTGATGGCCAAGGCGATTCTGCTGCCGGCAATTATCACCTCAATGCTGACTGGCATCACCGAGCCGATTGAGTTCACCTTCTTGTTTGTCTCGCCGCTGCTGTGGGTGATCCATGCGACGTTAACCGCCGCCTCGCAGGCCATTTGCGACCTCTTCACCGTACGCCCCTGGGGAGCCTCGGGCCTGATCGAATTTCTGATCTATAACCTGCCGCTACCGGTCTCCTTAACGCGCTGGCCGGGATATGTCCTTATCGGTATCGGCCAGTTCGCCGTCTACTACGTGATTTTCCGCACTCTGGTGGTGAAGCTGAATCTGAAAACGCCGGGCCGGGAAGATGACGAGAACGTGAAGCTCTACAGCAAAGCGGAGTATCGCCAGAAAGTCGTGCAGCCGCAGTCGGTCACCGATGACATTATCCGCGGTCTCGGGGGCAAGGAGAATATTCTCTCCGTCGATAATTGTTTTACCCGCCTGCGCGTGGCCGTGCGCGATATGGCGCGGGTTGATGACGCGCAATTAAAAAATACTGGCGCCAACGGCGTAGTGCGCAATCGCAATGAGGTTCAGGTTATTTATGGCGTAAAAGTGGGACAGGTACGTTCCCGGGTTGATAACTGG
The DNA here is from genome assembly GCF_040062325.1 of Klebsiella sp. GG_Kp175. Classification (NCBI taxonomy): domain Bacteria; kingdom Pseudomonadati; phylum Pseudomonadota; class Gammaproteobacteria; order Enterobacterales; family Enterobacteriaceae; genus Klebsiella; species Klebsiella sp. GG_Kp175. Next base: position 1,638 of record NZ_JBEAFX010000033.1, on the reverse strand, counting down.
TTAGCAGAAAATTAATGAGGAGTTTGTATGAAATTAACCGTATTAGGCGGGGGCGGCGTTCGCTCTGCATTTTTAGCGAAATCTCTGGCATATAATGCTCACCGCATTGGTTTAACGGAGGTGGTTTTTCTCGATAACTCTGCAGATAATCTGGCGATATTCGGCGAAATTGCCCGCTATGTATTTACGACCATTCGCCCGGATATTCATTTCACGACCACCACCGACCCGGTCGCGGCGCTACAAAACGCCAATTATATTATTACCACCCTGCGGGTCGGTGGTGATGAAAGCCGTATTCGCGACGAGCGCATTGCGCTGCAACATAACACCCTCGGCCAGGAGACCACCGGCGCCGGCGGCTTTGCGATGGCCATGCGTTCGATCCCGGCGATCCTCGACTATTGCCGGCTGATCGAAGCGCATGCCGCCGAAGACGCCATTCTGTTTAACTTTACCAACCCCTCAGGCCTGGTGACGGAAGCGATCGTCAAGTCCGGCTTTAAGCGTCGGGTCTACGGGATCTGCGATGCCCCCTCCGAGCTGATTCGTGAGCTGCCGGCGATCCTCGGCTGTGAGGAGCGCGATCTGAGCGTGGAATGCTATGGGCTGAACCATTTCTCCTGGTTTACCCACTTCACCGTGCGCGGGGAAGCGGTGACCGAGCGGCTGATCGCCAGCCCGGCGCTGTACCAGAAGACCGCGATGCAGTATTTCTCACCCGAACTGGTGCGGCTGTGCGATAACCAGTTACTCAACGAATATCTCTATTATTATTACTATCGCGACGAGGCGCTGAAGGCGATTCAGGGGGCAGGCGAAACGCGCGGGGAGCAGATCGCCCGTATCAATCAGGAGATGCGCCAGGCGCTGCGCACCGTGGATGCCAGAACGCAGCCGGAAGCCGCCTTCAATATCTGGATGCAACACTACCTTCGCCGGGAAAACAGCTATATGCAGAACGAATCCCGTCAGGAGAAATTTCATACCCGCGAGCCGCTGACGCTGCGGCAGTTTATCGAAGAGCCGGACACCGGCGGCTATGCCGGGGTGGCGCTGGATATTCTGGAAGCGGTGAACAGCACCACCACCAAGCGGATCGTGGTGTCGATCCAGAATAATGGCACGCTCGACTTTTTGCGCCCTGACGACGTGATTGAGATCAGCTGCGACCTGAGCCGGGAGGGTCTCAAGCCGGTAACGCCGGTGAAGGTGCCGACGGCGCAGAAAAATATGATTTCCTGCGTGAAAGAGTATGAGCGGCTGGCGGTTGCGGCGATCCTGCAGCAGGATAAGTCGCTGGCGGTGCGGGCGCTGATGGCGCACCCGCTGATCGGTTCCTATTCGCTGGCGAAAACCCTGGTCGAGGCCTACCTCGACGATGAGCAGTTCGCCGCCTGGCGGTAACCTGCTGCCGATGGGATTCCCCCGCTTGCGCTATGCTTAGCGGGGCTACGAACGGAGCGGTTATGATTTTATGTAGGTCGGGTCAAGCGTAAGCCGCCACCCGACAAATAGCTGCATCACCCGGTAGCCCGGATAAGGCGCCAGCCGCCATCCGGGAACTCCCCCGCTCGCACCGCGCTTAGCGGGGCTACGAACGGAGCGGTTATGATTTTATGTAGGTCGGGTCAAGCG
>NZ_JBEAFX010000010.1:0-129604 GCF_040062325.1 Klebsiella sp. GG_Kp175 | reverse complement strand
CAGCCTGCGCCGCAGGGGTATCAGCCAGAGCCGGCGCCGTATCAGCAGCCGGTTTACGATCCACATGTTGCTCAGCCTGCGCCGCAGGGCTATCAACCCGAGCCTGCACCCTATCAGCAGCCGGCTTACGATCCGCATGCCGGTCAGCCTGCGCCGCAGGCGTATCAGCCTGAGCCCGCGCCGGTACCTGCCGCGCAGCCAGAGCCTGAGGTCGTGCAGGAAGAAGTGAAACGTCCGCCGCTCTATTATTTCGAGGAAGTGGAAGAGAAGCGGGCGCGCGAACGCGAGCTGCTGGCTTCCTGGTATCAGCCTATTCCGGAGCCGGAAAGTCCGATCGCCACCAAACCGCTGACGCCGCCCGCCTCGCCGTCCAAACCGCCCGTGGAGTCAACCGTAGTTTCTGCGGTGGCGGCAGGAGTGCATCAGGCAACGGCTGCCAGCGGCGGCGCAGCCGCTGCGAAGACGGCGACCGCCGCGGCCGCAGCGACAGCGCCATTGTTCAGCCCGGCCTCCAGCGGACCGCGGGTCCAGGTGAAAGAGGGCATTGGTCCAAAACTACCGCGGCCAAATCGCGTTCGCGTCCCGACGCGTCGGGAACTGGCCTCCTACGGCATCAAGCTACCGTCGCAGCGGGAAGCTGAACAGCGCGCGCGGCAGGCCGAGCGCGACCCCCATTATGATGATGAGCTGCTCTCGGATGAGGAAGCGGATGCTATGGAGCAGGATGAGCTGGCTCGCCAGTTCGCCGCCACTCAACAGCAGCGCTATGGCCATCGCTGGGAAGACGATAACGCGACTGATGACGATGACGCCGATGCCGCGGCGGAAGCGGAGCTGGCGCGCCAGTTTGCCGCCACCCAGCAGCAGCGCTACGCCTCCGAGCAGCCGCCGGGCGCTAATCCGTTCTCGCCGGCGGATTATGAATTCTCGCCGATGAAAACGCTGGTCAATGAGGGTCCGAGCGAGCCGCTGTTTACGCCGACACCGGAAGTACAGCCGCAGCAGCCAGCCCAGCACTATCAACAACCAGCCGCCGCTCCGCAGCAGGGTTATCAACCTGCGCAGCACCAGCCGGTACACCCTCAGCCAGTGCCGCAGCAGCCTTACCAGACTGCGCCGCAGCCCGTGCAGCAGCAACAGCCGGTTGCCCCACAGGGGCACCAGCCTGCCGCGCCTGCGCCGCAGGAGAGCCTGATCCACCCGCTGCTGATGCGCAATGGCGATAGTCGACCGCTGCAAAAGCCGACAACGCCGCTGCCGTCGCTGGATCTGCTCACGCCGCCGCCCAGTGAAGTCGAGCCGGTCGATACCTTTGCTCTTGAGCAGATGGCACGACTGGTGGAAGCGCGACTCGCCGATTTCCGCATTAAAGCGGATGTGGTGAACTACTCGCCGGGGCCGGTGATCACCCGCTTCGAACTGAATCTGGCGCCTGGCGTCAAAGCGGCGCGAATCTCTAACCTGTCACGGGATCTGGCGCGTTCGCTGTCCACGGTCGCCGTGCGCGTGGTGGAAGTGATCCCGGGTAAACCGTATGTCGGGCTTGAGCTGCCGAATAAAAAGCGCCAGACCGTCTACCTGCGTGAAGTGCTCGACAACAGCAAGTTCCGTGATAACCCGTCGCCGCTGACCGTGGTGCTGGGTAAAGACATCGCCGGCGATCCGGTGGTGGCCGATCTGGCGAAAATGCCGCACCTGCTGGTGGCCGGTACCACCGGTTCCGGTAAGTCAGTCGGCGTCAACGCCATGATCCTCAGCATGCTCTACAAAGCGCAGCCGGAAGATGTGCGTTTCATTATGATCGACCCGAAAATGCTCGAGCTGTCGGTCTACGAAGGTATTCCGCATCTGCTGACGGAAGTGGTCACCGACATGAAAGACGCCGCCAATGCGCTGCGCTGGAGCGTCAACGAGATGGAGCGTCGCTACAAGCTAATGTCGGCGCTGGGCGTACGTAATCTGGCGGGCTATAACGAGAAGATTGCTGAAGCGGCACGCATGGGCCGTCCGATCCCGGATCCATACTGGAAGCCAGGCGACAGTATGGACGCCGTGCACCCGGTACTGGAAAAGCTACCGTACATAGTGGTGCTGGTGGACGAATTCGCCGACCTGATGATGACCGTCGGTAAGAAGGTGGAAGAGCTGATCGCTCGCCTGGCGCAGAAAGCGCGTGCGGCGGGGATCCACCTGGTGCTGGCGACGCAGCGTCCGTCGGTGGATGTCATTACCGGTCTGATTAAGGCCAACATTCCGACGCGTATCGCCTTTACCGTGTCGAGTAAAATTGACTCGCGTACCATTCTCGATCAGGGCGGTGCGGAATCGCTGCTGGGGATGGGGGATATGCTCTACTCCGGGCCGAACTCCACCACGCCGGTGCGCGTCCATGGGGCGTTTGTTCGCGACCAGGAAGTCCACGCTGTGGTTCAGGACTGGAAAGCCCGCGGTCGTCCGCAGTATGTTGACGGCATTACCTCCGACAGCGAAAGCGAAGGCGGCGGCGGCGGTTTCGACGGCGGTGAAGAGCTGGATCCACTGTTCGATCAGGCGGTCAGCTTTGTGACCGAGAAGCGTAAAGCGTCGATTTCCGGGGTGCAGCGCCAGTTCCGCATTGGCTATAACCGTGCCGCGCGTATCATCGAACAGATGGAAGCGCAGGGCATTGTCAGCGAGCAGGGCCATAACGGTAACCGCGAAGTACTGGCGCCGCCGCCCTTTGAATGAGTGCAAAGTTGGGTAAATAAGCGCAAAATCAGCCAATTCTTCTGTCCCGCCGCCGTCGGCGGTCCTACATTAGGGGCAGAAGAGGCTCCCGCGTCGGGAGTGACGCACATTAAGGAAGAACAATGAAAAAACTCGCAATCACCTGTGCATTACTGTCTGGTATGGTCGTCAGCCAGGTCTGGGCAGATGCGGCCAGTGACTTAAAAAGCCGTCTTGATAAAGTGAGCAGCTTCCATGCCAGCTTCACGCAAAAAGTCACCGACGGCAGCGGCAACGCCGTGCAGGACGGACAGGGCGACCTGTGGGTAAAACGCCCGAATCTGTTTAACTGGCATATGACCCAGCCGGATGAGAGCGTCCTCGTTTCGGATGGTAAAACCCTGTGGTTCTATAACCCGTTCGTCGAGCAGGCCACGGCGACCTGGCTGAAAGACGCCACCAGCAACACGCCGTTTATGCTGATTGCCCGCAACCAGTCCAGCGACTGGCAGCAGTACAATATCAAACAAAACGGCGATGATTTTGTGCTGACGCCGAAAAGCGGCAGCGGCAACCTGAAGCAGTTCACGATCAACGTCGGTCGGGACGGCACCATCCATCAGTTCAGCGCCGTCGAGCAGGACGATCAGCGCAGCAGCTATCAGCTGAAATCGCAGCAGAACGGCGCCGTCGACGCATCTAAGTTCACCTTTACGCCGCCGAAAGGGGTGACGGTGGACGATCAACGTAAGTAGAGGCGAAAGTGAGCAATCTGTCGCTCGATTTTTCCGACAACGCGTTTCAACCTCTGGCCGCTCGCATGCGGCCAGAAAATTTAGCGCAGTATATTGGCCAGCAGCACCTGCTGGCGCCGGGCAAACCCCTGCCGCGGGCGATCGAAGCCGGGCACCTGCATTCGATGATCCTCTGGGGGCCGCCGGGTACCGGCAAGACTACCCTGGCGGAAGTTATCGCCCGTTATGCCAGCGCCGATGTCGAAAGGATCTCGGCGGTGACCTCCGGGGTGAAAGAGATCCGCGAGGCCATTGAGCGCGCGCGGCAGAATCGCAACGCCGGCCGACGAACGATTCTGTTTGTTGACGAAGTGCATCGCTTCAATAAAAGCCAGCAGGATGCCTTTCTGCCGCATATTGAAGATGGCACTATCACTTTTATTGGCGCGACCACCGAAAACCCTTCCTTTGAGCTTAACTCAGCGCTGCTCTCCCGCGCCCGCGTCTATTTACTGAAATCGCTCACTACCGACGATATCGAGCGGGTGCTTGACCAGGCGATGAACGATAAAACCCGCGGCTACGGCGGCCAGGATATCGTTTTGCCGGATGAGACCCGCAGGGCCATCGCCGAACTGGTAAACGGCGACGCGCGGCGGGCGCTGAATACCCTGGAAATGATGGCCGATATGGCCGAGAGCGATGATGCGGGCAAGCGGGTGCTGAAGGCTGAACTGCTGACCGAGATCGCCGGCGAGCGCAGCGCGCGCTTTGATAATAAAGGCGACCGTTTCTACGATTTGATTTCCGCCCTGCATAAGTCGGTGCGCGGTAGCGCGCCGGACGCGGCGCTTTACTGGTACGCGCGGATCATCACCGCCGGGGGCGATCCGCTGTATGTTGCCCGCCGTTGTCTGGCGATTGCCTCGGAAGACGTCGGCAACGCCGACCCGCGGGCGATGCAGGTGGCCATATCGGCGTGGGACTGCTTCACCCGCGTCGGGCCGGCGGAAGGCGAACGGGCGATAGCCCAGGCTATTGTCTATCTGGCCTGCGCGCCGAAGAGCAATGCGGTCTACACCGCCTTTAAAGCGGCGCTGGCCGATGCGCGAGACCGTCCGGACTATGACGTTCCGGTGCATCTGCGCAATGCGCCGACGAAGCTGATGAAAGAGATGGGCTACGGACAGGAGTATCGCTACGCTCATGACGAACCTAACGCCTACGCCGCCGGCGAGCAGTACTTCCCGCAGGAAATGGCGCAAACGCGCTATTATCACCCGACAAACCGGGGGCTTGAGGGCAAAATTGGCGAAAAGCTCGCCTGGCTTGCTGAACAGGATCAAAATAGCCCGATAAAACGCTACCGCTAATTGAGGCGTTGCGGTAAGGTTATTACACTATTTCCGTGGCCGTAGCCTGCGGCCACTTTTCTTTTTTTAATTCGATAAGCACAGGATAAGCATGCTCGATCCCAATCTGCTGCGTACCGAGCCAGACGCAGTCGCAGAAAAACTGGCACGCCGGGGCTTTAAGCTGGATGTAGATAAACTTCGCGCGCTTGAAGAGCGTCGTAAAGTTCTGCAGGTGCAAACGGAAAACCTGCAGGCGGAGCGCAACTCCCGATCGAAATCCATTGGCCAGGCGAAAGCGCGCGGGGAAGACATCGAGCCATTACGCCTGGAAGTGAACAAACTCGGCGAACAGCTGGATGCCGCAAAATCCGAGCTTGAAGCGCTGCTGGCGGAAATCCGCGATATCGCGCTGGCGATCCCGAATATTCCTCACGATGACGTGCCGGTTGGCCGTGACGAAAACGACAACGTTGAAGTCAGCCGCTGGGGCACGCCGCGCCAGTTCGATTTTGACGTGCGCGATCACGTGACGCTGGGTGAAATGCACGGCGGGCTGGATTTTGCCGCCGCCGTTAAGCTCACCGGTTCGCGCTTCGTGGTGATGAAAGGCCAGCTGGCCCGTCTGCACCGCGCTTTGGCGCAGTTCATGCTGGATCTGCACACTGAACAGCATGGCTATAGCGAAAACTATGTCCCGTACCTGGTAAACCAGGACACCCTGTATGGCACCGGCCAGCTGCCGAAATTCGCCGGCGACCTGTTCCATACTCGTCCGCTGGAAGAAGAGGCTGACAGCAGCAACTACGCGCTGATCCCGACGGCGGAAGTGCCGCTGACCAACCTGGTGCGTGATGAAATTATCGATGAAGACGATCTGCCGATCAAAATGACCGCCCATACGCCGTGCTTCCGTTCCGAAGCGGGTTCTTATGGTCGCGACACCCGCGGTCTGATCCGTATGCACCAGTTCGATAAAGTTGAGATGGTGCAGATTGTCCGTCCGGAAGACTCCATGGCGGCGCTGGAAGAGATGACCGGCCACGCCGAGAAAGTGCTGCAGCTGCTGGGCCTGCCGTACCGTAAGGTCGCGCTGTGCACCGGCGATATGGGCTTCAGCGCCTGCAAAACCTATGACCTCGAAGTGTGGGTCCCGGCGCAGAACACCTACCGTGAGATCTCTTCCTGCTCTAACGTCTGGGATTTCCAGGCGCGTCGTATGCAGGCTCGCTGCCGCAGCAAGTCCGACAAGAAGACCCGTCTCGTTCATACCCTGAATGGTTCTGGCCTGGCGGTTGGTCGTACGCTGGTGGCGCTGATGGAAAACTATCAGCAGGCCGATGGCCGTATCGAGATCCCGGAAATCCTGCGCCCGTATATGCGCGGCCTCGAATATATCGGTTAATTTTTACCTTCTCCCTTAAAAGCGCCTGCGGGCGCTTTTTTACACCCTTATTGATACCGGGCAATAATCCCTTCCGCGAATGCAGTGATACTCCCTTTGGATTAAATCAGCATAAAAAACCAATAATATTTCAAAGCATTATATATATGACTATATAGCGCTTATCAGTTTATTGTGAGCAACCAAAGCGAGTATCCATGAAAATTAAAGCCCCCGATGCTTTACTGGCTGCTGAGGTAAGCCGCCGTGGTCTGATGAAAACCACGGCAATAGGCGGCCTGGCGCTGGCCAGCAACGCACTAACATTACCCTTTACCCGTATGGCCCATGCCGCCGACACGCCAGCCCCGGCCAGTGAGAAGGTGGTCTGGAGCGCCTGCACCGTCAACTGCGGTAGCCGCTGCCCGCTGCGCATGCACGTGGTGGATGGCGCGATTAAATACGTTGAAACCGATAATACTGCTGACGATAACTATGACGGCCTGCATCAGGTGCGCGCCTGCCTGCGCGGACGTTCTATGCGCCGCCGGGTTTATAACCCCGATCGGCTGAAATATCCCATGAAGCGCGTAGGTAAACGCGGTGAGGGTAAATTCGAGAAAATCAGCTGGGAAGAGGCATTCGATATCATCGCCAGCACGACGCAGCGGCTGATTAAAGATTACGGCAATGAGTCCATCTATCTGAACTACGGCACCGGCACGCTGGGTGGCACGCTGACCCGCTCCTGGCCGCCGGGGAAAACCCTGATTGCCCGTCTGATGAACTGCTGCGGCGGGTATCTCAATCATTACGGCGACTATTCATCCGCGCAGATTGCTGCCGGGTTGAATTACACCTACGGCGGTTGGGCAGATGGCAACAGCCCGTCGGATATTGAAAACAGCCAGCTGGTAGTGCTGTTCGGCAACAACCCCGGGGAAACGCGGATGAGCGGCGGCGGGGTGACCTACTATCTTGAGCAGGCGCGCCAGAAATCCAATGCCAGGATGATCATTATCGATCCGCGCTATACCGACACCGGCGCCGGACGCGAAGATGAATGGATCCCGATTCGCCCCGGCACCGATGCGGCGCTGGTATCGGGTCTGGCGTGGGTGATGATCACCGAGAATCTGGTCGATCAGCCGTTCCTCGATAAATACTGCGTGGGATACGACGAGAAAACGCTGCCCGCCGGTGCGCCAGCCAATGGTCATTACAAAGCTTACATTCTTGGCGAGGGCACTGACGGTATCGCCAAAACGCCGGAGTGGGCCTCGACCATTACCGGTATTCCGCGCGAACGCATTGTTAAACTGGCGCGGGAAATTGCCACCGCTAAACCGGCCTATATCAGCCAGGGCTGGGGGCCGCAGCGTCATGCCAACGGCGAAATCGCCACCCGGGCTATCGCGATGCTCGCCATTCTGACCGGTAACGTCGGGATCAACGGCGGCAATAGCGGTGCGCGCGAGGGCTCCTACAGCCTGCCGTTTGAACGTATGCCGACGCTGGAGAATCCGGTTCAGACCAGCATCTCGATGTTTATGTGGACCGATGCGATTGAGCGCGGCCCTGAAATGACCGCCCTGCGCGATGGGGTGCGTGGCAAAGATAAGCTCGATGTGCCGATCAAAATGATCTGGAATTATGCGGGCAACTGCCTGATCAACCAGCACTCTGAGATCAACCGCACCCACGAAATCCTGCAGGACGATAAGAAGTGCGAGATGATTGTGGTCATCGACTGTCATATGACCTCGTCAGCGAAATACGCCGATATTCTGCTGCCGGACTGCACCGCCTCTGAGCAGATGGATTTCGCGCTGGATGCCTCCTGCGGCAACATGTCCTACGTCATCTTTGCCGACCAGGCCATTAAGCCGCGTTTCGAATGTAAAACCATCTATGAGATGACCAGCGAGCTGGCGAAGCGCCTTGGCGTCGAGGAGAAATTTACCGAAGGCCGTACCCAGGAAGGCTGGATGCGCTATCTGTATGAGCAGTCGCGCAAAGCGATTCCCGACCTGCCGGATTTCGACACCTTCCGTCAGCAGGGCATCTATAAGCAGCGCGATCCGCAAGGTCATCATGTGGCCTACAAAGCCTTCCGTGAGGATCCGCAGGCTAATCCGCTGACCACGCCTTCGGGCAAGATCGAAATTTACTCGCAGGATCTGGCGAAAATCGCCGCCACCTGGGAGCTGCCGGAAGGGGATGTTATCGATCCGCTGCCGATATACACCCCGGGCTTCGAAAACTACAACGATCCGCTGACGGCAAAATACCCGCTACAACTGACCGGTTTTCACTATAAATCACGCGTTCACTCAACCTACGGCAACGTTGATGTACTGAAAGCCGCCTGTCGGCAGGAGATGTGGATTAACCCGATCGATGCCCGCCAGCGCGGCATTGCCAACGGCGATCGCATTCGCATCTTCAACGACCGTGGGGAAGTGCATATCGAAGCGAAGGTGACCCCACGCATGATGCCCGGCGTGGTCGCGCTGGGGGAAGGGGCATGGTATAACCCGGACGCCTCGCGTGTGGATCAGGCGGGCAGCATCAACGTGCTGACCACCCAGCGCCCCTCGCCACTGGCGAAGGGAAACCCGTCGCATACCAACCTCGTCCAGGTTGAGAAGCTGTAAGGAGTAACCGATGACAACTCAGTATGGATTTTTTATTGATTCCGCCCGTTGCACCGGTTGCAAGACCTGCGAACTGGCCTGTAAGGACTACAAAAATCTGACCCCGGAGGTCAGCTTCCGCCGCATCTATGAATATGCCGGCGGCGACTGGCAGGAGGATAACGGCGTCTGGAATCAGAACGTGTTCGCCTATTACCTCTCCATCGCCTGTAACCATTGCGAAGATCCGGCCTGCACCAAGGTCTGCCCGAGCGGTGCGATGCACAAGCGCGAAGACGGTTTTGTGGTGGTCAACGAAGAGGTCTGCATTGGCTGCCGTTACTGCCATATGGCCTGTCCGTACGGCGCGCCGCAGTATAACGCCGATAAAGGCCATATGACTAAGTGCGACGGCTGCCACGAGCGCGTCGCCGAAGGGAAAAAGCCGATCTGCGTCGAGTCCTGCCCGCTGCGGGCGCTGGATTTCGGGCCGATTGCCGAACTGCGCGCTAAGCACGGCCAGCTGGCGGCGGTGGCGCCGCTGCCTTCGGCGCACTTTACCCGGCCGAGCATCGTGATCAAACCTAACGCCAATGCCCGGCCGTGTGGCGATACCACCGGTTACCTGGCGAACCCGAAGGAGGTGTGAGATGGGAAACGGATGGCATGAATGGCCGCTGATGATCTTTACGGTCTTCGGCCAGTGCGTCGCGGGCGGCTTCATCGTCCTGGCGCTGACGCTGATGACGGGTAAGCTTCCCCGTGAGCAGGAGCAGCGCGTGGTGGGCAGCATGTTCGGCCTGTGGGTATTGATGGGGATCGGGTTTATCGCCTCGACAATGCACCTCGGTTCGCCGCTGCGGGCCTTTAACTCGCTCAATCGCGTGGGGGCCTCGTCGCTGAGTAATGAGATAGCCAGCGGGGCGATCTTCTTCGCCATTGGCGGGATTGGCTGGCTGCTGGCCGTGTGCAAAAAGCTGCCTGCCGGACTGCGTAGCCTGTGGCTGGTAGTGACCATGGCGCTGGGGGTGATCTTCGTCTGGATGATGGTGCGGGTCTATAACACCATCGACACGGTGCCGACCTGGTATACCGTCTGGACGCCGCTGAGCTTCTTCCTGACGCTGTTTATCGGCGGCCCGCTGCTGGGCTACCTGCTGCTGCGCGTCGCAGGCGTCGACGGTTGGGCGATGCGCCTGCTGCCGGTGGTCACTTTGCTGGCGCTGCTGGTCAGTATTATGGTGGTCCTGATGCAGGGGAGTGAACTTGCCACCATCCGCAGCTCAATTCAGCAGGCCTCCGCCCTGGTGCCGGATTATGGGCTGCTTATGGCCTGGCGCGTGGTGCTGCTAGCGCTGGCCCTGGCCTGCTGGTGCGTGCCGCAGATTCGCGGCCGCAAGCCGGCGCTCTCGCTGCTCGGCCTGGCGTTTGTTCTGGTGCTGGCGGGAGAGATGATTGGCCGCGGCGTATTCTATGGTCTGCATATGACCGTCGGGATGGCTATCGCCAGTTAATCAGCGTCATCATGCCGGCGCAGGCGTGCCGGCATGATGAAAACGTGCTGTTGATAGATGAAATTTTTCGACTGAAATTAACGCCGGGATTTATTAATAAATTAAGAAAAACAATAGCGTATTATTTGTTGCCTCACCTTTCCCCCTTCTGTGGATAAAAAACTTCTATCGTGCCCTGCAAAACCGCGTCAGGCCTGATTTCAGGTGGATTGACAATGTTTTTAGCGGTGGCATGATGCGCTCGCGATCTGAACATTCCTCACGGTTTTTACCCATGACCATCTACACCCGGCCAGTGCAAATGCTGCTCTGTGGCCTGCTTTTACTGACCCTGGCGATAGCGGTGCTGAATACGCTCGTCCCGCTGTGGCTCGCCCATGAAAATATGCCAACCTGGCAGGTCGGCATGGTGGGGTCATCTTATTTTACCGGCAACCTGGCCGGTACGTTGCTTGCCGGCTGGGTGATCAAGCGCCTGGGGTTTAACCGCAGCTATTATCTCGCGTCGTTAATCTTCGCCGTCGGCTGCGTAGGGCTGGGGATCACCGTGGGCTTCTGGACGTGGCTGAGCTGGCGGTTTATCGCCGGCGTAGGCTGCGCGATGATTTGGGTGGTAGTGGAAAGTGCGCTGGTCTGCAGCGGCACTTCTCGCAGCCGCGGTCGTCTGCTGGCGGCGTACATGATGGTTTATTACGTTGGTACCGTACTCGGCCAACTGATGGTCAGTAAACTACCCACTGATTTAATGAGCGTCCTGCCGTGGGTGACGGGCCTGGCGCTGGCGGCGATCCTGCCGCTGCTGTTTACCCGCATTATGGGGCAGGCCGAAGAGCCGCATGAAACGGTACGGATCTGGCCGATGCTTAAGCTGCGCCAGGCGCGCCATGGGGTCAATGGCTGCATTATCTCAGGGATTGTCCTCGGCTCGCTGTATGGTCTGATGCCGCTGTGGCTGAACCATCAGGGCGTCAGCGACGCCGGCATTGGCTTCTGGATGGCGGTGATGGTTAGCGCCGGGATCCTCGGCCAGTGGCCGGTAGGGCGGCTGGCAGACCGCTACGGTCGCCTGCTGGTGCTGCGGGTGCAGGTTTTTGTGGTGATTCTGGGATGTATGGCGATGCTCAGCCAGGCGGCGATGGCGCCGGCGCTGTTTGTGCTTGGGGCATCCGGTTTCACGCTGTATCCGGTGGCGATGGCCTGGGCCTGTGAGAAAGTGGAGCACCATCAGCTGGTGGCGATGAACCAGGCGCTGCTGATGAGCTATACCATCGGCAGCCTGCTGGGCCCGACGCTGACGGCGATGCTGATGCAGAACTTCTCGGATAACCTGCTGTTTATCATGATCGCCAGCGTGTCGTTTATCTATCTGCTGACCCTGCTGCGCAAAGCCGGGCATCATCCAACGCCGGTGGCGCATGCCTGATCCTGTAACGCGCAGCGTATGCTGCGCGTCATCCGCTTCAATTACCTAAGCTTGCTGCTGCACAGCCAACCTGCCGCTTTGCATGAGAATGCAGCGGCTGGACGGACACGGCTTCCCACGCCGTTGCAGGCCGGCATAGGTGCTTCACCGGCCCGGGTGGGATTAGTACATCACTTTATGACCATACTGCTCAAGGATGCCTTTTACCCGCTCCATGGTCTCTTTCTTCGGCGGATGGACGCCGTCCAGCTTGTATTCTTCGCCCATCGCTACCCATTTGTGTTTGCCCAGCTCATGGTATGGCAGCAGCTCGATTTTTTCGACATTGCCCATATCGCGGGTAAATTCACCCAGGCGGTGCGCGGAGTCATCATCGTCTGACCAGCCCGGAACCACCACGTAGCGGATCCAGACATTGATATTCTTCTTCGCCAGATACTGGGCGAATTCCAGCGTACGATGGTTAGAGACGCCGACCAGGTTCTGGTGAATCTCATCATTCATCTGCTTGAGATCCAGCATCACCAGGTCTGTTACCTCCAGCAGTTCGTCGATAACCGGATCGTAGCGACGGACAAAGCCGTTGGTATCGAGACAGGTATGAATACCTTCTTTCTTACAGGCGCGGAACCAGTCGCGAACAAACTCCGCCTGCAGGATCGCCTCACCGCCCGATGCGGTGACGCCACCGCCGGAAGCATTCATAAAGTGACGGTAGGTCACCACCTCTTTCATGAGCTCTTCAACGGTGATTTCTTTGCCGCCGTGGGTATCCCATGTATCACGGTTATGGCAGTACAGGCAACGCATCAGGCAGCCCTGGAAAAAGGTAATAAAGCGGATGCCCGGGCCATCAACGGTGCCACAGGATTCAAAGGAGTGAATGCGACCAATAACTGACATTGCGGTGTTTTCTCCAGATGTGGCCCATCCGGGGCCGTGTTGGTGCACAGCTCAGCGGCTGTGTCGAGTCTGTTTTGACAGATACCCAAAGTATAGATAACTGGCAAAGCAGGCTAGGGCGGGGATTGCTTGTTAAAAAGGCCCCACTGATGTGGGGCCTTTATTGTACGCTTTTTCAGTCAGACAGGGAATTACATGGTCTGAGTGAAGGTACGGGTAATAACGTCCTGCTGCTGTTCTTTAGTCAGGGAGTTAAAACGTACAGCGTAGCCAGATACGCGGATGGTCAGCTGCGGATATTTTTCCGGGTTTTCCATCGCGTCGAGCAGCATTTCGCGGTTCATCACGTTCACGTTCAGGTGCTGACCACCTTCGATGGACGCTTCGTGGTGGAAGTAACCATCCATCAGACCCGCCAGGTTGGTCTTACGAACTTCGTCATCTTTACCCAGTGCGTTCGGTACGATAGAGAAGGTGTAAGAGATACCATCTTTCGCGTAAGCAAACGGCAGTTTCGCTACGGAGGTCAGAGAGGCAACAGCGCCTTTCTGGTCACGACCGTGCATCGGGTTAGCACCTGGTCCGAACGGCGCGCCAGCGCGACGACCGTCTGGGGTGTTACCGGTTTTCTTACCATATACCACGTTAGAGGTGATGGTCAGAACAGACTGAGTCGGGATCGCGTTGCGGTAGGTGTGCAGTTTCTGAATTTTCTTCATGAAACGTTCAACCAGGTCAACGGCCATGTCATCGACGCGAGCATCGTTGTTACCAAACTGCGGATATTCGCCTTCGATTTCGAAGTCAACAGCCAGACCGTCTTCGTCACGAATCGGTTTAACTTTCGCATATTTGATAGCAGACAGGGAGTCAGCAGCAACGGACAGACCCGCGATACCACACGCCATGGTGCGGATAACGTCACGGTCGTGCAGCGCCATCAGAGAGGCTTCGTAGCTGTACTTGTCGTGCATGTAGTGGATGATGTTCAGCGCAGTGACGTACTGTTTAGCCAGCCAGTCCATGAAGTGATCCATGCGCTCCATGACTTCGTCGAAGTTCAGGACGTCGCCTTTGATCGGTTCAGATTTCGGACCCACCTGCATTTTCAGTTTTTCATCCACGCCGCCGTTGATAGCGTACAGCATGGTTTTCGCGAGGTTGGCGCGAGCACCGAAGAACTGCATTTGCTTACCAACAACCATCGGGCTTACGCAGCATGCGATAGCGTAGTCGTCGTTATTGAAGTCCGGACGCATCAGGTCATCGTTCTCATACTGCAGAGAAGAGGTATCGATGGACACTTTAGCCGCGAATTTCTTGAAGCTCAGCGGCAGTTTTTCAGACCACAGGATAGTGATGTTCGGCTCCGGAGACGGCCCCATGGTGTACAGGGTGTTCAGGAAGCGGAAGCTGTTTTTGGTCACCAGAGTACGGCCGTCAACGCCCATACCGCCGATGGATTCCGTTGCCCAAATCGGGTCGCCGGAGAACAGTTCATCGTATTCCGGGGTACGCAGGAAGCGAACCATACGCAGTTTCATGACCAGGTGGTCAACCATTTCCTGCGCGTCTTGCTCGGTGATTTTACCCGCCTGCAGGTCACGTTCGATGTAGATATCCAGGAAGCTGGAGGTACGACCGAAGGACATTGCCGCGCCGTTCTGAGATTTCACGGCAGCCAGGTAACCGAAGTAGGTCCACTGGATAGCTTCCTGAGCGGTGGTTGCCGGACCGGAGATGTCGTAGCCATATTTAGCCGCCATCTCTTTGATCTGGCCCAGCGCACGGTGCTGTTCAGCAATTTCTTCACGCAGACGGATGGTCGCTTCCAGATCTTCGCCGCTTTCCAGTTTCGCTTGCAGAGAGTTGAACTGGGCGAATTTGTCTTTCATCAGGAAGTCGATACCGTACAGCGCAACGCGACGGTAGTCACCGATGATACGACCACGGCCGTAAGCATCCGGCAGACCGGTCAGTACGCCGGATTTACGGCAGCGCAGGATGTCCGGAGTATAGACGTCGAAAACGCCCTGGTTGTGAGTTTTACGGTACTCGGTGAAGATTTTTTTCAGCATCGGGTCCAGTTCGCGATTGTACGCTTTGCAGGAACCTTCAACCATTTTAATACCACCAAACGGGATGATCGCACGTTTCAGCGGCGCTTCGGTCTGCAGACCAACGATTTTTTCCAGACCTTTCTCGATATAGCCTGCGTCGTGAGAGGTGATGGTGGAAGCCAGGGCAGTGTCAAAATCAACAGGCGCGTGAGTGCGGTTTTCCTGTTTTACACCTTCCATTACGGTGTCCCACAGCTTGGTGGTCGCTTCAGTCGCGCCAGCCAGGAAGGATTCGTCGCCTTCATATGGGGTGTAGTTTTTCTGAATAAAGTCACGGACGTTGACTTCATTCTGCCAGTCACCTTTCGCAAAACCTTCCCAGGCTGTGGCTAACTTTTCATTAAGCTCGGACATGTAACACCTACCTTCTTAAGTGGATTTTTTATTTACTGCCTGAAACAACCCTTAGTGATGGTCGTTGCCACGCAGGTAAATGACCCAGTATGTCAACCCGACCAGCAGACCCCCGCCGATAATGTTCCCGATAGTTACCGGAATCAGGTTATCAGTGATGAAGTTCATAACGGTCAAGTGAGAGAAACTTTCCGGAGTCGAACCGATTGCGGTCCAGAATTCCGGGCTTGCAAAGTTGCGGATTACGATACCCATCGGGATCATAAACATGTTGGCGATGCTGTGCTCAAAGCCGCTGGCAACGAACATCGCTACCGGCAGGACCATGATCATCGCTTTATCCATCAGGCTACGACCGGAATAGCTCATCCATACGGCGAGACAAACCATCAGGTTAGCGAGGATACCCAGGCTCACGGCCTCCACAAAAGTATGGTGCATTTTGTGGTCAGCGGTCTGCAGGACATTAAGCCCCCAACCGCCGTTGGCAGTCATATATTCGCCTGATAACCACATCAGCAGCACAAACAGCAGTGCGCCCACCAGGTTACCAAAATAGACGTTGAGCCAGTTTTTTGCCAGTTGCCCCCAGGTAATTCGACCGCTGGCTTTCGCCACCACGATCAATACCGTAGAGGTAAAGAGGTCAGCGCCGCAGATAACGCACAGAATCAGACCCAGGGAAAAACAGACCCCACCGATAAACTTGGCAATCCCATAAGGCATTGCGGCAGTGCCGGTGGTCGCGGTGATATAGAATACGAAAGCGATGGAGATGAAAACGCCAGCGGTGATCGCCAGATAAAAGGTCTTCATCGGATGCTTCGTTGCTTTATAGACACCTGCTTCTTCGGCGACTTTCGCCATCGCGGCAGGGAGCAAAAGATCAAAAGGGTTGTCAGCTTTCACACTAACTCTCTCTTTATATAAGTTGGCGGTGAGATACTAACAAAGCATTATAGAAGGGAAATTGATATAGATCATATCTCACCGGAACTATATGCCTTTTTAGTGTGTGGTTTTTGTGATTTATTGAATTAAGTGGTTGAATATTATGAGGAAAATAAATTTTAAAATTTATAAATTATGTTGAATTTTTTCGTTTTCACGCCATTTCTTGAGTTAATTAATATGGAGTATTTTATTTAAAATTAACGAATGGTAAATGTTATATGCGCGTTATTTACTATTAATTAACTTTACAACTACAAACTATAGTGGCCACCTCGTCAGGTGAAATCAACGGAGCCACATTGGGCTCCGTTGTTGGCAACCACGATGGCGCGCTTAGGGCTTATTTTGCCCAGAACGCTGCCTTCGCCCGCTGCAGTTTTTCATAAGCCTTCAGTAGCGACTGATGGGCCGGGAAGGCCTGCAGATCGCTGTCGACAGCCTGGAGGCCATAGAACGGCGCTTCCCCGCTCAGCGCCGCGCTGGCGGCTTCGACCGCCTCGGCGCCGTACATACGGATGAAGGCGTTCAGGTATTGCAGCGGCTGACGCTCCTCTTCCTGGCTCAGCAGCAGCAGGGTCTGCAGGCAGCGATAGTAGTTAGCACGTTCGGCGCTGAAGACCGAAGCGTTGAATTCCATGGTCCACTCGGTCCAGATCAGCGCCTGCTCCAGATCGCCGCCGGCCAGGGCCAGCATGGCTTTCAGCTCACCGACGCGCAGGGTATACCAGCCGTTGTCTTTGCCGGTGGCGAGGCCCAGCAGTTCGCGAACGCGGGTGAAATCATCCAGACCCTCATCGTCCATCTGCTCGATCAGCGCCAGGTAATCTTCTTTTTCCCACTCGCTGCCCGGCAGGGACAGAATGGTGTCGCGCAGATGAGCGCCCATGCTGTTGTTCGCCAGCCACAGATCTTCCGCTGGGTAAATATCCGACATCCCCGGGACGATGATACGGCAGGCGTAAACGCCCAGGTGCTCGTAATCGGCGATATACACTTCTTTATCTTCGGCCTTGAAGATGGCCATCAGGGTGGCGAACTCTTTTTCTGTGGTGCCGGAGAAGCTCCAGTCAACGAACGGATAGTCGGCATCCTGCTTGAACATATCCCAGGAAATCAGTCCGCTGGAGTCGATAAAGTGGGTTTCAAGGTTAGCGTGCTCGGCGACCTCTTCATCGTCGAAGGTCGGCGGCGTGAAGACGTCGAGATCTTTCAGGCTACGGCCCTGCAGCAGTTCGGTGACCGTACGCTCCAGCGCCACGCCGAAGTCCGGGTGGGCGCCGAAAGAGGCGAAGCAGGTGCCGTTTGCCGGGTTAAACAGCACGACGCAGATAACCGGATACTTGCCGCCCAGCGAGCCATCATAGGCAAAGATCGGGAAACCTTCGGCTTCCAGTTTGGCGATCGACTCCACGACGCCCGGATAGCGCGCCATGACCTCCGCCGGGATCTCCGGCAGGCTGATGCTTTCGGCGATAATGCGGTTTTTGATGTGGCGCTCAAAGACTTCGGACAGGCCCTGCACGCGAGCTTCATTACGGGTGTTGCCGGCGGACATGCCGTTGGAGACATACAGATTGCCGACGATATTCATAGGAATATAGACCGTTTCGCCGTCGGACTGGCGGGTAAAGGGCAGGCCGCACACTCCGCGCTCATCATTACCGGATTGCAGATCCACCAGCATGCTGGCCGTCAGCTGATCGTCAGGATCGTAGAACGCGCGCAGACGAGCATCCAGCAGGCCTTCCGGGACCTCGTCGTCTTCGGTCAGCGGGAACCACTTTTCGTTCGGGTAGTGAACGAACGGGCCATTAGCGATAGTGTCGCCTAACCAGAAGTCAGCGAAAAAATAGTTGGTGGACAGGCGCTCGAAATATTCGCCCAGCGCGGAGGCGAGGGCTGCCTTTTTGGTGGCGCCTTTACCATTAGTAAAGCACAGCGCGCATTCCTTATCGCGAATGTGAACGGACCACACGTGCGGCACTGGGTTCAGCCACGAGGCCTCTTCGATATCAAATCCGAGGTCGAGCAATTTTTGCTGGAAGCGAGCGATGGAATCTTCCAGGGCGGCATCTTTGCCGGGAATAAACGTTTGGGTCATGGCGATCACTTTTGTCGTACGGAAAGCGCGCAATGATACGGCTTTTATCTGACAGGTGCTATCTCCATCATCTGGCTATGCTTAGAGACATCTTTTAATGCTCAGGGAGATGATAATGAAAGCCTTTGACTGGCAGCGGATGGCGCTCGATAAAGTGCCGGTGGAATTTCTCGGCGAGGTGGCGTTGCGCAGCCTCTACACCTTCGTTCTGGTCTTTATTTTCCTCAAAATTACCGGACGGCGCGGCGTGCGGCAGATGTCGCTGTTTGAGGTGCTGATTATTTTGACCCTCGGTTCGGCGGCGGGGGACGTGGCGTTTTATGACGATGTCCCGCTGTTGCCGGTGCTGGTGGTCTTCGTCACGCTGGCGCTGCTTTATCGCGGCATCATGTGGCTGATGGGACATAGCGAAAAGCTGGAGGATCTGCTGGAGGGGAAACCTATCGTGGTGGTGGAGGAGGGGCAGCTGGCCTGGGAGAAACTGCATGCGGAAAATATGACCGAATTCGAATTTTTTATGGAGCTGCGGGTCAACAGCGTCGAGCAGCTCGGCCAGGTGCGGCTGGCGATCCTTGAAACCAACGGCCAGATCAGCGTGTTTTATTATCCCGATGACGAGGTGAGGGCCGGGTTGTCGATCCTCCCGACGCACTGCACCACGCGCTATACCACTATTCCTCAGGAAGGGATCTACGCCTGCGTACGCTGCAGCATCGTGATGGCGATGCAGGCGGGAGAAAAGCGAATATGTCCCCGCTGTGCAAATGCAGAATGGTCGAAGGCCAGCCGGGCGAAACGGCTCACCTGACAGCAAATATGTCGGTTTTATTACGTCAAGCCGATAGATTCTGTTGTGTGACGGCCGCCGCGTTTTGCCGTCGGCGAGTTTTAGCCATTGCGGACCGTGTCACTGAATGATAAAACCGATAGCCACAGGAATAACTTATGCCCGCGGCGGTTCGCGGGCAAAACAACATAGCAACGTGGTGAGGGGAAATGGCTCAGGTCTATAACTTCAGTTCGGGCCCGGCAATGCTGCCGGCGGAAGTACTCAAACTGGCTCAGCAGGAACTGTGCGACTGGCACGGTCTGGGTACGTCGGTCATGGAAATCAGTCACCGTGGTAAGGAATTCATCCAGGTGGCAGAAGAGGCAGAACAGGACTTCCGTTCTCTGCTGAACATCCCTTCCAACTATAAAGTGTTGTTCTGCCATGGCGGCGGCCGCGGCCAGTTCGCCGGGATCCCGCTGAACATCCTCGGCGATAAAAACGTCGCTGACTATGTGGACGCCGGCTACTGGGCGGCCAGCGCGGTCAAAGAGGCGAAGAAATACTGCACGCCTAACGTCATCGACGCGAAAATCACCGTCGACGGCAAGCGCGCGGTCAAGCCAATGAGCGAGTGGCAGCTGACGCCGGGCGCGGCGTATCTGCACTACTGCCCGAACGAAACCATTGACGGTATCGCGATTGACGATACGCCGAACTTCGGCGACGACGTCATCGTGACCGCCGATTTCTCCTCCACTATTTTGTCTCGCGAAATTGACGTCAACCGCTACGGCGTGATCTACGCTGGCGCGCAGAAGAATATCGGCCCGGCAGGGTTGACGCTGGTTATCGTGCGTGAAGATCTGCTGGGTAAAGCCAGCGTGGCCTGCCCGTCAATCCTCGACTACACCGTGTTAAGCGAGAATGACTCGATGTTTAACACGCCGCCGACGTTCGCCTGGTATCTGGCCGGTCTGGTGTTTAAGTGGCTGAAACAGCAGGGCGGCGTCGCCGCGATGGACAAGATCAACCAGCAGAAAGCCGAACTGCTGTATGGCGTGATCGATAACAGCGGCTTCTATCGTAACGATGTGGCGCAAGCCAACCGCTCCCGCATGAACGTGCCGTTCCAGCTGGCGGACAGCGCGCTGGATAAACTGTTCCTTGAAGAGTCGTTTGCCGCCGGGCTGCACGCGCTGAAGGGCCACCGGGTGGTGGGCGGCATGCGTGCCTCCATCTACAACGCGATGCCGCTGGACGGCGTGAAGGCGTTAACCGACTTTATGCTGGACTTCGAACGCCGCCACGGTTAATCGCCCGTTTCTTTCTTCCTCCCCGCGGCCTGTCTGCGGGGTTTTTATTCTGTTTGTTTGAGAGTGAAGTTTGATGGAATCCCTGACGTTACAACCCATCGCACGCGTAGAGGGCACCGTGAACCTGCCTGGTTCGAAAAGCGTCTCCAACCGCGCGCTGCTGCTGGCCGCCCTGGCCCGCGGCACGACGGTGCTGACCAACCTGCTGGACAGCGACGATGTGCGCCATATGCTGAATGCCCTGAGTGCGCTGGGGGTTCAATACACCCTGTCTGCTGACCGTACCCGCTGTGAAGTGACCGGCAACGGCGGCCCGCTGCATGCCGCAGCGGCGCTGGAGCTGTTCCTCGGCAACGCCGGTACCGCGATGCGCCCGCTGGCGGCAGCTCTGTGCCTTGGCAGCAACGATATCGTGCTGACCGGCGAGCCGCGAATGAAAGAGCGCCCGATTGGCCATCTGGTAGATGCCCTGCGTCAGGGCGGCGCTCAGATCGACTATCTGGAGCAGGAAAATTATCCGCCGCTGCGCCTGCGCGGGGGGTTCCAGGGGGGCAACGTCGACGTTGACGGCAGCGTCTCCAGCCAGTTCCTGACAGCGCTGCTGATGGCCGCGCCGCTGGCGCCGCAGGATACCGTAATCGCCATTAAGGGCGATCTGGTGTCGAAACCCTATATCGACATCACCCTGCACCTGATGAAAACCTTCGGGGTTGAGGTGGACAACCAATCTTATCAGCGCTTTGTAGTGCGCGGCAAGCAACAGTATCAGTCACCGGGGGATTACCTGGTGGAAGGAGATGCTTCATCGGCCTCGTATTTCCTCGCCGCTGGCGCCATTAAGGGCGGCACGGTGAAGGTCACCGGTATTGGCCGCGGCAGCGTACAGGGCGACATTCGTTTCGCCGACGTACTGGAAAAAATGGGCGCCACCGTCACCTGGGGCGACGATTTCATCGCCTGCACCCGTGGCGAGCTCAAGGCTATCGATATGGATATGAACCATATTCCGGACGCCGCGATGACCATCGCCACCGCCGCGCTGTTCGCGCAAGGCACTACCACGCTGCGCAATATCTACAACTGGCGGGTCAAGGAGACGGACCGTCTGTTCGCCATGGCGACAGAACTGCGTAAAGTAGGCGCCGAGGTGGAAGAGGGTGAAGATTATATTCGCATCACCCCGCCGGCGACGCTGAAGTTTGCTGAAATCGGCACCTATAACGACCACCGGATGGCGATGTGCTTCTCGCTGGTGGCGCTGTCTGATACGCCGGTGACTATCCTTGATCCCAAATGTACGGCGAAAACGTTCCCCGACTATTTTGAGCAACTGGCGCGGATCAGTACCCTCGCCTGAGTAAAACTTTGTCATCCCGCGGGCTGATGTCCTGTCAGCCCGCTATAATTGCGCAAAACTTCTGCTTTTCATTTCCTGTAGTCCGTAATTTACAAGCAATGCTCACTTTCCGGCGTATTGATGCGTATAATGCGCGGCGTTTATATTCCATGCGCCTTGCTGAAGGAGAAAAAGATGACGGCGAATATTCCGGTAATCACCATTGATGGGCCTGGCGGTGCGGGTAAAGGTACGTTGTGCAAGGCAATGGCGGAAGCGCTGGGCTGGCATCTGTTAGATTCAGGCGCGATCTACCGCGTTCTGGCGCTGGCGGCGCTGCATCATCATGTTGACGTGGAGTCCGAAGAGGCGCTGGTGCCCCTGGCTGCCCATCTTGACGTGCGCTTTATTTCTACTGACGGCAACCTGGAAGTGGTGCTGGAAGGGGAAGATGTCAGCGGCGAAATTCGCACCCAGGAGGTCGCGAACGCCGCCTCCAAGGTGGCGGCTTTCCCTCGCGTTCGCGAAGCGCTGCTGCGCCGCCAGCGCGCCTTTCGTGAACTGCCGGGGCTTATCGCCGACGGGCGAGATATGGGCACGGTGGTTTTCCCGGACGCGCCGGTGAAAATTTTCCTCGATGCCTCGGCCGATGAGCGAGCGCATCGCCGCATGCGGCAGTTGCAGGAAAAGGGCTTTGATGTTAACTTTGAACGTCTTTTGTCCGAGATAAAAGAGCGTGACGATCGCGATAGAAATCGCGCCGTGGCGCCGCTTGTCCCGGCTGCCGATGCATTAGTTCTCGATTCAACCGAACTAAACATTGAGCAAGTGATTGAAAAAGCGCTACAATATGCGCGCGAAAAATTGGCCGTTGCGTAAGCCTTAACCGGTAACGCGCCGAAGCCTCCGAATTATAGCAGTACCCCCGCGGCAATGGATGGTCAGCGGGTATGTGAAACAACCCCATCCGGCACGGAGCCAGGTGGACGTTAATATTAACCTGAAGATTAAACATGACTGAATCTTTTGCTCAACTGTTTGAAGAATCCTTAAAAGAAATCGAAACCCGCCCGGGTTCCATCGTTCGTGGTGTTGTTGTTGCTATCGACAAAGACGTAGTACTGGTTGACGCCGGTCTGAAATCTGAGTCCGCCATCCCGGCTGAGCAGTTCAAAAACGCCCAGGGCGAGCTGGAAATCCAGGTTGGTGACGAAGTTGACGTTGCTCTGGATGCAGTAGAAGACGGCTTCGGTGAAACTCTGCTGTCCCGTGAGAAAGCTAAACGTCACGAAGCTTGGATCACGCTGGAAAAAGCTTACGAAGACGCTGAAACTGTTACCGGTGTTATCAACGGCAAAGTTAAAGGTGGCTTCACTGTTGAGCTGAACGGTATTCGTGCGTTCCTGCCGGGTTCCCTGGTAGACGTTCGTCCGGTGCGCGACACGCTGCACCTGGAAGGCAAAGAGCTTGAGTTCAAAGTCATCAAGCTGGACCAGAAGCGTAACAACGTTGTTGTTTCTCGTCGTGCCGTTATCGAATCCGAAAACAGCGCAGAGCGCGATCAGCTGCTGGAAAACCTGCAGGAAGGCATGGAAGTCAAAGGTATCGTTAAGAACCTCACTGACTACGGTGCATTCGTTGATCTGGGCGGCGTTGACGGCCTGCTGCACATCACCGATATGGCCTGGAAACGCGTTAAGCATCCGAGCGAAATCGTAAACGTTGGCGACGAAATCACTGTTAAAGTGCTGAAGTTCGACCGCGAGCGTACCCGTGTATCCCTGGGCCTGAAACAGCTGGGCGAAGATCCGTGGGTAGCTATCGCTAAACGTTATCCGGAAGGTACCAAACTGACCGGTCGCGTGACTAACCTGACCGACTACGGCTGCTTCGTTGAAATCGAAGAAGGCGTTGAAGGCCTGGTTCACGTTTCCGAAATGGATTGGACCAACAAAAACATCCACCCGTCCAAAGTTGTTAACGTTGGCGACGTAGTGGAAGTGATGGTTCTGGATATCGACGAAGAACGTCGTCGTATCTCCCTGGGTCTGAAGCAGTGCAAATCTAACCCATGGCAGCAGTTCGCGGAAACCCACAACAAGGGCGACCGTGTTGAAGGTAAAATCAAGTCTATCACTGACTTCGGTATCTTCATCGGCCTGGACGGCGGCATCGATGGCCTGGTTCACCTGTCTGACATCTCCTGGAACGTTGCAGGCGAAGAAGCAGTTCGTGAATACAAAAAAGGCGACGAAATCGCAGCAGTTGTTCTGCAGGTTGACGCAGAGCGTGAGCGTATCTCCCTGGGCGTTAAACAGCTGGCGGAAGATCCGTTCAACAACTACGTTGCTCTGAACAAGAAAGGCGCTATCGTTGTTGGTAAAGTCACTGCAGTTGACGCTAAAGGCGCAACCGTAGAACTGGCTGACGGCGTAGAAGGTTACCTGCGTGCTTCTGAAGCATCCCGTGACCGCGTTGAAGACGCAACTCTGGTTCTGAGCGTTGGCGACGAAGTTGAAGCGAAATTCACTGGCGTGGATCGTAAGAACCGCGTAGTGAGCCTGTCTGTACGTGCGAAAGACGAAGCGGAAGAAAAAGACGCTATCGCTACCGTGAACAAGCAGGAAGACGCGAACTTCTCCAACAACGCCATGGCTGAAGCGTTCAAAGCAGCGAAAGGCGAGTAATCTTTGTCATTCAGGTAATAACAACCTGAATAGTGACGAGTTTACTTGACAGATTGCAGGATTCGTCCTGTAATCAAGCACAAAGGGCGGCTACGGCCGCCCTTGTTTAAGCTGTTAGCTAATTTTTGCCTTGAAGGAAACCGGAGGAATAATGACCAAGTCAGAATTGATTGAAAGACTTGCCAGCCAGCAATCTCACATTCCGGCGAAAGCGGTGGAAGATGCTGTTAAAGAAATGCTGGAACATATGGCCTCAACGCTTGCTCAAGGTGAGCGCATTGAAATCCGCGGTTTCGGCAGCTTCTCTCTGCACTATCGTGCACCTCGCACCGGACGTAACCCGAAAACTGGTGATAAAGTCGAACTGGAAGGTAAGTACGTTCCGCACTTTAAGCCCGGGAAAGAATTACGTGACCGCGCCAATATTTATGAAGGGTGAGTTGCACGACGTGCAACCGGCCTGACGATAAAAGCACCTTCGGGTGCTTTTTTTGTGCCCGCCATTTACGTCCCGCTTCGCAAAAAAAAAGCACCTTACTGCAAGCGTGACGATTGTCTTGAATGCTGCACGCGCGCCTGAATTCTGCCCGAGGACGTCAGCTTCGCTTTGCGTAACACTGCCCGCTCACAGGGAGGTGTTTATGCGTCTACCATGGCTTGCCGGATGCGCCATCATCGCGATACTGCCGCTACTCTGGCTACCCGCGTTGCCGGGCCCGGGCATTCTGGCGTTCGCCGGCGTACTGGCGCTGTTGCTGACCCGTCTGCGCGGGACGGTCATCGCCGTTGTGGCGATGACGCTTCTGCTGATGGTCTGGGGAGTATTGAGCGCATATCAGGCGCTGTGGCCAACGCAGCACCTCACCGGCGCCGCCCGGCAGGCGGAAGTGTTCCTCCACGAGACGGATGGCCAGACTCTGCACCGCGGACAGATTGTGCGCCTGGCGGACCGCTTCCTGTTCCCCCCGGTTGGCGTGACGTTATACGGGGAACTTGCACCAGCCCCCGTCTGTGCGGGGCAGCGCTGGATGATGACGCTGCGCCTGCGGCCGGTGCATGGGCAGCTCAATGACGGAGGCTTCGACAGCCAGCGCTATGCGCTGGCCCAGCATCGGCCGCTGAGCGGGGGGATCGTCGCCGCTTCCGCGTTGGATACCCGCTGCAGTCTGCGCGCCCGCTACCTGGCGTCGCTGACCCGGCGATTGCAGACTTATCCCTGGCATCCGGTGATGCTGGGCCTGGGGATGGGGGAGCGGCTGGCGCTGCCGGCGGAGGTCAAAGTCCTGATGCAGAACACAGGCACCTCCCACCTGATGGCTATCTCCGGTTTGCATATTGCCCTTGCGGCTTCCCTGATTGTGCTCCTGCTGCGCGGTTTACAGTCCCTTTTCCCGGGGCGCTGGATCGGCTGGCGGCTACCGCTGCTGGCCGGGCTGGCGGGCGCCGTCGGCTATGCCTGGCTGACCGGTATGCAGCCACCGGCCCTGCGCACTTGCGTAGGGCTTGCAGTCTGTTGTGCTTTACGTTTGTCGGGTCAACGCTGGACGGCGTGGCAGGTGTGGCTCTGCTGTCTGGGGGCGATTCTTGTTGCCGATCCGCTGGCGGTGTTGTCGCAAAGCCTGTGGCTATCCGCCTTCGCCGTGGCGGGGCTGATCTTCTGGTTCCAGTGGTTACCGCTGCCTGATAGTCGCTGGCGCTGGCCTTGGAAAGCGCTGTTCGCCCTCATGCATTTGCAGGCTGGCGTGACGCTGCTGCTGATGCCGCTGCAACTGCTGCTCTTCCATGGCATAAGCCTGACGTCGATGGCCGCTAATTTGCTGGCGGTACCGTTAGTGACCCTGCTGGCGGTGCCGCTCATTCTCGCCGGAATGCTCCTGCATCTCACTGGACCGGAGGTGGTGGCGTCGCTGATCTGGCTGGCAGCCGATCGCGTGCTGGCGGTGTTGTTCTGGGGGTTACGACGTTTACCGGACGGCTGGCTGACGCTGGATGCCCGTTGGCTCTGGATCAGTAGCCTGCCGTGGCTGCTGGTGATGGGCTGGCGTTTTCAGAGCTGGCGGTATACTCCAGCGCTGTGTCTGAGTGTGCTGTTTTTGCTGGCGCGGCCATTCAGCCGGCAACCGCCCGCGGACCAATGGCGGGTGACGATGCTGGATGTCGGGCAGGGGCTGGCGATGGTGATCGAACGTCACGGCAAGGCGTTATTGTACGATACCGGGCCGGCATGGCCGCAGGGCGACAGCGGTCGACAGGTGATTATCCCTTGGCTGCGCTGGCACCATCTGCAGCTGCAGGGGATTATGCTGAGCCACGAGCATCTTGACCATCGCGGCGGCCTCGAATCTGTGCTGCAGGCTTGGCCGCAGGCGTGGGTGCGCAGCCCTTTAGGCTGGGCGCATCATCTGCCGTGCCATCGCGGCGAACGCTGGCAGTGGCAGGGACTCACTTTCCAGGCGCTGTGGCCGCTGCCGGGCAGCGCGGCAAAGGGAAACAATCACTCCTGCGTGGTGCGAATCGATGACGGTCGCTCCAGCATCCTGCTGACCGGCGATATCGAACGTCAGGCGGAGCAGGCGATGATCAGCCGCTACTGGCAGCATCTGGCGTCTACACTTATCCAGGTTCCCCATCACGGCAGCAACACCTCCTCCAGCGAACTGCTGGTCCGGTGGGTGGATGGCGCGGCCGCGCTGGTTTCCGCTTCGCGCTACAATGCGTGGCGGATGCCCTCGCACAAGGTCGTTCAGCGCTATCGCCAGCGGGGGTATCGCTGGTTCGCCACGCCGCAGCAGGGGCAGATAACGGTGGTTTTTTCTGCAGAAGGGTGGCAAATCCATAGCTTACGGGATCAAGTTTTACCTCGTTGGTATCATCAGTGGTTTGGCGCGCCCGCCGATAACGGGTAGAATATGCGGCTATTTCAACACAAGCTGGTTTATTGAATGCAGAACGATAAAGATCTCTCCACGTGGCAGACCTTCCGCCGACTTTGGCCGATTATTGCACCGTTTAAAGCCGGGCTAATCGTAGCGGCGGTGGCGTTAGTGCTTAACGCGGGCAGTGACACCTTCATGTTATCGCTTCTTAAACCGTTATTGGATGATGGTTTTGGTAAAACGGATCGCTCAGTGCTGCTATGGATGCCGCTGGTGGTTATCGGGCTGATGGTGCTGCGTGGGATCACCAGCTACATCTCGAGCTATTGTATCTCCTGGGTTTCCGGCAAAGTGGTAATGACCATGCGTCGTCGCCTGTTCGGCCACATGATGGGCATGCCGGTGGCTTTCTTTGACAAGCAGTCTACCGGGACGCTGCTGTCACGTATCACCTATGATTCTGAACAGGTCGCTTCCTCCTCTTCCAGCGCGCTGATCACCGTGGTCCGCGAAGGGGCATCGATTATCGGCCTGTTCGTGATGATGTTCTATTACAGCTGGCAGCTGTCGTTGATCCTAATTGTACTGGCGCCAATCGTGTCGGTAGCAATCCGCGTGGTCTCCAAGCGTTTTCGCAATATCAGTAAGAATATGCAGAACACGATGGGGCAGGTCACCACCAGCGCTGAGCAGATGCTGAAAGGGCACAAAGAGGTGCTGATGTTTGGCGGCCAGGAAGTGGAAACCAAACGTTTTGATAAGGTCAGCAATAAAATGCGCCTGCAGGGGATGAAAATGGTTTCCGCCTCGTCTATCTCCGACCCGATCATTCAGCTTATCGCCTCCCTGGCGCTGGCCTTTGTCCTGTATGCCGCCAGCTTCCCGAGCGTGATGGACACCCTGACCGCTGGGACCATTACCGTGGTCTTCTCCTCCATGATTGCGCTGATGCGTCCGCTGAAGTCTCTGACCAACGTCAATGCCCAGTTCCAGCGCGGGATGGCGGCATGCCAGACGCTGTTTGCGATCCTCGATTCCGAGCAGGAGAAAGACGAAGGTACCCGCGTCATTGAGCGGGCGAAAGGCAATCTCAAGTTCGAGAACGTCACCTTTACCTATCCGGGTCGCGAAGTGGCCGCGCTGCGCAATATCAATCTCGATATCCCGGAAGGGAAAACTGTGGCGCTGGTGGGACGCTCCGGTTCGGGTAAATCGACCATCGCCAGCCTTATCACGCGCTTCTACGATGTCGACGATGGGCAGATCCTGCTGGATGGCCATGACTTGCGCGAGTACAAGCTGAGCTCGCTGCGCGACCAGGTAGCGCTGGTTTCACAGAACGTGCACCTGTTCAATGATACCGTCGCCAATAACATCGCCTATGCCCGTACTGAAGAGTACAGCCGCGAGCAGATTGAAGAGGCTGCGCGAATGGCCTACGCCATGGACTTCATCAACAAGATGGACAATGGCCTGGATACCATCATCGGCGAAAATGGCGTGATGCTGTCCGGCGGCCAGCGCCAGCGTATTGCTATTGCCCGTGCGCTACTGCGTAACAGCCCGATCCTGATCCTCGATGAAGCCACCTCGGCGCTGGATACCGAGTCCGAGCGTGCGATTCAGGCGGCGCTGGATGAGCTGCAGAAAAACCGCACCTCGCTGGTTATTGCCCACCGTTTGTCAACCATTGAGCAGGCTGATGAGATTGTGGTGGTTGAAGACGGGCGGATCGTGGAGCGCGGAACGCACCACGACCTGCTGGAGCATAAAGGCGTATACGCCCAGCTGCATAAGATGCAATTCGGCGAATGATCGCGCGCATCTGGTCCGGTGAGTCGCCGCTGTGGCGCCTGCTGCTGCCGCTCTCCTGGCTGTATGGCCTGGTGAGCGCGTTGATTCGCCTCAGCTATCAGCTGGGGTGGAAAAAAGCCTGGCGCGCGCCGGTGCCGGTGGTGGTGGTCGGTAACCTGACCGCCGGCGGCAACGGTAAAACGCCGGTGGTGATCTGGCTGGTGGAGCAACTGCAGCAGCGCGGCATTCGCGTTGGGGTGGTCTCTCGCGGCTACGGCGGTAAAGCCGAACGCTACCCGCTGGTATTAACTGACCGGACCAGTACGGCGCAGGCAGGCGATGAACCGGTGCTCATCCATCAGCGCACCGGCGCGCCGGTGGCGGTCTCTCCGCTCCGCAGCGACGCGGTGAAAGCGCTGCTCAGCGCGCACGAGCTGCAGATTATCGTCACCGACGATGGGTTGCAGCACTATAAGCTGGCGCGGGACCGGGAAATTGTCGTCATCGACGGCGTGCGCCGCTTTGGCAACGGCTGGTGGCTGCCTGCCGGGCCGATGCGTGAGCGGGCATCGCGCTTGCAAAGCGTTGATGCGATTATCGTCAACGGCGGCGTGTCGCGTCCGGGAGAGATCCCGATGCAGCTGCGTCCCGGAATGGCAGTCAACCTGCTCACCGGCGAACGTCGCGATGTCTCTACCTTCACTAACGTAGTGGCAATGGCCGGCATCGGCCATCCGCCGCGCTTTTTCGCCACCCTCGAAAGCTGTGGCGTCCAGCCGGTCAAAACCGTGGCGCTGGCGGACCATCAGGCGCTGAGCCAGGCCGATGTCGCCGCTCTGGTAACCGCCGGGCAGACGCTGCTGATGACCGAGAAAGACGCCGTGAAATGTCGCGATTTCGCCGCTGCGAACTGGTGGTATTTACCGGTCGACGCCATAATGGCCGATGAACGCGCACAGCGGTTGCTTGCGGACTTAGCGACGTTGGCGCAACGTTAACCGACGCGCCGGCTTTGCTCGCCGCTGTGCTGGAATTCCTGACGGAGAAGCTGCATGTCGGTATTGCAACTATCGCTTAATGAGGCGCGCCACCTCCATCTCGTGGCGCAGGGGTTATTAAAAAAGCCCCGGCGTCGCGCTCGCCCGAATGACATCCTTTCCACCATCCAGCAAATGTCGCTGCTGCAAATCGATACCATCAACGTGGTGGCCCGCAGCCCCTACCTGGTGTTGTTCAGCCGCCTCGGCAGCTATCCGCAGCACTGGCTGGATGAGTCATTGCGCAGCGGCGAGCTGATGGAATACTGGGCGCATGAAGCCTGTTTTCTGCCGCGCAGCGATTTCGCCCTTGTGCGCCACCGAATGTTGAACCCCGACAAGATGGGCTGGAAATATCATCGCGCGTGGATGGAGGAGCATGCCGGAAGTATTGCAGAGCTGGTGGCGCATATCGGACAAAACGGACCGGTTCGCTCGGCGGATTTTGCCCACCCACGCAAAGGCGCCAGCGGCTGGTGGGAGTGGAAACCGCATAAGCGCCACCTGGAAGGGCTGTTTACCGCCGGTGAAGTGATGGTGGTGGAGCGGCGCAACTTTCACCGCGTGTATGATTTAACCCGGCGGGTGATGCCGCACTGGGACGACGAGCGCGATGCGCTGTCCCGCGACGCTGCAGAGGCCATCATGCTGCGCAACAGCGCCCGCAGCCTCGGCATCTTTCGCCCCCAGTGGCTGGCGGATTACTATCGTTTACGTCAGCCGGCGCTACCGGGTTTGCTGGCGGCCTGGCAGGAAGAGGGCCTGGTTGTGCCAGTCGACGTGGAAGCGCTTGGCGAGATGTGGCTGCATCGCGACGCGCTGGCGCAGCTGGAGTCAGCGCCCGGCGGTAAACTTACCGCCAGCCATAGCGCCGTGCTCTCGCCCTTCGACCCGGTGGTCTGGGATCGGAAGCGCGCTGAGCAACTGTTCAACTTCAGCTATCGCCTGGAGTGCTATACCCCGGCGCCGAAGCGTCAGTATGGCTACTTCGTACTGCCTCTGCTGCACCAGGGGAAACTGGTCGGGCGGATGGACAGTAAAATACATCGCAAAAGCCGGGAGCTGGAGATCTTCGCCCTGTGGCTGGAGGATGAGGTGAAGATCACCCGTGGTCTGGAGCAGGGGCTGCGCCGGGCGATCAACGACTTCGCACGCTGGCAATCGGCAGACCGGATCCTGTGTCGACGCCTGCCGGAAGGGCTGTTTGTCGGCCAGGAGCGAGGATGGGAAATCGATGCCGATTGATCCCGGCGCCGACCTTCCTGTGTTATGCTGCTGAGAAATCTATCCGGTCCATCAGGAGGAAACATGGATCACCGTTTACTTGAAATCATCGCCTGCCCGGTCTGTAACGGTAAGCTGTATTACAGTCAGGATAAGCAAGAACTTATTTGCAAACTTGATAGTCTGGCGTTTCCACTGCGCGACGGTATCCCTGTGCTGCTGGAGACAGAAGCGCGTCCGCTGGCGGTAGAAGAGAGTCACTCATGAGTTTCGTGGTCATTATTCCTGCGCGTTTCGCCTCCACGCGCCTGCCGGGAAAACCACTGCAGGACATTAACGGCAAGCCGATGATTGTCCATGTGCTGGAGCGCGCCCGCGAATCCGGCGCGGATCGCATTATTGTCGCCACCGATCACGAAGAGGTCGCCCGGGCGGTTGAAGCCGCCGGCGGCGAGGTCTGCATGACCCGCGCCGACCATCAATCCGGCACCGAACGGCTGGCGGAGGTGGTGGAGAAGTGCGCGTTCAGCGATGACACCATCATCGTCAATATCCAGGGCGATGAGCCGATGATCCCCCCGGCTATCGTCCGCCAGGTGGCGGAGAATCTGGCTGCCAGCACCAGCGGAATGGCGACGCTGGCGGTACCGATCCACGATGCGGAAGAGGCGTTTAATCCAAATGCGGTCAAAGTGGTGATGGATGCGCAGGGCTATGCGCTCTATTTCTCCCGCGCCACCATTCCCTGGGATCGCGATCGCTTTGCCCACTCCCGCGACGCCATTGGTGATTCTCTGCTGCGCCACATCGGCATCTATGGCTATCGCGCCGGCTTTATTCGCCGCTATGTCAGCTGGGCGCCAAGCCCGCTGGAGCAGATAGAAATGCTCGAGCAGCTGCGGGTGCTGTGGTATGGCGAGAAGATCCATGTCGCCGTGGCGGCCGAAGTGCCCGGCACCGGCGTCGATACCCCTGAAGATCTGGCGCGCGTCCGCGCTGAACTGCGTTAGTCCTCTGTCCCCTCCTTGCAGGAGGGGATATTCCCACCGGTTTTATGCTTTTTTTGCCCATTTTTGATCTTATCCGATGACAACCCTGGTGCGGGCGCTCATTATGAAATCAGTAGTGTTCATAGGGGTAATCGACAATGGAACAGTTGCGAACCGAACTGAGTCACCTGCTTGGCGAAAAGCTGAGCCGGGTGGAGTGTGTCAGTGAAAAAGCCGCTACGGCGCTGTGGTCCCTGTATGACGCGCAGGGAAATCCGATGCCGCTGCTGGCGCGAAGTTTCACCACCCCCGGCGTGGCGCGGCAGCTGGCCTGGAAGATCTCCACTCTGGCGCGCAGCGGTACGGTGCGCATGCCGGTGGTCTATGGCGTGATGACGCATGAAGAGCATCCCGGGCCGGACGTGCTGCTGCTTGAGCGCCTGCGCGGCGTCCCGGTGGAGGCGCCCACCCGCACCCCGGCGCGCTGGGAGCAGCTGCAGGAGCAGATCGTCGAGGCGCTGCTGGCCTGGCATCGTCAGGACAGCGGCGGCTGCGTGGGGATGGTCGATAATACCCAGGACAATCTGTGGCCGAACTGGTACCGGCAGCGGGTGGCGATGTTGTGGAGCACCCTGAACCTGTATCAGGACACCGGTCTGACCATGCAGGATAAGCGGGTTTTGTTCCGCTCCCGCGAGTGTCTGCCGGAGCTGTTCCGCGATTTCAATGATAATGCCGTACTGGTGCACGGCAATTTCACCCTGCGCAGCATGCTGAAAGATCCGCGCAGCGATCAGCTGCTGGCGATGGTTGGTCCGGGGATGATGCTGTGGGCGCCGCGGGAGTACGAACTGTTCCGTCTCGCGGAGGGGGGCCAGGCCGAGCAGCTGCTATGGCGTTACCTGCAGCAGGCGCCGGTCTCCGAGGCCTTTGTCTGGCGGCGCTGGCTTTATCTGCTGTGGGATGAGGTGGATAGCCTGGTCAATACCGGGCGCTTTGACCGCGCCCGTTTCGACCTCGCCGCAAAATCACTCCTGCCCTGGCTCGCCTGAGCTGCCTTTCAGCCATTGCCAGACGCGACCAAGCGTTTCATAGCCGACCCGGTCGCTGTGCATCAGCCACACCGGTGAAGGAATGACCCGCTCCCACGGATTGAGCGGTGATGTGACCGCCATCTGATTAGCCGGCGCGGGCAGCGGATCCAGACCGGCATGGCGAAAGAAGATCATCGCCCGCGGAAGATGCGACGCCGAGGTGACCAGCAGGAAGGGGGCGTCGCCGATGGCGCCCTTCACCGCCAGCGCTTCCTCTTCCGTATCTTTCGGCTTATCGAGCACGATGATATCGCTGCGCGGTACGCCGAGGCTCTCCGCCACTCTCGCCCCGGCCTCCGCCGTGCTGACGGGGTTGGTTTTTGCCGCCGCGCCGGTAAAGATCATTTTCGATCCCGGATTCTCCTGCCACAGGCGAATGCCCTCCGTCAGGCGCGGCAGGCTGTTGCTGATAAGGTTAGAGCTAGGCGCCCACTCCGGGTTCCAGGTATAGCCGCCGCCCAGCACCACCACGTAGCTCACCGGCTGCTCGCCGCGCCAGGTGGGATAGCGATCTTCTATCGGTTTAAGCAGGCTGTCTGCCACGGGCTGCAGGCTCAGCAGCGTCAGCAGCAGCCAGCCGAGGCTCACGCAAAACTTCCCGGTACGTTGAAAGCGGCTGAACCATAACAGGGCGATCCCGATACCGATCAGCAACAGCAGGGCAGGAAGCGGTAGCAGCAGACCGCCGACGATCTTTTTTAGCGTGAAAAGCATGCCAGATGGTTCCTTTTTTAACCATATAACCAAAGTTATGTTCGGATCTTATAACAGATCGCTTCATTCTCGGCGTGGGTATGACAAAATAGCGGTTTTGTGTTGGCTTGTGGAGTCGCCCGTGCAGGATCGCAATTTCGATGACATTGCTGAAAAGTTTTCGCGCAATATTTACGGCACCACAAAAGGCCAGCTGCGCCAGGCGATCCTCTGGCAGGATCTGGAGCCGCTGCTGGCGCAGCTGGGGCCGGGGCCGCTGAGGGTACTGGATGCCGGCGGCGGCGAAGGGCAAACGGCCATTAAAGTGGCGCAACTGGGCCATCACGTGACGCTGTGCGATCTCTCCGCTGAAATGGTGGCCCGCGCCCGCCAGGCTGCTGTCGATAAAGGTGTGATCGACAACATGCATTTTGTACAATGCGCGGCTCAGGATATTGCGCAGCACTTGGAAAGCCCGGTCGATCTGGTACTGTTTCATGCGGTGCTGGAGTGGGTGGCGGAGCCCCAGGCGGTGCTGCGTACCCTGTGGTCGACGCTGCGTCCTGGCGGCGGCTTGTCGTTGATGTTCTACAATGCTAACGGCCTGCTGATGCACAATATGGTTGCCGGTAATTTCGATTACGTACAACTGGGCATGCCAAAAAAGAAAAAACGCACGCTGTCGCCGGACTATCCGCGTGAGCCGCAGCAGGTTTATCACTGGCTGGAAGAGATTGGCTGGCAGATTGTCAGCAAAACCGGCGTGCGGGTGTTTCATGATTATCTGCGTGAAAAACGCCAACAGCATGACAGCTATGCGGCGCTGCTGGAGCTGGAGACGCGCTACTGTCGTCAGGAGCCGTACCTCAGCCTGGGCCGTTATATTCATGTCACCGCGCTTAAGAGCCAGGCTCATAGCCGCAGATGCAAGGATAAAGTATGAGTGAATTTTCCCAGACAGTCCCCGAACTGGTTGCCTGGGCCAGGAAAAATGATTTTTCTATCTCGCTGCCGGTCGACAGACTCTCTTTCCTGCTGGCGATCGCCACCCTGAATGGCGAACGGCTGGAAGGGGAAATGAGCGAGGGAGAACTGGTGGATGCGTTCCGCCACGTGAGTGATGCGTTTGAGCAGACCAGCGAAACCATCAGCCAGCGCGCCAATAACGCCATCAACGATTTGGTGCGCCAGCGTCTGCTGAACCGCTTTACCAGCGAAATTACCGAAGGCAATGCAATCTATCGTCTGACGCCGTTGGGGATCGGGATCACCGATTATTATATCCGGCAGCGCGAATTTTCGACGCTGCGTCTCTCGATGCAGTTGTCGATCGTCGCCGGCGAGCTGAAGCGCGCGGCGGATGCTGCGGAAGAGGGCGGCGATGAGTTTCACTGGCATCGCAACGTTTTTGCCCCGCTGAAGTATTCGGTAGCGGAAATTTTCGACAGCATCGACCTGACGCAGCGCATCATGGATGAGCAGCAGCAGCTGGTGAAAGACGATATCGCGCAGCTGTTGAACAAAGACTGGCGCGCGGCGATTTCCAGCTGTGAACTGTTGCTGTCGGAAACCTCTGGCACCCTGCGTGAACTGCAGGATACGCTGGATGCGGCGGGGGATAAGCTGCAGGCGAATCTGCTGCGCATTCAGGATTCGACCATGGCGCGCGACGATCTCCATTTTGTCGACCGGCTGGTGTTCGACCTGCAAAGCAAGCTCGACCGCATCGTCAGCTGGGGCCAACAGGCGATTGACCTGTGGATCGGCTATGACCGCCACGTGCACAAGTTTATCCGTACCGCTATCGATATGGATAAGAACCGCGTCTTCGCCCAGCGTCTGCGCCAGTCGGTACAGACCTATTTTGATGAGCCGTGGGCGCTGACTTACGCCAACGCCGACCGTCTGCTGGATATGCGCGACGAGGAGATGGCCCTGCGCGATGAAGAGGTCACCGGCGAGCTGCCGGCGGACCTCGAATTTGAAGAGTTTAACGAAATTCGCGAGCAGCTGGCGGCGCTGATCGAAGCGCAGCTGGCGGTCTATAAAGAGAAAGGAATACCGCTGGATCTCGGCCTGGTGGCGCGGGAGTTCCTGGCGCAGTATCCGCGCGGGCGTCACTTCGACGTGGCGCGGATCGTCGTGGATCAGGCGGTACAGCTGGGCGTCGCCCAAGCAGATTTCACCGGACTGCCAGCCAAATGGCAGCCGATTAATGATTACGGAGCCAAGGTACAGGCGCATGTCATTGACAAATATTGAACAAGTGATGCCGGTTAAGTTGGCGCAGGCGTTAGCCAATCCGTTATTTCCGGCGCTGGACAGCGCCTTGCGCGCGGGCCGACATATCGGCCTCGACGAGCTGGATAATCACGCATTTTTGATGGACTTCCAGGATTATCTGGAAGAGTTTTACGCTCGCTATAACGTCGAGCTGATCCGCGCGCCGGAGGGGTTTTTCTACCTGCGCCCGCGTTCCACAACCCTGATTTCACGCTCGGTGCTGTCCGAACTGGATATGATGGTGGGCAAAATTCTTTGCTATCTCTATCTCAGCCCGGAGCGCCTGGCAAACGAAGGAATTTTCACCCAGCAGGAGCTGTATGACGAGCTGCTGACCCTGGCGGATGAATCCAGGCTGCTGAAGCTGGTCAACAACCGTTCCACCGGTTCGGATCTGGACCGTCAGAAGCTGCAGGAAAAAATGCGCGCGTCGCTAAACCGCCTGCGCCGTCTGGGGATGGTGTGGTTTATGGGCCACGACAGCAGTAAGTTCCGCATTACCGAATCGGTATTCCGCTTTGGCGCCGATGTACGCGCCGGCGACGACCCGCGCGAGGCGCAGCGCCGCCTGATCCGCGACGGGGAAGCGATGGCCCTGGAAAATCACCTGCAGCTCAATGATGAGAATGAAGAGAACCAGCCGGATAGCGGGGAGGAAGAGTAATGATTGAACGCGGTAAGTTTCGCTCGCTGACGCTGGTTAACTGGAACGGCTTCTTTGCCCGGACCTTTGATCTTGATGAACTGGTCACTACCCTCTCCGGGGGGAACGGCGCCGGTAAGTCGACGACCATGGCGGCCTTCGTCACGGCGCTGATCCCCGATTTAACCCTGCTGCACTTCCGTAACACCACCGAAGCGGGGGCCACCAGCGGCTCACGCGATAAAGGCCTGCACGGTAAGCTGCGCGCCGGCGTCTGTTACTCAGTGCTCGACGTTATCAACTCCCGCCATCAGCGCGTGGTGGTCGGCGTGCGCCTGCAGCAGGTTGCCGGGCGCGATCGCAAAGTCGATATCAAGCCTTTCGCCATTCAGGGGCTGCCCACCTCTATCCTGCCGACCCAGCTGTTAACCGAAACGCTGAACGATCGCCAGGCGCGCGTAGTCAGTCTCAATGAGCTGAAAGACAAGCTCGAGGCGATGGAAGGGGTCCAGTTTAAGCAGTTCAACTCGATCACCGAGTATCATTCGCTGATGTTCGATCTGGGCGTGGTGGCGCGCCGTCTGCGTTCCGCCTCCGATCGAAGTAAATATTATCGCCTGATCGAGGCCTCGCTGTACGGCGGGATCTCCAGCACCATTACCCGCTCGCTGCGCGACTACCTGTTGCCGGAAAACAGCGGCGTGCGTAAGGCATTCCAGGATATGGAAGCGGCGCTGCGGGAAAACCGCATGACTCTCGAGGCGATCCGCGTCACCCAGTCCGATCGCGATCTGTTCAAACATCTGATTAGCGAAGCCACCAACTACGTGGCGGCGGACTATATGCGTCACGCCAACGAGCGGCGTATTCATCTTGATAAGGCGCTGGAGTATCGTCGCGATCTCTTTACCTCGCGTTCGCAACTGGCGGCGGAGCAGTATAAGCACGTCGACATGGCGCGCGAGCTGCAGGAGCATAACGGCGCAGAAGGCGATCTGGAAGCGGATTACCAGGCCGCCAGCGATCACCTGAACCTGGTGCAGACCGCGCTGCGTCAGCAGGAAAAAATCGAGCGCTACGAAGCGGATCTTGACGAGCTGCAGATCCGTCTGGAAGAGCAGAACGAAGTGGTGGCGGAAGCCATCGATCGCCAGGAAGAGAACGAAGCCCGCGCCGAGGCCGCCGAGCTGGAAGTGGATGAGCTGAAAAACCAGCTCGCCGACTATCAGCAGGCGCTTGACGTGCAGCAGACCCGAGCCATTCAGTATCACCAGGCGCTGCAGGCGCTGGAGCGCGCGAAGGCGCTGTGCCATCTGCCGGACCTGACGCCGGAGAGCGCCGACGAGTGGCTGGAAACCTTCCAGGCGAAAGAGCAGGAAGCGACGGAGAAAATGCTGTCGCTGGAACAGAAAATGAGCGTGGCGCAAACCGCGCACAGCCAGTTTGAACAGGCCTACCAGCTGGTGGCGGCGATTAACGGCCCGCTGGCGCGCAATGAAGCCTGGGACGTGGCGCGCGAATTGCTGCGCGACGGCGTGAACCAGCGCCACCAGGCCGAGCAGGCGCAGGGGCTGCGCAGCCGCCTCAACGAGCTGGAGCAGCGCCTGCGCGAGCAGCAGGACGCCGAGCGCCAGCTGGCTGAGTTCTGCAAACGCCAGGGCAAACGCTACGATATCGACGATCTGGAAACGCTGCATCAGGAGCTGGAAGCGCGCATCGCTTCGCTGGCCGACAGCGTTTCTAACGCTCAGGAACAGCGCATGACCCTGCGCCAGGAGCTGGAGCAGCTGCAGTCGCGCACTCAGACGCTGATGCGCCGGGCGCCGGTCTGGCTGGCGGCGCAGAATAGCCTTAACCAGCTGTGCGAGCAGAGCGGCGAGCAGTTTGAGTCCGGCCAGGAGGTTACCGAATACCTGCAGCAGCTGCTGGAGCGCGAGCGCGAAGCTATCGTTGAACGTGACGAGGTCGGCGCCCGCAAGCGCGCCATCGACGAAGAAATCGAGCGTCTCAGCCAGCCGGGCGGTTCGGAAGATCCGCGCCTCAACGCGCTGGCGGAACGGTTCGGCGGCGTTCTGCTGTCCGAGATCTACGATGATGTCAGCCTTGACGATGCGCCGTACTTCTCCGCGCTGTACGGTCCGTCGCGCCATGCCATCGTGGTGCCGGATCTGTCGCAGGTTGCCGAGCAGCTTGAAGGGCTGGAGGATTGTCCGGAAGATCTCTATCTGATCGAAGGCGATCCGCAGTCCTTTGACGATAGCGTATTCAGCGTGGACGAGCTGGAAAAAGCGGTGGTGGTGAAGATTGCCGACCGCCAGTGGCGTTATTCGCGCTTTCCGTCGCTGCCGCTGTTTGGCCGCGCCGCGCGTGAAAACCGCATTGAAACCCTGCATGCCGAGCGTGAATCGCTGTCCGAGCGTTTTGCGACCCTGTCGTTTGACGTGCAGAAAACACAGCGTTTGCATCAGGCTTTTAGCCGCTTCATCGGCAGCCATCTGGCGGTGGCCTTCGAGGACGATCCGGAAGAAGAGATCCGCAAACTCAACAGCCGCCGCGGCGAGCTGGAGCGCGCGCTGAGCGCCCATGAAAGCGATAACCAACAGAACCGCGTGCAGTATGAGCAGGCGAAAGAGGGCGTGTCGGCGCTTAACCGCCTGCTGCCGCGCCTGAATCTGCTGGCGGATGATACGCTGGCCGACCGCGTGGACGAGATCCAGGAACGTCTGGATGAAGCGCAGGAGGCCGCGCGCTTTATTCAGCAGCACGGCAATCAGTTGGCGAAGCTGGAGCCTATTGTTTCGGTGCTGCAGAGCGATCCGGAGCAGTTTGAGCAGCTGAAAGAAGATTACGCCTATGCGCAGCAGACCCAGCGCGATGCGCGCCAGCAGGCTTTTGCCCTGGCGGAAGTCGTCCAGCGCCGGGCCCACTTCAGCTACTCCGATTCGGCGGAAATGCTCAGCGGCAACAGCGATCTCAACGAGAAGCTGCGCCAGCGTCTGGAGCAGGCGGAAACCGAACGCAGCCGCGCGCGCGACGCGATGCGTGCCCATGCGGCGCAGCTTAGCCAGTACAATCAGGTGCTGGCCTCGCTGAAGAGCTCGTATGACACCAAGAAAGAGCTGCTTAACGATCTGTATAAAGAGCTGCAGGACATTGGCGTACGCGCCGATGCCGGCGCGGAAGAGCGGGCCCGTGCGCGTCGCGATGAGCTGCACATGCAACTGAGCAATAACCGCTCCCGTCGCAATCAGCTGGAGAAAGCGTTGACCTTCTGCGAAGCGGAAATGGACAACCTGACCCGCAAACTGCGCAAGTTAGAGCGCGATTATTGCGAAATGCGCGAGCAGGTGGTGACCGCCAAGGCGGGCTGGTGCGCGGTGATGCGCCTGGTGAAAGACAACGGCGTCGAGCGTCGTCTGCACCGCCGCGAGCTGGCCTATCTTTCCGCCGACGAGCTGCGCTCCATGTCGGATAAGGCGCTCGGTGCGCTGCGTCTGGCTGTCGCTGATAACGAACATCTGCGCGACGTGCTGCGTATCTCGGAAGATCCGAAGCGTCCGGAGCGCAAAATTCAGTTCTTCGTTGCCGTCTACCAGCATCTGCGCGAGCGTATCCGCCAGGATATTATCCGCACCGATGATCCGGTGGAAGCGATCGAGCAGATGGAGATTGAGCTCAGCCGCCTGACCGAAGAGCTAACAAACCGCGAACAGAAGCTGGCCATCAGCTCCCGCAGCGTGGCCAACATTATTCGCAAAACCATTCAGCGTGAGCAGAATCGTATCCGGATGCTCAATCAGGGATTGCAGAGCGTCTCCTTCGGCCAGGTCAACAGCGTGCGTCTGAACGTCAATGTGCGTGAGACCCATTCGATGCTGCTCGATGTGCTCTCCGAGCAGCATGAACAGCATCAGGATCTCTTCAACAGCAACCGCCTGACCTTCTCGGAAGCGCTGGCTAAGCTCTATCAGCGCCTGAATCCGCAGATCGACATGGGGCAGCGCACGCCGCAAACCATCGGTGAAGAGCTGCTCGACTACCGCAACTATCTGGAGATGGAAGTGGAAGTTAACCGCGGCTCCGACGGCTGGCTGCGCGCGGAGTCCGGCGCGCTGTCCACCGGGGAAGCGATCGGTACCGGGATGTCGATTCTGGTGATGGTCGTCCAGAGCTGGGAAGATGAATCCCGCCGGCTGCGCGGCAAGGATATCTCGCCTTGCCGTCTGCTGTTCCTCGATGAAGCGGCGCGTCTCGATGCCCGCTCCATCGCCACGCTGTTCGAGCTGTGCGAACGTCTGGAGATGCAGCTGATTATCGCGGCGCCGGAGAACATCAGTCCGGAGAAAGGCACCACCTATAAACTGGTGCGTAAAGTGTTCAATAATCACGAACACGTCCACGTGGTGGGGCTGCGCGGGTTTGCCGCGCCGCTGCCGGAAGCGCTGCCGGGAACGGCCGACGCCTCCTGAGGCTGCGGCTACATTCTGGCGGTTAAGCGGTGAAGAGGGCAACGTTAAGTTGCCCTTTTTTTCTATCCA
The DNA here is from genome assembly GCF_040062325.1 of Klebsiella sp. GG_Kp175. NCBI lineage: Bacteria > Pseudomonadati > Pseudomonadota > Gammaproteobacteria > Enterobacterales > Enterobacteriaceae > Klebsiella > Klebsiella sp. GG_Kp175. Next base: position 88,144 of record NZ_JBEAFX010000010.1, on the reverse strand, counting down.
GCCCGGCATGCCAGGGTGGTATAATCTTTAAACTTCTTTACATTAGGTAAGGCAAAAGCCTTTTCGTCTTTATATACTGAAAAAGAGCCCCAATTTTCTGGGCTGCAATGTGTGACAACAGGGGGCAAGGGATGTTGCTAAAGAAACGGTATGGTCGTCCATTGTCAGCGCTCAGCCTGAGCCTGGCACTGGCATTTGCTCCGCTGTTCAATGTCCAGGCCGAAGAGCCTGAAGTCGTACCCGGCGACAGTTCCGCGACGCCCGCTGAGGTCTCTGTCGCGCTGGCGCAAAGCGATGGGCAATCGCCGGCGGTCGCGAAGCTGGCCGGTGAGCAGCCGCTGTCGATGGCGACGGCGGCAAACAGTCGCGCCCAGATCGAGGCGCTGTTGCCGGCAGGGTATAAACCCGTCTTTATGAATCCGCTGGTGTCGCTGTACGCCGCCAGGGATATGAAACCGATGTGGGAAAACCGCGAGGCGGTGCAGGCGTTCCAGCAGCAGCTGGCGGAGATCGCCATCGCCGGTTTTCAGCCGCAGTTTACCACCTGGGTCAGTCTGCTGACCGATCCCGCCGTCAGCGGCATGGCGCGCGATGTGGTGCTGTCGGACGCCATGATGGGCTATCTGCACTTTATCAGCGGCATCCCCACCCAGGGGACCCGCTGGTTGTACAGTTCAACGCCGTACAAGATGGCGACCCCGCCGCTGTCGGTGATTAACCAGTGGCAGCTGGCGCTGGACAATGGCTCCCTGCCGGCGTTTATCGCCGGCCTGGCGCCGCATCATCCGCAGTATGAAGCCATGCATCAGTCGCTGCTGGCGCTGGTGGCTGATTCTCGCCCGTGGCCGCAGATGACCGGCAGCGGCTCGCTGCGCCCCGGCGAATGGAGCAATGATATCGGTGCCCTGCGCGAGATCCTCCAGCGTACCGGGATGCTGGACAATACCGCCAATATCGTTCTGCCTGGCGATGTGGTGAGCCCGTCGGCGAAGAAAAAGAGCAAACCCGCGGCGCGCGGCGTGTACGATCGCCAGCTGGTGGAGGGGGTTAAGCGCTTCCAGGCGATGCAGGGGCTGGGGGCGGATGGCGTCATCGGCCAGTCGACTCGCGACTGGCTCAACGTCTCTTCCGCGCAGCGCGCAGGGGTGCTGGCCCTGAACATTCAGCGTTTACGCTTACTGCCGGGCAAACTATCCACCGGCATTATGGTCAATATTCCGGCGTTCTCGCTGGTCTATTACCAGGACGGCAGCCAGGTGCTGGCCTCGCGGGTGATTGTGGGGCGTCCAGACCGCAAAACGCCAATGATGAGCAGCGCGCTGAATAACGTGGTGGTCAATCCGCCGTGGAACGTGCCGCCAACCCTGGCGCGCAAAGATATCCTGCCGAAGGTGCGTAACAATCCAGGCTATCTGGAGCAGCATGGCTACACCGTGATGCGCGGCTGGAACAGTAAAGAGACCATCGATCCTTATCGGGTTGACTGGTCGACCATCACCGAGAACAACTTACCGTTCCGCTTCCAGCAGGCGCCCGGGGCGCGTAACTCGCTCGGACGCTACAAGTTCAATATGCCGAGCTCCGATGCCATCTACCTGCACGATACGCCGAACCATAATCTGTTCCAGAAGGATGTTCGTGCGCTCAGTTCCGGCTGTGTGAGGGTGAATAAGGCTTCGGAGCTGGCCAATATGCTGCTGCAGGATGCGGGCTGGAATGACTCGCGTATTTCTGATGCCCTGAAGCAAGGGGACACGCGCTATGTCAATATTCGGCAAAATATACCGGTGAATTTATATTACTTAACGGCGTTTGTGGACGCTGATGGACGTACACAATATCGAACAGATATTTACAATTACGATATCACTGCGCGATCCAGCGCACAAATTCTGACGAAAGCTGAACAATTAATCAGGTAAATGAAGTAGTTCAATGGATTTTGTTGTCCTAGCACTGGGTAAAAAAGGGCGCTGCTCCTCTGCAGCGCCCGATTTTCCTGGGGTGAGGCTGCCTTGACGTTGGCAATAATGCCCGGTAAGGTGCCTTTCGTGCGCCAGAAGTGCATATACATATCATTCCGCTCAATGCGTAGCGCGGTCAGCGCGAACGCTCTCTTTTGCCGGGCTGCATCAAGGCTGTGGCGAGCGATGGCGTGCTGAGGTTCTGCATCGCGCAAGGCGGAAAAAGTATATAACGATTCATTGACTGTAGACCTGATTATCATGGACAAATTTGACGCTAATCGCCGCAGATTGCTGGCGTTGGGTGGTGCTGCGCTGGGTGCTGCCGCCATTCTCCCTGCGCCGGCATTTGCCACCCTCTCGACCCCCCGTCCGCGTATTTTGACGCTGAATAACCTGCATACTGGTGAATCACTCAAGGCGGAGTTTTTCGATGGCAGAGGCTATATTCAGGATGAATTAGCAAGACTTAACCATTTTTTCCGTGATTACCGCGCGAATAAAATTAAGTCCATCGATCCAAATCTGTTCGATCATCTTTATCGGTTGCAGGGACTACTTGGCACCAACAAACCTGTCCAGCTTATCTCTGGCTATCGTTCCCTCGATACCAATGATGAGCTTCGCGCACGAAGCCGTGGTGTAGCAAAACACAGCTATCACACCAAGGGGCAGGCAATGGATTTCCATATTGAAGGTATTTCGTTAAGCAATATTCGCAAAGCGGCGTTATCTATGCGCGCAGGTGGTGTAGGATATTACCCACGTAGTAACTTTGTGCATATTGATACCGGTCCCGTAAGGCACTGGTAACGAAAGGAGCGTCATGAACTATCGTATTATTCCGGTTACCGCGTTCGCGCAGAACTGTTCTCTTATCTGGTGCGAACAAACCCGGCTGGCTGCGCTGGTCGATCCTGGCGGCGATGCTGAACGTATCAAAGCGGTGGTGGCGGAGGCTGGCGTCACGCTGATGCAGATCCTGCTGACGCATGGTCATCTCGATCACGTCGGCGCCGCTGCGGAACTGGCGCAGCATTATGGCGTACCGGTTATTGGTCCGGAAAAAGAAGATGAGTTCTGGCTGGAAGGATTACCGGCGCAAAGCCGGATGTTCGGCCTGGAGGATTGCCAGCCGCTGCGTCCGGATCGCTGGCTCAATGAAGGCGATGTGGTTAATGTGGGGAATGTGGCGCTGCGGGTACTGCACTGCCCGGGCCATACGCCGGGTCACGTGGTCTTCTTTGATGACGCTTCCCGACTGCTCATTTCCGGAGATGTGATTTTCAAAGGCGGGGTGGGGCGCAGTGATTTTCCACGCGGCGACCATGGGCAGCTGATCGCGGCCATTAAGGATAAGCTGTTGCCGTTGGGCGATGACGTGACCTTTATTCCCGGCCATGGTCCGCTGTCGACGCTGGGTGAGGAACGCCGCAACAACCCGTTCCTGCAGGATGAGATGCCGGTCTGGTAACCGACCTGACGCGAACATAAAAAAGGCCGCATTCGCGGCCTTTTTCTTGATATCGAATAATATTGCTTACAGCACGGCGACGATGGCTTCGCACAGCGGCGCCATGTTGTCAGGCGTCATGCCGGCCACGTTGATACGGCCGGACGCGACCGCATAGATGGCGAACTCTTCACGCAGACGCAGCACCTGCTCTTTCGTCAGGCCGCTGAACGAGAACATACCGTTCTGTTTGCTGATAAAGCTGAAGTCGCGGCTCGCGCCTTTTTCCTGCAGGGTATTGACGAACAGCAGTCGCATGCGCTGAATGCGCTGGCGCATATCGGTCAGCTCCTGCTCCCAGATCGCCCGCAGCGCATCGTTGCTCAGAATGGTCGCGACCACGGACGCGCCGTGCGCAGGCGGGTTGGAGTAGTTAGCGCGGATCACCGACTTCATCTGGCTGAATGCGCGGTCTACAGTCTCCTGATCGGCGGCGACCAGAGTGCAGGCGCCGACGCGCTCGTTGTACAGGCCAAAGTTTTTCGAGTAGGAGCTGGCGACCAGCAGCTCTTTATGCAGAGCAGCAAAGGCGCGCAACCCTTCAGCATCTTCTTCCAGGCCGCGGGCGAAGCCCTGATAGGCGAAATCGAACAGCGGCAGCCAGCCTTTCTCGACCGACAGCTGCGCCAGCGTCTGCCACTGATCGAGCGTGGGATCGATACCGGTCGGGTTGTGGCAGCAGCCGTGGAACAGTACCACGTCGCCCGCCTGGGCTTCGTTCAGGCTGGCAAGCAGACCATCAAAGTCCAGCGCGTGGTTAGCCGCGTCGTAGTAGGCATATTCACGCACTTCCAGCCCGGCGGAGGTAAACACACTCTTATGGTTTGGCCAGCTTGGGTTGCTTACCCACACGCGTTTCACGTCGGTGTTTTTGGCGAGGAAGTCTGCGGCGACGCGCAGTGCACCGGTACCGCCCGGGGTCTGCGCGGTGCGGGCGCGTTTATCGGCGATAATCGCATTGCCTTTACCGAACAGCAGCTCCTGGGTGCAGCGACCAAATTCAGGAATACCATCGATGCCCAGATAGTTTTTAGTCGTTTCATTTTCCAGCAGGTACTGCTCTGCTTTTTTGACGCTGGTCAGAACGGGGGTTTTACCAGTTTCATCCTTGTAAACACCAATTCCGAGGTTAATCTTTTCAGGGCGGTCATCGGCACGAAACAGATCGGCCAGACCTAAAATCGGGTCGGCTGGGGCGGCGGTAATGTTCTCAAACATGACGAGGTTCCATTGTGATTACTGAAGGGAAATCCGCTATCAGGTTAACGGGAGAACAACGAATTGCCAACCGTTTGCGACAAAAAGCGCGAAGGTTTTCGAAAGATACGATCTTTGCCTCACGAATAGAGAAAAGCAGGACCGAAGTCCTGCTCTGAAGGCATATCACGAAGGGGTGTACTGCAAATTAGAACTGGTAAACGATACCCACGGCCGCCTGGTCGTCGGTCGCTACGCCAGCTTCACGCGTATAAGCGTTGTCGTCCAGTTGGTTGAACTTGTACGCCGCATAGACGTTCATGTTCTTGTTGAAGTAGTACCAGGTACCCACTTCGACGTATTTAACCAGATCCGCATCGCCGCCGGAGAAGCCGCCGCGCGCCTGCAGGTCTTTGCCTTTGGTCTGTACGTAGCCGATGGACGGACGCAGGCCGAAGTCGAACTGATACTGTACAACGGCTTCGAAGTTCTGGGTTTTGCCAGCGAAGTAGTTACCCTGGTTTTCCGGGGTCATGTTGTAAGTCTGGGAGTACATGACGGCCGCGTAAACGTTGTTGGCGTCATATTTTGCAGAGGTTGCCCAGGCTTCGGCTTTGTCGCCATTGCCGTCAGCTTTCTGATCTACGCTACGGTTGGAACCGGAGTAGCCAGCAGACAGCGCAATACCGTTGTCGAACGCGTAGGTCGCCGCGGTGCTGAAGCCGTCGCCATTCTGCTTGTGAATCGAACGGTCGTGGTCGTTTTTACCCTGGTACTGCAGCGCGAAGCTCAGGCCGTCAACCAGACCGAAGAAGTCAGAGTTACGGTAGGTTGCCACGCCGTTGGTACGGCCGGTCATGTAGTTGTCGGTGTAGTTCCAGCCGTCGCCGCCCCATTCAACCAGCATATCGGTTGCTGCTTCGACGTCGTAGATTGCGCCGTAGTTACGGCCGTAGTCGAATGAACCATACTCGCCCGCTTTCAGACCTGCGAACGCCAGACGGGTTTTGGTCGGCTGGGAACCTTCAACGTTGGAGGCGTCCATGTTGTATTCCCACTGACCGTAGCCGGTCAGCTGATCGTTGATCTGAGTTTCGCCTTTCAGGCCGATACGGGCGTAGGTGGTATCGTCGCTGCTGGTGTCGCCATTGGTGGTCCAGACGTGCTCGCCGACCATTTTTCCATAGAAGTCCAGTTTGTTGCCGTTTTTGTTATAGATTTCTGCAGCGTTAGCTGCACCGGCTACCAGCAGGGCAGGGATCACCACTGCCAGAATATTGCGCTTCATCATTATTTATTACCCTCATTAATATTTTTTATATGAACACGTGCCACTGCCGTCAATAAGTTCTGTCAATAAAAACTTACAGAACCATTGATGAGAGTTTGGTGTCTGAAGGCATCTTTCCATCCGCGACAACGTTTCGCTAGCCGGAAAATGCTACTAATATCTCATATGAGTAACAAAACGAAAAAACATGTAACTAAATATGTATTTTTGGGAACTTTGTGAACTTAATCAAAATTCCGTTCCACATGGTGAGGTAAATCGCCCTTCCATATCTATCTATATGAAATATTTATGATTAATTTGGATAAAGGTAAATTTGCTCATTTTATGTGTTGAATTCGCCTTCTTTTTATTCAGCCTTTGTCTTGGCAAGATGTGCGGCGTATGGTTAAAAAATGAGCAAATTAATCAGGGGCTTTGCTCTGTTATGAACAAAAAGTGCGATCTGTATCACCAGGATGCACCGAAACAGTGCGTAACATAAATGTGAATTCGAGGCCTTGATGTTTAAGTTTGTTGAATTTTGATAACAGTAATTGACATAAAAAAAGGCCAGCTTGCGCTGGCCTTTCAGGTTTATGTCAGAAAAATTTAGAATGTCGCGTTGCGCGGGGTCCGCGGGAACGGAATGACATCGCGGACGTTCTGCACGCCGGTCACGTAGGCGATCAGACGCTCGAAGCCCAGGCCAAAGCCGGAGTGTGGAACGGTGCCATAGCGGCGCAGATCGCGATACCACCAGTAGTCTTCTTTATTCAGGCCCATCTCGGCCATACGCGCGTCAAGCACGTCGAGGCGCTCTTCACGTTGGGAACCACCGATGATCTCGCCAATACCCGGCGCCAGGACGTCCATTGCCGCGACGGTTTTACCGTCTTCGTTAAGGCGCATGTAGAACGCCTTAATATCTTTCGGGTAGTTTTTCACCACCACCGGCGCTTTGAAGTGTTCTTCAGCCAGGTAACGTTCGTGCTCGGAGGAGAGATCCACGCCCCAGTACACCGGGTTCTCGAATTGCTTGCCGCAGTTTTCCAGAATGGTGACGGCGTCGGTATAATCCACCTGCGCAAAATCAGCGGTGATAAAGCGCTGCAGACGGTCGATAGCGTCTTTATCAACGCGCTCGGCGAAGAACTGCATGTCGTCCGCGCGCTCTTCCAGTACCGCTTTAAAGACGTACTTGAGCATCGCTTCCGCCAGGCCGGCAACATCGTTCAGATTGGCGAAGGCCACTTCCGGCTCCAGCATCCAGAACTCCGCCAGGTGGCGGCTGGTGTTGGAGTTTTCCGCGCGGAAGGTCGGGCCGAAGGTGTAAATCTTCGACAGCGCGCAGGCATAGGTCTCGCCATTCAGCTGGCCGGAAACGGTCAGGAACGACTCTTTACCGAAGAAGTCTTTGTCGAAATCGACTTTGCCCTGATCGTTACGCGGCAGGTTTTCCAGATCCAGCGTCGACACGCGGAACATTTCGCCGGCGCCTTCGGTATCGGAGGCGGTGATCAGCGGGGTGGAGACCCAGAAGAAGCCCTGCTCATCAAAGAAGCGATGCAGCGCCTGCGCCAGGGTGTGACGCACGCGGGCAACCGCGCCGATCAGGTTGGTGCGCGGACGCAGGTGGGCCACTTCACGCAGATACTCGATGCTGTGGCGCTTGGCCGCCATCGGGTAAGTGTCCGGGTCTTCCACCCAGCCGGTCACTTCCACGTTGGTCGCCTGGATCTCAAAGCTCTGACCCTGGCCCTGGGAAGCCACGACTTTACCGGTGACAATCACCGAGCAACCGGTGGTCAGACGCAGCACTTCCTGATTGTAATTGGGCAGAGAATTATTAATAACGGCCTGTACAGGATCAAAGCAGGAACCGTCATAGACGGCGAGGAATGAAAAGCCAGCTTTTGAATCTCGGCGGGTACGCACCCATCCGCGGACCGTGACTTCGCTGTCAACGGCAACGCGGCCCTGGAGTACGTCGGCTACAGGCACAACGCTCATAATAATCTCTCTATATAGTCCAATAAAAAAGTCTCTTCCCCCTACAGCGGGGGGATATCTATGTTACCTGTCATCTTCCATCAGACAAGTAGATTTCGCATCATAAGCGGATAATTCGGCAATAAATAATAAAGAAAAAGGAGCCTGAAAGGCTCCTTAAGAAAATTAGCTCGCTTTTTTAATCGGCGGCAGGTCGAACGCCTCGCGCAGGGCGCGGACGAAGGCCTTATCGTGGCAGATGGTTTTCCCCGGGCTGTCGGAGAGTTTCGCCACCGGCTTGCCGTTACATTCCACCAGCTTAATCACGATATTGAGCGGTTTAACCTGCGGCAGATCGCAGGTTAAACGGGTGCCGATCCCAAAGCTCAGCTTCACCCGCGAGGCGAAGTGGCGATACAGGTCGACGGCTTTCGCCAGATCGAGATTATCGGAGAAGACCAGCACTTTGCTCAGCGGATCGATGCCCAGCTTCTGATAATGGGCGATGGCTTTTTCACCCCATTCCACCGGGTCGCCGGAGTCGTGGCGCAAACCCTGATAGCGGGTGGCGAACTCCGGACCGAAATCGCGCAGGAACGCATCCATGGTGATGCAGTCGGTCAGCGCGATGCCCAGTTGGTCAGGATACTCTTCCAGCCAGGCGGCGAGGGCCGCCCGCTGGCTGCTGGCCAGGTTCGGGCTGATCTGCTGATGAGCCTGGAACCACTCATGGGCTTGGGTGCCCATCGGGGTTAAGTTGAGACGGCGCGCCAGATCGTAGTTGCTGGTGCCAACAAACCATGGCTCCTGCTGCAGGCGTTGCACAATAGCTTCCTGCACCTCGCGTGAAAAACGACGGCGGGTGCCGAAATCCATCAGACGGAAGGCGCTCATGTCGAGGCCAGCGGTCATGGTGGCGAAGTCGCCTAGCTTATGTTCCAGCGCGTTTAGCGCTTGTTCCACGCCCGTCTCGGGTGAACGGTAGCGATGTACCAGCTCGCTTATCACCGCCAGCAGCGGGACTTCCCACATGATGGCTTCCCGCCATGGGCCGGTAAGGCGAATGTTCAGCTTGCCGTTGTCATTGGTGACCGTGACCTGGCGTGGGTCATAGCGAAAATCGCGCAGCCAGTCGAGGTAATCCTGGCGAAAAAAAGGAAGGGTGGACAGCCAGCGATATTCATCATCCCGCAGCCTCAGGTAGCGCATGGACTCCACCTGCTCGCGGATCGCGTCGGCATAGATGCCGAGCAGGTCGTCTCCGCGGCAGCGAAACTCCGCCGCCACATGTACATCGCCGTAGCGGTGGAAGACAGCCTGCTGCATGTGCAGCTTGTAGGCATCCGTATCAAGCAGCGAGTGCAGTACAGGAGAAGTGAATTGTGTCATGGTGCGCAGTAGCATCCTCTCACTGGAGCGTTCCATCGAAACCAACGCGGAAAAAGGAGGCGGAGTATACCTTTATTACCCGGCTCTGTCCCGCGATGGCGAGCAATGGCGACGCTGACGGTCATTTGCGAGGCCTAGTTTAATATATTGAACATGGATCACACCACAAGCTTTGCGTCGGGTCGAGGGCATTTCGTGCCGCGAGTGTTAACAAAATGTAGCGATTTCCGTGTTTCACGTTGAAAAGATGAAGATTCTGCATAGCGCGATTGACACAACGGGAATAGACTGGGACGACACTTTACCGAAGATGCGAAAGGTTTTTTATGACACAACAGCCCCAAGCCAAATACCGCCACGACTATCGTGCGCCGGAGTATCTGATTAGCGATATCGATTTGACCTTTGACCTGGATGCCGCAAAAACCGTTGTTACGGCCGAGAGCAAGGTCTCCCGCCACGCGGCAGCGTCTGATGTGCCATTGCGCCTGGACGGCGAAGATCTGACCCTGATTTCGCTGCAGGTGAACGGACAGCCGTGGAGCGACTATAAAGAAGAAAACAATCAGCTGGTGATCGGCGGCCTGCCGGAGCATTTCACCCTGACCATCGTCAATGAGATCAGCCCGGCGGCGAACACCGCGCTGGAAGGCCTGTATCAGTCAGGCGAAGCGCTGTGCACCCAGTGTGAAGCGGAAGGTTTCCGCCACATCACCTGGTATCTGGACCGTCCGGACGTGCTGGCGCGCTTTACCACCAAAATTATCGCCGATAAAGCCAAATATCCGTTCCTGCTCTCCAACGGCAACCGTATGGCGGAAGGGGAACTGGAGAACGGTCGTCACTGGGTACAGTGGCAGGATCCATTCCCGAAACCGTGCTACCTGTTTGCGCTGGTGGCCGGTGATTTCGACGTCCTGCGCGACACTTTTACCACCCGCTCCGGGCGTGAAGTGGCGCTGGAGCTGTACGTCGATCGCGGCAATCTCGACCGCGCGCCGTGGGCGATGACCTCGCTGAAAAACTCCATGAAATGGGATGAGGAGCGCTTTGGCCTCGAGTATGACCTCGACATCTATATGATTGTCGCCGTCGACTTCTTCAATATGGGCGCGATGGAAAACAAAGGGCTGAACGTCTTTAACTCCAAATATGTCCTGGCGCGGACCGATACCGCCACCGATAAAGACTACCTTGATATTGAGCGGGTAATTGGTCATGAGTATTTCCATAACTGGACCGGCAACCGCGTTACCTGCCGCGACTGGTTCCAGCTAAGCCTGAAAGAGGGGCTGACCGTGTTCCGCGATCAGGAGTTCAGCTCCGACCTCGGCTCGCGGGCGGTGAACCGCATCAACAACGTGCGCACTATGCGCGGGCTGCAGTTTGCCGAAGACGCCAGCCCGATGGCGCACCCGATCCGCCCGGATATGGTTATCGAGATGAACAACTTCTACACCCTGACGGTCTACGAAAAGGGGGCCGAAGTGATCCGCATGCTGCACACTCTGCTGGGTGAAGAAAACTTCCAGAAAGGGATGCAGCTCTATTTTGAACGTCATGACGGCAGCGCCGCCACCTGCGACGATTTCGTCCAGGCGATGGAAGATGCCTCGAACGTCGATCTGTCGCACTTCCGCCGCTGGTACAGCCAGTCCGGTACGCCGATCGTCACCGTCCATGACGACTATAACCCGGAAACCGAGCAGTATACGCTCACCATCAGCCAGCGCACGCCGCCGACCGCCGAGCAGGCTGAGAAACAACCGCTGCATATTCCGTTTGCCATCGAGCTGTACGATAACGAAGGTAAGGTGATCCCCCTGCAGAAGGGCGGCCATCCGCTGCACCCGGTGCTTAATGTGACTCAGGCTGAGCAGACCTTCGTCTTTGATAATGTCTATTTCCAGCCGGTACCGGCCCTGCTGTGCGAGTTTTCAGCACCGGTGAAACTGGAATACAAGTGGAGCGATCAGCAGCTCACCTTCCTGATGCGCCATGCGCGGAATGATTTCTCGCGATGGGATGCGGCGCAGAGCCTGCTGGCGACCTACATCAAGCTGAACGTTAACCGTCATCAGCAGGGACAGCCGCTGTCGCTGCCGGTGCACGTGGCGGACGCCTTCCGCGCGATTCTGCTCGACGAGAAGATTGACCCGGCGCTGGCCGCCGAGATCTTAACCCTGCCGTCGGCCAACGAAATCGCCGAGATGTTCGCCATTATCGATCCTATCGCCATCGCCACCGTGCGCGAGGCGCTCACCCGCACCCTGGCGAACGAGCTGGCGGACGAATTCCTCGCGGTATATAACGCCAATAAGCTCGACAGCTACCGGGTGGAGCATGCCGATATCGGTAAGCGCGCCCTGCGCAATACCTGCCTGCGCTATCTGGCGTTCGCAGAACCGACGCTGGGCGATAAGCTGGTGGCGGCGCAGTATCACCAGGCGGATAACATGACCGACGCGCTGGCCGCGCTGTCGGCGGCGGTTGCCGCTGAGCTGCCGTGCCGCGATGCGCTGATGCAGGAGTATGACGACAAATGGCATCAGGACGGCCTGGTGATGGACAAGTGGTTTATCCTGCAGTCCACCAGCCCGGCGGCCAATGTGGTCGAAACGGTACGCGGTCTGCTGAACCATCGTTCGTTCAGCATGAGCAACCCGAACCGCGTGCGGTCGCTCATCGGCGCTTTCGCAAGCAGCAACCCGGCGGCGTTCCATGCGGAAGACGGCAGCGGCTACCAGTTCCTGGTGGAGATGCTGACCGAGCTTAACCAGCGCAACCCGCAGGTCGCATCGCGACTGATTGAGCCGTTGATTCGCCTGAAGCGTTACGATGAGAAACGCCAGGCGCTGATGCGCGCCGCGCTGGAGCAGCTGAAGGGTCTGAAGGATCTCTCAGGCGATCTGTACGAGAAAATCAGTAAGGCGCTGGCGTAACCGTGGCGTAAACCCGGATTGCGGCGCACATTGCGCCCTGTCCGGGTTACCTGGTGCCGCAGTGATGTTGTCGTGTGGCGCGATGCTTACCCGGTCTGGAATACGCGGCAGATTTGTCGTTGGTCGCCCGGCTGAGCAAAGCGCGAGCCGGGGACATGTCGGATGACGATATGCCCCCGTTCTGACAGCAGACCGTTACTCCGGTCAGCCATGACTTAATAAACGCGGCGCACGCTCGCTGTCGCCGCGCTTCATCACCCGATCCAGTACCTCCGCCTCCAGCTCGGCCAGCTTCGCCGAACCGGTGCGCCGCGGTCGCGGAATATCCACGTTCAAATCGAGACCGATCTTCTTCTCTTCAATTAACAGCACCCGGTCGGCCATCGCCACCGCTTCGCTGACGTCGTGGGTCACCAGCAGGACCGTAAAGCCATGCTCCTGCCACAGGGAGACGATCAGCTCCTGCATCTCCAGACGGGTGAGGGCGTCCAGCGCCCCCAGCGGCTCGTCCAGCAATAGCAGGCGCGGGCGATGGATCAGGGCGCGGGCCAGCGCAACGCGCTGCTTTTGCCCGCCCGACAGCGCCGCCGGCCACTCCTGCGCGCGACTCTCGAGTCCGACGCTGGCCAGTGCCTGCAGGGCGGCTTCGCGCCAGGCGCCTTTTAACCCCAGCCCCACGTTATCAATCACCGTTTTCCACGGCAGCAGGCGCGCATCCTGAAACATCATCCGGGTGTCGTCCTGGATCGCCGCCAGCGGCGTTGCGCCCGCCAGCAGCTCGCCAGCGTTCGGGTTTTCCAGGCCCGCCAGCAGGCGCAGCAGGGTACTTTTGCCGCCGCCGCTGCGGCCCACCACCGCCACAAACTGGCCGCTGGGGATATGCAGATCCAGCTCGTTAAGAATGGTGTTGTCGCCATAGCGTTTAGTCACCCCGTTCAGCAGCAGCGGGATACCTGGGTTTAGACGGGCAGTGTTCATGCGTTCGCCTCCTGAAGATGATACGCCGGGTTCCAGCGCAGCCAGAGCCGCTCCAGCAGCTGGGCGCTGACGTCGGCCAGTTTGCCAAGAATGGCGTAAAGAATGATGGCGACCACCACCACGTCGGTTTGCAGAAATTCACGCGCATTCATCGCCAGGTAGCCGATACCGGCGTTCGCCGAGATGGTTTCGGCGACAATAAGCGTCAGCCACATCAGACCGAGGGCGAAACGCACGCCGACCATAATCGAGGGTAGGGCGCCGGGTAAAATCACGTGACGGAAAAGAGCAAAGCCGGATAAACCATAGCTGCGCGCCATCTCCACCAGTCCGCGGTCGATATTGCGGATCCCGTGCCAGGTGTTGATATAGATCGGGAACAGGGTGCCCAGCGATACGAGGAAGATCTTGGCGGTCTCATCGATGCCGAACCACAAGATCACCAGCGGGATCAGCGCCAGATGCGGCACATTGCGCAGCATCTGGATCGACGTGTCCAGCAGGCGCTCGCCCCAGCGTGACAGACCGCTGATCAAGCCGAGCACCAGCCCAATGGAGCCGCCGATGGCGAAGCCGACCAGCGCCCGCCACGAGCTAATGGCCAGATGCTGCCACAGCTCACCGCTGGCCGAGAGGGTCCAGAACGCTTTCAATACGCCCTCCGGCGAGGGTAGCACCCGCGTCGACAGCCAGCCGACGGACGAGGCCAGCTGCCAGACAATGACCGTTCCCACCGGCAGCAGCCAGGGGGCGAGGCGTAATAACAGGGGATGGGTTGATTTTGCCATCACGACCTCCTCAGCTCTGCGCCACTTTACGCGGGATAAACTCGTTAGCGACGGCTTCTCCCTGCAGGCGCAGGCTTTGCGGCTGCGGGACAGACGGCACCGCGACGTCGAGCAGCGGGAACAGCAGTTCGCCGACCCGATACGCCTCTTCCAGATGCGGATAACCGGAGAAGATAAAGCTATCGATACCCAGCGCGGCGTACTCATTGATCCGTTCGGCCACGGTGGCGGCATCGCCCACCAGCGCGGTCCCGGCGCCGCCGCGCGTTAAACCGACGCCAGCCCACAGGTTGGGGCTGATTTCCAGCTTATCGCGTCGGCCATTGTGCAGGGCCGCCATCCGCTGCTGGCCGACGGAGTCGGTTCTGGCGAAGGCTGCCTGGGCGCGGGCGATAGTCTCATCATCAAGATGAGAGATAAGGCTGTCCGCTGCCTGCCAGGCTTCCTCATTGGTTTCCCGCACGATCACATGCAGGCGGATGCCGAAACGCACCCGGCGACCGTGCCGGGCGGCTTTCTCCCGCACCTGAGCAATTTTCTCTGCCACCTGGGCCGGTGGTTCCCCCCAGGTAAGATAGAGATCGACCTGCTCAGCGGCCAGATCCTGCGCCACCTCAGACGAGCCGCCGAAATAGAGCGGCGGACGCGGCTGCTGGAGCGGCGGAAACAGCAGTTTAGCGTCGCGAACGCGCTGATGCTTACCGTTAAAGGTGACAGTTTCCCCTTCCATCAGCTTGCGCCAGATGTGGGTAAATTCAGCCGAGGCCTCATAGCGCTCGGTGTGGTCGAGGAAGACACCGTCGCCAGCCAGCTCGGCGGGATCGCTGCCGGTGACCAGATTGAACAGCGCCCGGCCGTTTGACAGTCGGTCCAGGGTCGCCGCCTGGCGCGCGGCCACCGTCGGCGACACCACGCTTGGCCTGAGGGCGACAAGAAATTTCAGCCGCTGCGTTACCGGGATCATCAAGGCCGCAACCAGCCAGGCATCTTCACATGAGCGCCCGGTCGGGATCAGCACGCCGGTGAACCCCAGCCGATCCGCCGTCTGCGCGATTTGCTGCAGATAGCCATAATCGACCGGACGGGCTCCCTCTTCGGTACCCAGATAACGACCATCACCATGGGTCGGTAAAAACCAGAACATATTCAGACTCATGATTTCGCTCCTTGTGCGGCGGCGGGCTGCCAGATGCGGGCCCGGATATCAACTTTTTTCGGCACCAGCTTGTTCTCATAGAACAGGTCGGCCGTCTGCTGCTGGCGAGCGGCGGTTTCGGCGCTCACCGGGGTAACCGAGGTGGGGGGACGATGGTCCAGGTAGCTGGCGATCACCGCCTCCGGTAACCCCATCGTTTTCGCCAGCAGCGTAATGCTTTGCGCGCGCTGGCTATGGGTCAGGGCATCGGCCTGCGTAAAGGTATCGAGTACACCCTCAATAAAGGCGCCATTGCGTTCAGCGTAAGGGCGGGAAGCGAGATAGAAGGATCCTGTCTGTTTCAGGTCTGTTCCGTCGGTTAGCACGCGGGCGCCGCCCTGCAGCAGCGCGGCGGAGTAATACGGATCCCAGATCGCCCAGGCGTCGACATTGCCCTGCTGGAAGGCGGCGCGCGCATCGGCGGGGGCGAGATAGACCGGCTGAATGTCGCTAAACTTCAAACCTGCCAGCTGCAGGGCGCGCAGTAGCAGATTGTGGGAGCTGGAGCCTTTCTGAAAAGCGACCTTTTTTCCTTTCAGCTCAGCAACGTTATGAATCGGGCTGCCCTGCGCCACCAGAATCACTTCCGCTTTGGGCTTGGGCGGTTCCGAACCGATATACACCAGATCGGCGCCCGCCGCCTGCGCAAAGATAGGCGGAATGTCGCCAGTGCTGCCGATATCGATGCTGCCAACGTTCAGCGCCTCCAGCATCTGCGGACCGGCCGGGAATTCTATCCACGAGATATGGGTCTTTGGGTAGCGCTGCTCCAGCAGCTGATGGCTTTTCGCCAGCACCATGCTGACGCTGCCTTTCTGATAACCGATGCGCAGGGCGTCAGGCGCCGCCGGGGCGGCGTGGCCCAGGGTGGAAAAGAGCAGCAGTCCGCCGAGGGTCAGAGCGCGGAGAGGATTAAGCATGTTCCACCCCACGCAGAGACGTTAATGACGGCGCGCGGCTGCTGGGGCGGTGCAGCGCCTGCCAGAAGGTCTCGAGGGCTTCATCGAGGCGCCGCTGCAGGTTCGGGGTAAACTGCGGCTTGTGCTGGTAATCGGTCACCTGGCTGTCGTCGGCGAAGACGCCGTGGAGGATCTCCTGAGCCTTGAGGGCATTCAGCACCGGCTTCAGGGCGTAGTCCACCGCCAGCATGTGGGCGATGGTGCCGCCGGTGGCCAGCGGCAGTACGATTTTGCCCTCCAGCGCCCGCTCAGGAAGCAGGTCGAGCAGCGTTTTCAGGGCGCCGGAAAACGAGGCTTTATACACCGGCGTGGCGATGATCAAGCCGTCAGCCCCGGCAAGCTGCTCATTGAGCGTCTGCAGCGCCGGGTTGTCAAAGCGAGCGTAGAGAAGGTCTTCCGGGGCAAAGTTCTGCAGATGCCAGTGGCAGACTTCGATATCGGCGGCGGTGAGCGTCTCTCTGGCATATTCCAGCAGGGCGCTGGAACGGGAAGGGTAACGCGGGCTGCCCGCAAGCGTAATGACGCGCATCTCTCTCTCCTTATAACTAAATGTTTGCATTTATCTATAATTGATAACATTTATAGTGAGTGTGACAGAGGGCCATTATTTCCCTAAATGATTTATCCACCGTTAGATAGCC
This sequence comes from Klebsiella sp. GG_Kp175, assembly GCF_040062325.1. Taxonomy (NCBI): domain Bacteria; kingdom Pseudomonadati; phylum Pseudomonadota; class Gammaproteobacteria; order Enterobacterales; family Enterobacteriaceae; genus Klebsiella; species Klebsiella sp. GG_Kp175. The sequence continues at coordinate 71,316 of NZ_JBEAFX010000010.1, read as the reverse complement.
GAAAAGCGCATAACGGCGCGCGGGGAGGTAATCGTTTGCGCTGATGGGGGATTTTTTGTCGCAGGTCAATTCCCTTTCCGCAACAGATCGCACATAATACGCCCCCGGTTTGCACACCGGGAATCCAGGAGAGTTCATGTACTACCCCTTCGTTCGTAAAGCCCTTTTTCAGCTCGATCCTGAGCGCGCTCATGAAGTTACTTTTCAACAATTACGCCGTGTCACCGGGACGCCGCTGGAAATCCTGGTTCGCCAGAAGGTGCCGGCCAGGCCTGTCACCTGCATGGGGCTGACCTTTAAAAACCCGCTGGGTCTGGCGGCCGGGCTGGATAAAAACGGGGAATGCATTGACGCGCTGGGCGCGATGGGTTTTGGCTCCATTGAGATCGGCACCGTGACGCCGCGTCCGCAGCCGGGCAACGATAAGCCAAGGATCTTCCGTCTGGTGGATGCTGAGGGGTTGATCAACCGCATGGGCTTTAATAACCATGGCGTCGATAACCTGGTCGAGAACGTGAAAAAGGCGCATTTTGACGGCGTGCTGGGCATCAATATCGGTAAAAATAAAGATACGCCGGTTGAGCACGGGAAAGATGATTACCTGATTTGTATGGAAAAAGTCTATCCTTACGCTGGCTATATCGCCATTAATATCTCCTCGCCGAACACCCCGGGGCTGCGCACGCTGCAATACGGCGAAGCGCTCGACGATTTACTCTCCGGTATTAAAAATAAGCAGCTTGAGCTGCAGCAGAAGCATCAAAAATATGTTCCGGTCGCCGTGAAGATCGCGCCGGATCTTTTGCCTGAGGAATTGATCCAGGTTGCCGATAGCCTCGTGCGTCATAATATTGATGGGGTGATTGCCACCAATACTACTCTCGATCGTTCTCTGGTCCAGGGAATGAAACATTGCGATGAGACCGGCGGGCTTAGCGGTCGTCCATTACAATTAAAGAGTACCGAAATTATTCGCATGCTCTCCGCAGAGTTGAATGGCCGTTTGCCTATCATTGGCGTGGGCGGCATTGATTCCGTGATTGCCGCGCGGGAAAAGATGGCCGCTGGGGCATCGCTGGTGCAGATTTATTCCGGATTTATTTTTAAAGGTCCGCCGCTGATTAAAGAAATTGTTACCCACATCTAATCTTTTCCCCCTTTGAATCCCCCCAGGGCTTTATTTCCGGCCCTGGTTGTTTTATATTCCCTCACTGTTGCTTATTTAAACATTTTAGACTTTTCTTAATTTTAGAAAATATTCTGCGGTAAGTCGCAACAGCTTTGCAGAGGCGTATGAAAGGGGACAGGGGGAAAAATGCGGATTAAACCTGACGATAACTGGCGTTGGTATTACGATGAAGAGCACGACCGCATGATGCTCGATCTGGCCAATGGCATGTTATTTCGCTCGCGCTTCGCCCGGCGCATGCTGACGCCGGACGCCTTTGCCCCATCGGGATTCTGCGTTGATGACGCCGCGCTCTATTTCTCTTTTGAAGAAAAATGTCGCGATCTCGAGCTATCGAAAGAGCAGCGTGCGGAATTAGTCCTTAACGCGCTCACCGCCATCCGTTTTCTCAAACCGCAGATGCCGAAAAGCTGGCACTTTATCGCCCATACCCATCACTGGCAGCCGAGCGGCGGCGACGCGGCCTGCGTCTGGCTGAGCGATACCGGCGAGCAGGTGAATTTACTGGTGGTGGAGCCGGGCGATAATGCCGCGCTCTGTCTGTTGGCTCAGCCGGGTCTTACGCTTGCCGGCCGGGTTATGCAGCTGGGCGATGTCATTAAAATCATGAACGACAGGCTGCAGCCGGCGCAGAGCGCGGTCAGCTGCAGCCTGGGGCAGGCGGTTTAAGGCGCCAGGCGCAGCGCCGTTTTCGGCACGCAGCTGCAGGCAAGAATGGTGCCATCTCCGGCGACCGCGTTTTTCTTTAACGGACTCACTTCCCCCTCTTCAAGACGGATGCGGCAACTGCCGCAGATCCCCGCCCGACACGAGTAGGGTACGCGAATGCCCTGTTGCTCCAGTTGTTCCAGCAGCACCTGCTGGTTATTGCCGGTAAATTGTTGACCCTGCCATTCAATGGCAACCGTGGCCTGCTGCTGCGCCTCGGGAGCCGAGGTATCGTCGCTTTCGCCGGCGCCGTAGGCTTTCGCCGGGCCGCGGGCGAGGATTTCCACTTCATCCCCCACCCGGATCACGCCGCTGTTACGGGCAATCAGGTTCTGACCAAAGTCGACATCGCCATTATCCTGCGCGGTACGGAAGCGCTTTAAAGTTTCCAGCGGCTCTCCGCTGGGATGCTTCTGCCCGCGCTCCGGACTGACGGTGGTAAAAATGCAGCGGCTGCACGGTTTGGCGACGTCAAATACCACCTCGCCGACGCGGATCACTTTCCAGCTGTCTTCATCCCAGGCCGCCGTGCCGATGACCACGAGATTAGGGCGAAACTGTTCTATGCTTACGCTGGCCGGGCAGCGCTGCTGCAGATCGCGCAGGGAGGCTTCGTTAGCCAGCAGGTAAGGGTAGCCGTCGGCGAAGGAGAGCGGTACCGCATCGTGGCGCTTCACCCGGCGGGTTAACTGTGGCCCCAGCCAGCGAAGCTGGACATCGCGATTGAAAAAGCCGCTGAGCCACTGATTAACCGCTGCGGGCGCGATAAGGGCGGTAAAATGGTTGCCCCAGACTTCTGTCGGTTCGGCCTGAGGGGCGAAATCGTTAAAACGCACCACGGCGCTGCTGCCGTCCGGTGCGGTCAGGTGAAGGCCATCATGCAGCGGCGCCGGAATAAATTTCACCATTTGCGGAAACTGACGGGCGGTAATAAAGGTGCCGTCGGTTTCGGTGACCATAAACAGGCGATCGAAGGCCAGGCCGCTGATATCGGCAAAGGCGTGGGTCAGGCCCATGCCGCGCATGGATTTAACGGGATGAATAAAAAGACGCGAGAGCGTTACCATACGCTGCCTCCGGGTTCCAAAAATAAGCCTATAACTTTATGACATAGGGCACATATTGGCTATAATGCGCACCAATTTTCTTTAAGTAAAAGTGACGATATGAATTCTCTGTTTGCCAGTACGGCTCGTGGGCTGGAAGAGCTGTTAAAAACTGAACTGGAAGGGCTTGGCGCGACGGACTGCCAGGTAGTCCAGGGCGGGGTCCATTTTCAGGGGGATACGCGCCTGCTGTATCAGAGCCTGATGTGGAGCCGGCTGGCTTCGCGCATCATGCTGCCGTTGGGCGAGTGTCGCGTATACAGCGATCTGGATCTGTACCTCGGCGTACAGGCCATTCCGTGGACGGAGATGTTCAACCCTGGCGCCACCTTCGCGGTGCATTTTAGCGGCCTCAATGAGGAGATCCGCAACAGCCAGTACGGCGCGCTGAAGGTCAAAGACGCTATTGTCGACAGCTTCACCCGTAAGAATCTGCCGCGCCCGAACGTCGATCGTGAGTCGCCCGATCTGCGGATCAACGTCTGGCTGAACAAAGAGACGGCGCACATCTCGCTGGATCTGAGCGGCGAAGGTCTGCACCTGCGCGGCTACCGCGATGGCACCGGTATGGCGCCGATCAAAGAAAACCTCGCGGCGGCGATCGTGATGCGCTCCGGCTGGGTGCCGGGCACCCCGCTGCTCGATCCGATGTGCGGCTCCGGTACCCTGCTGATTGAGGCGGCGATGCTGGCGACCGACCGCGCGCCGGGCCTGCACCGCGGCCACTGGGGCTTTGGCGGCTGGGCGCAGCACGACGACGTCATCTGGAAAGAGGTCAAAGCGGAAGCGCAAACCCGCGCCCGTCAGGGGCTGGCGGCATATGGTTCACGCTTCTATGGATCCGATGTCGACGCACGCGTCATTGACCGCGCCCGCCGCAACGCCCGTCGGGCCGGCATCGGCGAGCTGATCGATTTTGAAGTCAAAGACGTCGCCCAGTTGAATAATCCGCTGCCGAAAGGCCCGTACGGCACCGTGATCAGCAACCCGCCGTACGGCGAGCGTCTGGAAAGCGAGCCGGCGCTGATCGCCCTGCACAGCTTGCTGGGCCGGATCATGAAAAGTCAGTTTGGCGGCTGGAACCTGTCGGTGTTCAGCGCCTCGCCGGAGCTGTTAAGCTGCCTGCAGCTGCGCGCCGACAAACAGTTTAAAGCCAAGAACGGCCCGCTGGACTGCGTGCAGAAGAATTATCACCTGGCGGAGAGCGAAGGCGGCAAGCCGGCGATGCTGGCGGAAGATTTTGCTAACCGTCTGCGTAAGAACCTGAAGAAGTTTGAAAAATGGGCCCGTCAGGAAGGCATTGAATGCTATCGCCTGTACGATGCTGACCTGCCGGAATACAACGTGGCCATCGATCGCTACGCCGACTGGGTGGTGGTCCAGGAGTATGCCCCGCCGAAAACTGTCGACGCGCATAAAGCGCGCCAGCGCCTGTTCGATATTATCGCCGCGACTATCGCGGTGTTAGGAATCGCGCCGAATAAGCTGGTGCTGAAGACCCGCGAGCGGCAAAAGGGGAAAAATCAGTATCAGAAGATGGCGGAGAAAGGCGACTTTATCGAGGTGCAGGAGTACAACGCGCGTCTGTGGGTCAACCTCACCGACTACCTGGATACCGGTCTGTTCCTCGACCACCGGATCGCCCGCCGTATGCTTGGCCAGATGAGCAAAGGCAAGGATTTCCTCAATCTGTTCTCCTATACCGGCAGCGCCAGCGTCCACGCCGGCCTCGGCGGCGCTCGCTCCACCACCACGGTGGATATGTCGCGCACCTATCTGGAGTGGGCGGAACGCAACCTGCGTCTCAATGGCCTGACCGGCCGCGCGCATCGCCTGATGCAGGCGGACGTCCTGGGCTGGCTGCGGGAGAGCACCGAGCAGTTCGATCTGATCTTTATCGATCCGCCGACCTTCTCCAACTCCAAACGAATGGAAGATGCTTTCGACGTCCAGCGCGATCACATTCGCCTGATGACCGATCTGAAACGTCTGCTGCGTAAAGGCGGCACCATTATGTTCTCGAATAACAAACGCGGTTTCCGTATGGATCATGACGGGCTGGCGGCGCTTGGCCTGAAGGCGCAAGAGATTTCGCAAAAAACGCTGTCGCAGGATTTTGCCCGCAACCGTCAGATCCACAACTGCTGGCTGATTACCGCAGCCTGAAAGGAATAAAGAATGTCACTGATTAGTATGCATGGCGCCTGGCTTTCCTTCAGCGATGCGCCGCTGCTGGATAATGCCGAGCTGCATATCGAAGATAACGAACGCGTCTGCCTCGTCGGACGCAACGGCGCCGGTAAATCGACCCTGATGAAGATCCTCAACCGCGAGCAGGGGCTGGATGACGGGCGCATTATTTATGAACAGGATCTGATTGTGGCGCGTCTGCAGCAGGATCCGCCGCGTAATGTCGCCGGTACGGTGTACGATTTTGTCGCGGAAGGCATCGCCGAGCAGGCGGCCTACCTGAAGGCCTACCATGACGTATCACATCAGGTCATGACCGATCCGAGCGACAAAAATTTAAATGAACTGGCGCGCCTGCAGGAGCAGCTCGATAACCTGGGGCTGTGGCAGCTGGACAGCCGCATTAACGAAGTGATTGAGCAGCTTGGCCTTGACGCCAATGCGCAGCTGGCCTCCCTGTCCGGCGGCTGGCTGCGTAAAGCGGCGCTGGGCCGCGCGCTGGTCAGCGGGCCGCGCGTGCTGCTGCTCGATGAACCTACCAACCACCTGGATATCGAAACCATCGACTGGCTGGAAGGGTTCCTGAAAACCTTTAAAGGCACCATTATCTTTATTTCGCACGACCGCTCCTTTATCCGCAATATGGCGACGCGCATCGTCGACCTCGATCGCGGCAAGCTGGTGACCTACCCGGGCGATTACGATCAGTATCTGCTGGATAAAGAAGAAGCCCTGCGGGTTGAAGAACTGCAGAATGCGGAATTCGACCGCAAGCTCGCTCAGGAAGAGGTGTGGATCCGTCAGGGGATCAAAGCGCGCCGCACGCGTAACGAAGGCCGCGTTCGCGCCCTGAAGGCGATGCGTCGTGAGCGCGGCGAGCGCCGGGAAGTGATGGGCAGCGCCAGGATGCAGGTTGAAGAGGCTTCGCGCTCCGGCAAAATCGTTTTCGAAATGGAGAACGTCAACTATCAGGTTGATGGCAAAGTGCTGGTGAAAGATTTCTCCGCGCAGATCCAGCGCGGCGACAAGATTGCCCTGATTGGCCCCAACGGCTGTGGGAAAACCACGCTGCTGAAGCTGATGCTTGGCCAGCTGCAGGCCGACAGCGGGCGGATCCACGTTGGTACCAAACTGGAAGTTGCCTACTTCGACCAGCACCGCGCAGAGCTGGATCCGGACCGGACGGTGATGGATAACCTTGCGGAAGGTAAGCAGGAGGTGATGGTTAACGGTAAGCCGCGCCATGTGCTGGGCTATCTGCAGGACTTCCTGTTCCATCCGAAACGGGCGATGACTCCGGTGCGGGCGCTCTCTGGCGGGGAACGTAACCGCCTGCTGCTGGCGCGGCTGTTTTTGAAACCCAGCAACTTGTTGATTCTCGATGAACCGACAAACGACCTGGATGTCGAAACGCTGGAGCTGCTGGAAGAGCTGATCGATGGCTATCAGGGCACCGTGATGCTGGTGAGCCACGATCGTCAGTTCGTGGATAACACCGTAACCGAATGCTGGATCTTCGAAGGCGGCGGTCGCATCGGCCAGTATATCGGCGGCTATCACGACGCCCGCGGACAGCAGGCCCAGTCGTTGGCGCAGAAGCAGCCGGCAGCGAAAAAAACGTTGGAAGTCGCTCAGCCAAAAGCAGAAACTGTCAAACGCGGCGGGAACAAACTAAGCTATAACCTGCAGCGCGAGCTGGAACAGCTGCCGCAGAAGCTGGAAGCCCTCGAGGCCGAACTGCAGACGCTGCAGGAGCAGGTGGCCGATCCCGACTTCTTTGGACAACCGCACGATCGCACGCAGCAGGTGCTGGCAAAGCTGGCCGAAGCGGAACAGGCGCTGGAAGAGGCCTTTGAACGCTGGGAATATCTCGAAGGATTAAAGAACGGCGCCTGAGCCGAGGAGTTGTCATGTGCGATCATCATCATGCTGCGCGACATATTTTATGTCCCCAATGTGATTTGCTGGTGGCTTTGCCGCAGCTTGAGCATCGCCAGAAAGCCGCTTGTCCGCGCTGTGGTACAACATTAACCACCACGTGGGACGCGCCTCGCCAGCGTCCCACGGCGTATGCGCTGGTTGCGCTGTTTATGCTGCTGTTGGCCAACCTGTTTCCGTTCATCTATATGAAAGTGGGCGGGATCAGCAGCGAAATAGAGCTACTGGAAATTCCCAATGTGTTATTTACCGAGGATTACGCCAGCCTCGGCACTTTCTTTTTACTCTTTGTGCAGCTGGTACCGGCGTTTTGCCTGGTCACCATTCTGCTGCTGGTCAATCGGGTCAGAATGCCCGCCGGTCTCAAGGCGTTCCTTGCGCGTATTCTGTTCCACCTGAAAACCTGGGGCATGGCGGAGATCTTTCTTGCCGGCGTGCTGGTGAGCTTCGTCAAGCTGATGGCCTACGGCGATATCGGCATCGGTCTGAGTTTTGTGCCGTGGTGTATGTTTTGCCTGCTGCAGTTACGTACTTTTCAGTGCGTCGACCGCCGCTGGCTGTGGGATGATATCGCCCCCATGCCGGCCATTACCCAACCGCTGAAGGTCGGTGTGGCCGGTATCCGCCAGGGGCTGCGCTCCTGCGCGTGCTGCACGGCGGTGTTGCCGGCCGATCTGACGATCTGCCCGCGCTGTCACAGTAAAGGAACGGCGCGGCGTAAAAACAGCCTGCAGTGGACGCTGGCGCTGCTGGTGACCTCATTTATCCTTTATCTTCCTGCCAATATTATGCCGATCATGATCACCGATCTGTTGGGCGATAAAATGCCGTCGACCATTATGGCTGGGGTCGTTTTACTGTGGAGCGAAGGTTCTTATCCGGTGGCGCTGGTGATCTTTATCGCCAGTATTATGGTGCCGACGCTGAAGATGATCGCCATTGCCTGGCTGTGCTGGAACGCCAATGGCAACGGTGAGCGCGATTCGGAACGCATGCATCTGATCTATGAAGTGGTGGAATTTGTTGGCCGCTGGTCAATGATTGATGTTTTTGTCATCGCCGTACTCTCTGCGCTGGTGCGCATGGGAGGGTTGATGAATATCTATCCCGCTATCGGCGCGGTGATGTTTGCGCTGGTGGTGGTGATGACCATGTTTTCAGCCATGACGTTTGATCCCCGTTTACTGTGGGATCGTGAGCCAGATTCAAGCCATGAGGAAATACAACAACATGGAAAATAAGAGCGGAGAAGCGAAAGTGCAGAAGGTGAAGAACTGGTCACCGGTGTGGATCTTTCCTATCGTCACTGCGCTGATCGGGGCGTGGATCCTGTTCTATCATTACAGCCATCAGGGCCCTGAGGTCACGCTGATCACCACCAACGCGGAAGGGATTGAAGGGGGAAAAACCCGCATCAAGAGCCGCAGCGTGGACGTTGGGGTAGTGGAGAGCGCGACGCTGACCGACGATTTAACCCACGTGGAAATCAAAGCCCGCCTCAACTCAGGGATGCAGAAATTACTGCACAACGATTCCGTCTTCTGGGTGGTGAAACCGCAGGTAGGGCGCGAGGGGATCAGCGGTCTTGGGACATTGTTGTCCGGGGCCTATATTGAACTGCAGCCGGGGACGAAAGGTTCGGTGCCAGCGCAGTATCCGCTACTGGATTCTCCGCCGCTGGCCTCGCCGGATGCCAAGGGGATCCGTATTCTGCTGGAAAGCAGCAAGGCGGGGCAGCTGTCGCCGGGCGATCCGGTGCTGTTCCGCGGCTATCGCGTGGGGTCGGTGGAAACCAGCACCTTCGACACCCAGAAACGTCGTATCACTTATCAGTTGTTTATCAATGCGCCCAATGACCGCCTGGTGACCACCAATGTCCGCTTCTGGAAGGACAGCGGCATCGCTGTAGATTTGACTTCGGCGGGGATGCGCGTCGAGATGGGTTCGCTGTCGACGCTGTTTGGCGGCGGCGTGAGCTTCGATATTCCTGAAGGATTGGATCTCGGCGAGCCGGTGGCAAATAAAACGGAATACCATTTATTTGACGATCAGAAGAGCATCCAGGATTCGGTCTTTACCGAACATATTGACTATGTGATGTTCTTCAAAGACTCGGTTCGCGGCCTGCAGCCGGGCGCGCCGGTGGAGTTCCGCGGCATCCGTCTGGGAACCGTCGGCAAAGTGCCGTTCTTCATTCCCGGTCTGAAGCAGCGTTTGAACGACGATTATCGCATTCCGGTGGAAGTGCGGGTGGAACCGCAACGTCTGATTAACCAGCTGGGCGGCGATCCGAATATTCGTGCCCACATTGACGATCTGATCAACCGCGGACTGCGCGGCTCGCTGAAAACCGGTAACCTGGTGACCGGCGCGCTGTATATCGATCTCGACTTCTATCCGAAGGCGCCGCCGCGCGGGAAAATTCAGGAGTTTAACGGCTATCCGATTATCCCGACCATCAGCGGTGGTCTGGCGCAGATCCAGCAGCGTCTGATGGATGCGCTGGATAAGATTAATAACCTGCCGCTCAATCCGTTGCTGGAGCAGGCGACCAGCACCCTGGCGCAGAGCGAGAAGACCATGCAGCACGTGCAGACCACGCTGGATAGTCTGAATAAGATCACCTCCAGCCAGTCGATGCAGCAGTTGCCTGCGGATATGCAGACGACGCTGCGCGAGCTGAACCGCAGCATGCAGGGCTTCCAGCCGGGCTCCGCGGCCTACAATAAGATGGTGGCCGATATGCAGCGTCTGGATCAGGTGCTGCGTGAATTGCAGCCGGTCCTGAAAACGCTCAATGATAAGAGCAATGCGCTGGTATTTGAGGCGAAGGATAAAAAAGACCCACAGCCGAAGGGAGCGAAATAATGAAAAAATGGTTACTGGCGGCAGCCGTATGCGTGCTGACGGCGTGCAGTAGCGGCGGCGAAAGCAAAACGTATTACCAGCTGCCGGTGGCGCAGGGCGGCGCACAGAGCGCCGCCAGCCAGGGGGCGCGTCTGCTGTGGGTTGAGCAGGTCAGCATCCCGGATTACCTGGCGGGTAACGGGGTGGTCTATCAGACCACCGACGTGCAGTATGTGATCGCCAATAATAATCTGTGGGCCAGCCCACTGGACCAGCAGCTGCGCACCACGCTGGTGGCGAACCTGAGCCAACAGCTGCCGGGCTGGGTGGTGTCATCCCAGCCGCTGGGTAGCGAGCAGGATACGCTCAACGTCGCGGTCAATGGCTTTCACGGACGCTACGACGGGCGGGTTATCGTCAGCGGTGAGTGGCTGCTGAAGCATCAGGGACAGCTGATCAAGCGCCCGTTCAACATCGTGCTTAAGCAGGATCAGGATGGTTATGACGCGATGGTCAAGACCCTGGCGCAGGCGTGGAGCCAGGAGGCGGCGGCCATTGCCAGCGAGCTTAACCGTCTGCCATAAGTAAAATTCATCACGCTGATCTGCCGTGCGGTTCGTCTGAGCCGCACGGCTTTTTTTTGTCAGGTCAGTTCGTTACCGGCCGGTGTGTCAGGTGAACAAAAAATGAACTCTTATATAGGTCACAAATATGACAATGGCGTGAATTTTGCGCATTGACGTTGCCTTCATTTCGCGGTATTCGTAACCCGTGGCTGCATAATTTGCGACCACTGTTTTCTTTTCCACCAGATCAAAGAATGAGGGAAACGAGGCATGAAGAGACAAAAACGAGATCGCCTGGAACGGGCACATCAACGCGGATATCAGGCGGGTATCGCAGGAAGATCGAAAGAAATGTGTCCATACCAGAGCCTGAATCAACGCTCATGGTGGCTGGGAGGCTGGCGAGAAGCCATGGAGGACAGGGTACTAACGGCCTGACACTGTCTCTTTAAAAAAGAAGCCTCCGCATAGCGGGGGCTTCGCCTTTTAATCGCTGCTGAACGTTATCAGAAAGCGGAAGTATCCTGGAACAGACCCACTTTCAGATCGCTTGCGGTGTAGATCAGGCGATCGTCAACCAGCACTTCACCATCCGCAAGGCCCATAATCAGACGACGGTTAACGATGCGCTTGAAGTGGATGCGGTAGGTCACTTTTTTCGCGGTCGGCAGAACCTGACCCGTGAATTTCACTTCGCCAACGCCCAGCGCGCGGCCTTTGCCTTCGCCGCCGAGCCAGCCGAGATAGAAACCCACCAGCTGCCACATGGCATCCAGGCCCAGGCAGCCCGGCATCACCGGATCGCCGATAAAGTGGCAACCGAAGAACCACAGGTCCGGGTTGATGTCGAGTTCGGCCTCAACATAACCTTTGTCGTAGTTACCACCGGTTTCGGTCATTTTGATGACGCGGTCCATCATCAGCATGTTTGGCGCCGGCAACTGCGGGCCTTTCGCGCCGAACAGTTCACCACGACCAGAGGCAAGAAGATCTTCTTTTGTATAGGATTCGCGTTTATCTACCATGTTTTCAGTAAGCCTTATTTTAAGTTCGGGACGCAGGATAGCTAACACGTGTAAGCTGAACAAGTCCGATCAGTTAGAACTTGTCCCACCAAACCAGCGTAGCGGCCACGGAAAACGATGGCGAGTCTCCTGCTGGGTTGCCTGCGCTATCCGCTCCTGAATGGTTTGTCGCAGCGTCTGTCCTTCACCGTCCCACATCAGCTGGGTCAACATCGGCAGCGCTTCGGTAATATCGTCTATTGCCCAGATAGCAAACTGGTTGTCGGCAACGGCCTGACGTAGCTCGTGGCTGAGGCTAAGATGGCGAACGTTGGCGGCAGGGATAATCACTCCCTGTTTGCCGGTTAAACCGCGCTGCTGGCAGATAGTGAAGAAGCCTTCAATTTTCTCGTTCAGACCGCCGACCGGCTGCACACGACCAAACTGGTCGACAGAGCCGGTGATCGCGATGCTTTGATTAATCGGCACGTTGGCCAGAGCGCTGATTAAGGCGCAGAGTTCAGCCATGGAGGCGCTGTCGCCATCCACTTCACTGTAGGACTGCTCAAAGGTCAGCGAAGCGGAGAAGGGGAGTTGTTGCTCCAGCTCCAGCTCGGACATCAGAAAAGCCTGCATGATCATCATGCCTTTCGCATGAATGTTGCCGCCCAGCTCGGCTTTACGCTCGACGTCGATAAACTCGCCGTCGCCAATGTGCACGACGCAGCTGATGCGCGAAGGTTCGCCGAAGGCGCGTGGATGACCGGGGAATTCAATGACCGAGAGGGCGTTAATCTGCCCGACGCATTCGCCTTCGGTTTCAATCAGGATCTGTTCCTGCAGGATTTCCTCCTGCATACGCTCCGCCAGGTAGCCCTCACGCCACTCACGACGCGCCAGCATCGTCTGCATCGCTTCGCCGGTAATCTCTTCGCCTTCGCAGAAGGCGGCAGACTCACGCAGCTGGCGGGCTATCCATAGCGGGCTGAGCGGCAGGGTCTCCTGGTCGCCGGTGTAGCGCGTTCCTTCATCGATCAGCAGTGGCCAGGCATCGCTCGCCGGGCCCGGTAGTTCCAGCTGCTGTGCATTCTGCCATACCCACTGGCACCAGGCCTTCAGCGTATCGGCGTCTGCAAACTGCAGGGTGTCTTCATACTCACTATAGATGGCCTGGGCAGAGAGCTCTGGCTCCATTTCCTGGAAATCGGCCAGAGATTCGCGTTCGCCCACCAGCATGACTTTCAGGCTCAGCGGCATGGAAGGGATGCTGACCGGCAGCGGCCGTGATTCATCGATGGAGAGCCAGTCAAAGCGTTTACGGGTCACCATATTTTTCAGGCGCACCCACAGTAGCGGTTGTGCCAGTAGTGTGCGTAGTGAAAGCACCAGCACGCCGCCGTTGGCCTGATGGACCAGGCCAGGCTGAAGTGTGATTTCACCGTTAAACTGGCGTACGCAGCCAAACAGCTGTTCCGCCTCCAGCCAATCGGCCGCCACGACCGGAGCGGTACTGGCAAAATTATCTTCAGCGCGTTGCGCCGGCGCGAGCGTCACGTGAGCGCCGTTAACCTCATAGCGGACTCCGTGAAGCGGTGCGGCAGGTTCGTGCAGCGTACGAGTTTCAGCCGCCAGCCATTGCAGATATTCCGGCTCCTCAGGGGCTTTCACCAGCATGAAGGAGGAGACTGCCGGGGTGCACAGCAGCTGCTCAAGCGCATAGAACAAACGCGGCTGCAGATCGCCCGAGAGGGAGGGGGCCGGATGAGAGAGTTCCGCTTGAGCAAACAGCGCCTGGTAAGGTTCCAGATCAGGCGCAAGGTCGGTTCGGGTCAGTTTCGTAATGGTCAAAGTCGCTGTTTTTTAGTTAGATGTAAAGCGCGTAATTATACCTGATGCCGCGTCAGAGCACACGGAGGATTATGAGTACCCCGATGATTACCCTGCCATCCACATCACGAATAATGATTTATATTCAGCACATCAGGAAAAAACTGATATCCTGAAATGAGTTACACGGTCACATTGAGATCGCAATGAAATATCAACAACTGGAAAATCTTGAAAGCGGCTGGAAATGGAAATATCTGGTAAAGAAGCACCGGGAAGGTGAGCTGATTACCCGCTACATTGAGGCCAGCGCTGCGCAAGCTGCGGTAGATGACTTGCTGACGCTCGAGAATGAACCTGTGCTGGTGCATGCCTGGATTGAGCAGCATATGAATCCGGCGCTGATGAACCGCATGAAGCAGACTATCCGCGCGCGACGGAAACGCCATTTTAACGCCGAGCATCAGCATACGCGTAAGAAGTCAATCGACCTTGAGTTTGTCGTCTGGCAGCGCCTTGCCGGTCTGGCGCAGCGGCGGGGGAAAACCTTGTCCGAAACCATTGTCCAGCTGATTGAGGATGCTGAGCATAAAGAGAAATATGCCAGTAAAATGTCGAGCCTGAAGCACGATCTGCAGGTACTGCTGGGTAAAGAGTAACCGGCATGCCCGCTCAGCGGTTGCTAAGGCGCAGGTCGCAGCGCACGGTCGACAATGCACAATCCATCGCTCACGGTCTTCAGCTATCAGCTATCAGCTATCAGCTATCAGCTATCAGCTATCAGCTATCAGCTTCAGCCGCTAAAGCGAGCGAGAAGGCATAAAAAAACCCGCCGAAGCGGGTTTTTTCATCAGTGATAACTTAAGCCGCAGGCTGAGTTACAACTTCTTTGTAGCCTTTAACTTCGATCTCTACACGACGATCCGGAGCCAGGCAATCGATCAGGGCAGCGCGAGCTTTCACGTTGTCACAGGTGTTGCCAGTAACCGGGTTGGATTCACCCATGCCACGAGCGGAGATTTTGCCAGCCGGGATGCCTTTAGCAACCAGGTAGTCAACAACGGACTGAGCACGTTTCTCAGACAGCTGCTGGTTGTAAGCTTCGGAACCGATGCGGTCGGTGTAGCCCAGAACAACAGCGGAACCGTCTTTCGGATCCATGTTGCTCAGCTGGGTGTACAGCTGATCCAGAGCCTGCTGACCTTCCGGTTTCAGGGTCGCTTTGTTGAAGTTGAACAGTACGTCAGACTTCAGGGTGAAGTGCTTGGTAGCCACTTCCGGAGCCGGAGCCGGAGCCGGAGCTACAACCGGTGCAGCATCTTCCTGACCGAAACGGTAGGAAACACCCAGGCTCAGCATGCCGTTATCAGGACGGGTACCAACAGTGCCAGCGTCGCCGATGTTGTTAACCCACTGGTATTCCAGACGGGTAGCGATGTCACGAGTAACAGCCCACTCTACGCCGCCAGCAAATACTGGGGAAACGCCAGTGTCGTGTTCGCTACGGGAAACGCCGGTGGAAGCGTAGTTGCCTTTGGAGTCAGCGCGCCAAACCATGCCGCCCAGACGGGTGTAGATATCCAGATCGTCAGTGATCGGGTAACCCAGTTTAGCGGTCAGCTGAACGCCCTGAGCTTTGAAAGCACCGTTATCAACGCTGCCTTTATATGCCATACGGCCCAGCCAGTCATAACCCATTTCGAAACCGAGGTACGGGTTAACCTGGTAACCACCGAACGCACCAGCACCAAGCTGATCGTTACGGGTCGGACCATTGTTGTTCTGGAAACCGTTACCGTAGAAACCGGTGTCGTGATACTGGGACCAACCCAGTTTACCACCTGCATACCAGGTGTTATCTTTCGGAGCGGCCTGCGCTACGGTAGCGAAGCCAGCCAGTGCCACTGCAATCGCGATAGCTGTCTTTTTCATTTTTTGCGCCTCATTATCATCCAAAATTCGCCATGAAGTTACAAAAGACCTCACGGTTAAATCCTTCACCGGGGGCGTGACTTGTTGTTAACTATGCTGATACATGCAGCGTAAGCCGATCACCCCTGGCGATGTAAAGTCTACAACTTAGTTCAAAACTTACAAGTGTGAACTCTGTCAGGCATATGAAAAAAAAGGGTTGTGTACACAATATTTAACAAATATGGTTGATTTTCGTACACGAAAAAAAGGCACAAATCCCCGTGTGGCAGGCATTCCGCGAAAAAGACCCTAAAAAACACAACGCCTTTACCACCGGTAAAAAAAATTCCAGGAATAATCCTAATTTCACTCAATGATACAAATTTGAGTGAATTTTTAGCCCGCTGAGTTGTCTGCCGAGCGTGCCCTGATTTCGGACCGGGCGCATGATGAACCCCATTGCGCAGCCTTCTTGGGCGGCATTGACCAGACGCTCATGTTCGTCAGCGGTTAACTCCTCCGCCAGCCAGCAGATAACCACACTATAATTACCGGTGCGCAGGGCACGGATCATAGAGTCTACGGTATGGCAAGGAGAGAGCTGGCTAATTTGCATGACTTTAGACAGCGGCAGACCGGCAGACTGAACCCACTCGCGGCTTAGCTTTTGTTGCGGCGTAAGCCACAGCTGCCAGCGAGACTGTTGACCCAGCTGCTGTAATAAAGGTAGCAACAACAACTGTGTCATCATGGGTTGATCTTCACGATAGACAATTTCACTGATCAGCCCATTGGCGGCCTGTTCGCCAGAACGATGAGCGTAGTGGCCTGCCGGAGCAGAAGCCTGTGCTGAACGGTTTGCGTGAGCTGAAGTAAACATAGTCTATCCCGCCTGTAGTTACTGTATGCATATACAGTATATCCGCCAGGGGAAAAGATCAACCGCAATTTGTCATTTTGCTGATGGAAATTTAATCGCTTTCAGCCACCCTGACTGTCCGGCTTTGCGGCTGACCTCAACACCATCCTTAACGCCAGCTAATCCTTTCTCTCCTGTCTTCCAGTTGCAGCAACAGCTGCAATTTTCTGAAAGCGTCTCGCAAAACCGCACTCTGGTGGAAAAGCAGGCAAAAATCATCTTGCTGCTGTCAGGGAAGTCCCTTATGTTTTCTCTTAGCGGATCCGTTAACAACTTAAGTTTAATTACATGATTCACAAAGGAATGATCATGAAAAAACTTGTATGTCCGCGGCTCCCGCAATTTCAGGCCTGCGTCTCACCGCTGGGTCAACTTCACTCTCGCCCCCTGTTTGGCGGCTACAGCCTGGCTATCGAAGATACCGTGTTTGCGATGGTGGCAGAGGGAAATATTTATCTGAAAGCCTGCGAGCAGAGCGCTGCCTATCGGGTAGAACACCATAATCCTTTATTGATGCTGCGCCGACATGGGCGCATCGTGCCGCTAAAGTATTATCAAATTGACGATGCCTTGTGGCGCGATGAGAAACAGCTTTTCCGCTTATCGCTGATGTCGTGGCAGAGCGCCCAGCGTGAAAAATGTCGCCGCCGGTCGTCGGGACGCCTGAAAGATTTACCTAATATCAGCTTTCATATGGAATTGCAGCTGATTCACTCGGGCATACCAGATGTGTTAGCGCTACGGGAGGTGGGCGCCCGCCAGGCCTGGCTAAAGCTGCGTGAGAACAATGCTTCCCTATCACACAACGTCTTGCTGGCGCTGGAGGGGGCTATCGTTGGCGTCCATGCCGCCGCGCTCCCGACGCCACGGCGTCAGGAGCTTCTGGAATGGGCGGCTGCCCGCTAGTGGACAACGGTTATTCCGTTTGAGCGTGTACCCGCTGCTGCAGGCGGCAGATTTCAGGCAACAGCGCCAGCAGCAGGCCAATCTGTTGTAACACAAGGGGCTCTTTACTGTCCGCGCGCGGCTCCAGATGGTGGATCCGGTCTTGCAGGCTGGCCAACGCCTTCTGCACTCGCTGTTCATCCGCTGGGGTATGATGTAAGGCGTCATCCACATAGCAGACCGCATCATCCAGCAGGGCGAGGATGTCCGGCGTGGACAGTTTTTCCCGATGCGCGCCGAGGGCGGAGATGTAGCTGGTGAAGGTATGATTGAGACACAGCAGGCGAAAGGCGGTCTCGCGCTGTGCGGCATCCGCCCGTGGTTCCGTCGACAAGTTCGAGACGACGGAAGCCAGCTCAGCATCGCGGTTGTAGGCGTCACGGCGTGCGACACGGTAGGCCAGCCGGTTGTCGCGGCCCTGGTGGTACTGCTCCAGGATGGCATCCAGATAACGGCAGTTCGCGTTCATCGCGCGATCCAACACCCGTGGCAGGTTGCGGAATTTCCAGTCCGGCCAGATGAAGCTCACTGCCGCCCAGGCGATGGCGCAGCCGATCAGCGTATCAATGATGCGCGGCAGGGCGACTTCAAAACCTTCGCCAAGCAGGTTAAAGCACAGCAGCACCAGCAGCGTAATAAACATCGTGGCATGGGCGTACTGCACGTTACGGAAGGCAAAGAACAGCACGCCGGTGAGAACGATCAGCAGCAGCTGTCCTTCAACCGACGGTACCAGCAGGAGGACCGGCAGGCCGATCGCCACCCCGACCAGGGTGCCGATGATCCGCAACGCCAGGCGATGGCGGGTGGCGTTATAGTTCGGCTGACAGACGAACAAGCTGGTCAGCAGGATCCAGTAGCCATGCTGAAGCCCGGTAAACTGGATAAAAGCGTAGCCGGCGCAAAGCACCAGCGACATACGCACCGCGTGGCGAAAGAGGGCTGACTCTGGCGACATATTGCGCTGCAGGCGCAGCCAGATATCGTTCAGCCCGCCGAGCCTGTCGTCGGCCAGCAGCGTCTCGGTATTACTCCCGGCGGGCGCGGTGGTTTGCACCGATTCAATCGTGGCCAGCTGCGCATCAATGGCGCGCAGGTTATTGAGTAAATAGCCGAGGGCGTTAAGCTGCTCGTCGGATGCGCCGCCGGCGCGCACGCGCTCGAGTGCTGCATCGAGATGCATAAACGCCCGTTCGAAATGGGCATCATGCTGATAGGGTTCGCGCAGCAGAATCGCCCGCGAGAGTTTCTGACAGGCCTGCGCCTGCATCGACAGCATGCGCTGGAAACGGAACATCACATCGCTGTAGCGGAATTGATCGCGCAGGGTCTGATATTGGATATGCGATGAGCTGGCGCGTTCATGAATATCCTGGGCCACAAAGTAATACTGCAGCGTGCGACGAGTACCGCGCTGCCCACGGTCGCCTCGTAGACGGGTCAACAGTGAAACCTTAGTTTGGTTAAGGGTCGCCACCAGCTGGCCGTTGGCGAGGGCCAGATCGTACAGCGGCGCCTGGCTCTCATCCTCAAGGTCTGGATCAAACAGCCGTGATTTGAGCTCCAGATAGCGGGCCAGTTGCTCATAGCTACGCGCCAGGTTGTCCTGAAGTGGACGAATCGGAAAGATCAGGTGGCCGGACAGCGTCAGCAGGTTGTACCACACGGCACCCGCCAGCAGGAACAACGGCTGCAGATACCAGTGATCGTACAGCGTAACGCCAAGCATGGTGTAGATGGCGATAAGCAGGGCGCCGAAGGCAATGGTCGCATAGCGCTGGCCGAGGCCGCCGAGCAAAATAAAGCCGATCGTAGACACGGTCAGACCAAGGGCAAACAGCGGCGGCCACGGAAACAGCAGCTCCACAGAGGCGGAGGCGATGAAAAAGCAAACCAGAGTAATGGCGAGGTTGCGCAGACGGCCCGCCAGACGGTCGTCAAGGTCGGTCAGCGCCGCGGCCACGACGCCGAGGGTGAGGGGTATGGTCAGTTTGACTTCGCCGATCCACCAGGGAAACAGCGTCGTGCCGCAGAGCGCGATAAAAATGCGTACGTTATAAAGCCAGGCGCTGTTCCAGGTGTAGCGGCGTAGCAGGGGGCTAATCATGTCCGTGTTCCGTTCGGTTACTGAAAGCGACGACGCGCATTGGCTTCACGCGCGGCGCGCGCGGTTTCCACAGAGACGACCCGGCGCCCCACTGGCCAGAGGGCGATGGCGGCGATTTTAAAATTAGCGATCCCCACCGGGATGCCTATGATAGTCAGGCACTGGGCGATGCCGCTGAAAATATGCATCAGGCACAACCACCAGCCGAAAAAAATAAACCACAAAATGTTCAGGATGGTGCCGCCGGCGTTCAGCAGACTGTTTTGTCGACCAGGCTCGAGCTCATCAACATGAATCGCCTCGTTACCGTAGGGGAATAACGAAAGGCGAGTGATTTCCCAGCAGGAACGAGTCAGCGGCAGCGTGACGATCAGCATAATGCTGACCAGGGTGGCGAGCAGCCAGCCTAAAGTGGTGGCGAAACCGCCAAGAATAAAGTTCAGAATATTCAGAATGGTACGCATAAACCCTCGGTTTTGCCCTGTGGATAAGAAGACCTGACAATTGTAACGTTTTTTTGCGCTGGAGCACCTGGTCCGGGGCGGTTAAACTGAAAAACAATCCACCCTGATTGAAAATCGACATTATATGGAACTTAAAGCGACAACATTGGGCAAACGCATGGCTCAGCATCCTTATGACAGGGTGCAGTTACTGAACGCCGGGGTAAAGGTTTCCGGCGATCGTCATGAGTATCTTATCCCTTTCAATCAGTTATTGTCAGTGCATTGTAAGCGCGGTCTGGTCTGGGGCGAACTGGAGTTTGTGCTGCCGGACGATAAAGTCGTGCGTTTGCACGGTACCGAATGGAGCGAAACGCAGCGCTTTTATCACCATTTACATACGCTCTGGCAGCAGTGGAGCACGGAAATGAGCGATATCGCCGCCGGGGTGCTGAAGCAGCAGCTGGCAGCCATCGAACGCACCCGGGCAGAAGGTAAGTGGCTGACGCGTCAGCAGGTAGCGAACGTTCAGGATAATATTCGCCATGCGTTAACCGGGCTGCCGATGCCCACCAGCCGGCTTGACGCCTTTGATAACTGCCGGGAACTGTGGCGGGAGTGTCAGCGCTGGTTAGGGGATATTGAAGCGGCGCGTCAGGCCCATAACCAGGCCTTTACCGAGGCGATGCTGGAGCAGTATCGCGGCTTTTTTGACGGCGTGGAATCCTCCCCGCTCAACCCGTCGCAGGCGCGGGCGGTGGTGAACGGCGAGCGCTCCCTGCTGGTGCTGGCGGGAGCGGGCAGTGGTAAAACTTCGGTGCTGGTGGCGCGAGCGGGCTGGCTGCTGGCGCGGGGAGAAGCGGCGGCAGAGCAAATACTGCTGCTGGCGTTCGGCCGCCAGGCGGCGCAGGAGATGGATGAGCGGATCCGCGAGCGTCTGGCTTCAGACGATATTACCGCTCGCACCTTCCACTCGCTGGCGCTGCATATTATCCAGCAGGGCAGCAAAAAAGTGCCCACCATCAGTAAGCTGGAAAGTGATACTGCGGCCCGTCACGCATTGCTGCTGAAAAGCTGGCAAAAGCAGTGCCAGGAGAAAAAAGCGCAGGCGAAAGGCTGGCGTCTGTGGCTGGAAGAGGAGATGGGCTGGCAACTGCCGGAGGGGGACTTCTGGCAGGATAAAAAAGTGCAGCGGCGGATGGCCAGCCGGCTTGACCGCTGGATCAGCCTGATGCGCATGCACGGCGGCTCCCAGACGGAGATGATCGCCGGCGCGCCGGAAACGGTACGCGATCTGTTCAGTAAACGGGTGAAGCTGATGTCGCCGCTACTGAAAGAGTGGAAGGCGGCGCTGAAGGCGGAGAATGCGGTCGATTTTTCCGGCCTGATCCATCAGGCGGTCAATATTCTCGATAAAGGCCGCTTTGTCAGCCCGTGGAAACACATCCTGGTGGATGAATTTCAGGATATTTCGCCGCAGCGAGCCTCGCTGCTGGCCGCGCTACGCCGGCAAAATAGCCAAACTACGCTCTTTGCCGTTGGCGATGACTGGCAGGCGATTTATCGGTTCAGCGGGGCGCAGCTCTCCCTGACCACCGCGTTCAACCATTACTTTGGCGAAGGGGACTGCTGTGCGCTGGATACCACCTATCGTTTTAACGGGCGTATCGGCGAAATAGCCAATGGTTTTATCCAGCAGAATCCGCATCAGTTAAGCAAACCGCTGAACAGCCTGACCGCGGGAGATAAAAAGGCCGTCACGCTGTTAGCCGACGATAAGCTGGACGATCTTCTGGATAAATTGAGCGGTTACGTTAAGCCCGAGCAGCGGATCCTGCTGCTTGCCCGCTATCACCATCTTAAGCCCGAGGCGCTCGATAAAGCGGCGACGCGCTGGCCGCACCTGCAGCTTGATTTTATGACCATTCATGCCAGCAAAGGTCAGCAGGCCGACTATGTCATTGTGCTGGGACTGCAGGAGGGCGTGGATGCGTTTCCGGCCCCGGCGCGCGAGTCGATCATCGAGGAGGCGCTCCTGCCGCAGCCGGAAGATTTTCCGGATGCGGAGGAGCGTCGACTGCTGTACGTGGCCATAACCCGCGCCCGTCACCGGGTGTGGCTGTTATTTAACAAGGCGCAACCGTCGCCGTTTGTTGAGATCCTGCAGGCGCTGGATGTGCCTGTGGCCAGGAAGCCGTAATCGCGGCTCGATTATTTCAGGCGCTCGGCAAGATAGCGTGGATAATCCGGGATCAGAATATCGAGCGGTTGAGCGAAGTGCGGCGACTGGATAATAAAGTCAGCGGTGGAGACGTTAGTGGCGACCGGAATGTTCCAGACCGTAGCCAGGCGCAGCAAGGCTTTGACATCCGGGTCGTGAGGAACCGCGTTCAGCGGATCCCAGAAGAAGATCAGTACGTCGATTTTGCCTTCTGAAATGAGGGCGCCCACCTGCTGGTCGCCGCCCATCGGGCCGCTCAGCATGGCATTGACCTCCAGCCCGGTAGCCCGGGAGACCAGGTTGCCGGTAGTGCCGGTGGCGTACAAAACATGTTGCGCCAGCAGCGCCTGATGGCGAGCAACCCATTTCATCAGCATATCTTTGCAGTGATCGTGAGCCACCAGCGCGATATGTTTTTGCGCGGGCAGGGTACGTGTTGTCAGTTCCATATTTTCATTCCACATTTTGACCTGTTGACAGATTACTGAATGTGGCTGTCGCTGCAAGCATCGCGGATGAAAATTTTGCTGGATCTGTGGGTTAGCCTGGATGGCCCCCTGCTGCGGATTAGCATACACTTAGGTGAAATAGCAGGAGGAAACCATGAAAGAGAATGATATTGCTGACATCCTGACCTCGACACGGACGATTGCGCTGGTCGGAGCCAGCGACAAACCTGACCGTCCGAGCTACCGGGTCATGAAGTATCTGCTGGATCAGGGGTATCACGTTATCCCGGTTTCGCCGAAGGTGGCGGGCAAGACGCTGCTGGGGCAGCAGGGATATGGAACGCTTGCCGATGTTCCGGAAAATGTCGACATGGTTGATGTCTTCCGTAATTCAGAAGCGGCATGGGGCGTGGCGCAGGAGGCGATTGCTATCGGCGCGAAAACGCTGTGGCTGCAGCTGGGGGTGATCAATGAGCAGGCCGCAGTGCTGGCCAGAGAAGCCGGGTTAAACGTGGTGATGGATCGCTGCCCGGCCATAGAGCTGCCGAGACTGGGATTAGCAAAATAACAAAAAACCCCGCCAGGCGGGGTTTTGTTTAGTTGCGAAGGCGCGGAGCCTGCAGCTGCTGGCGAATCGTTTTGGCCAGCTCGTCGAGGGACGGCTGCTCCGGGTGTTCGTCGCGGAGTTCGCTGCTCAGTTGCGCTTCAGCCAGATAGGTGTGGATCGGCTGACCGTCATCATCTTCCATCACTACATGGTACCAGGGCGCCGCACGCAGTTCGTCATTAGCGGCAATTTCATCCTCTTCCGGCTCCGCGAGCGAGTACTCGGGATCGACATCGACGATGACGCCCAGGTAGCCCAAGAGCGTATGGCGGACCTGTTGGCCGATACCGAATTTGCTGGCTATCATAGGCACCTCCTGGGAAACATGAATACTCCCTATATGAGGCTCATGTTTCGTTTTTCAAGTTACATGACGCGACAGGCAAACCCCTTCAGATACAGCCCTTCCGGGTAGGTTGCGATCACCGGGTGGTCGGCAGCCTGACGGAACTGTTCTATAAATTGTACATCACGCCCGGCATCAATTGCGGCATCTGCGATGATTTTCTGAAATAAATCGGTGGTCATCAGGCCGGAACAGGAGAAGGTCAGCAGCACGCCGCCGGGGTTCAGCAGCTGGATCGCCAGCATATTGATGTCTTTATAGCCGCGGCATGCGCCCATCAGCTGGCTTTTGTTTTCCACGAACTTCGGCGGATCCATCACGATGACGTCGAATTTCTCTCCCTGATCCCGGTACTTACGCAGCAGTTTGAACACGTCGTCGCGCACAAACTCCGCTTTGGACAGATCCAGTCCGTTGAGCTCCACGTTCTGGCGCGCAACGTCGAGCGCCTCCTGCGAGGTATCCACGCTGGTGACCTTGCGGCAGCCGCCCATCAGCGCCGACACCGCAAAGCCGCCGGTGTAGGAGAAGCAGTTCAACACCCGTTTGTCCGCCACGTAGCGACGGGTCGCCAGGCGACTGTCGCGCTGGTCGAGGTAGTAGCCGGTTTTGTGCCCGCCCTGAATATCAACCAACAGCTTCATACCGTGCTCGGTAATCGGCAGCAGCGCTGGCGGCAGTTCTCCCACCACCGGCCCCTGGGCCAGCTCCAGACCCTCTTTTTTACGCACCGCGACATCGCTGCGGTCGTAAATGGCGCAGTCCGGGAACAGGGTCTGCAGGGCGCTGATAATGGCGGCGCGCTGGTATTCGGCGCCTGCGCTGAGGAGCTGCAGCACGAAAAAGTTGCCAAAGCGGTCGATCGTCACGCCCGGCAGCCCATCAGACTCGCCGGCGATCAGACGGTAGCTGTCGAGGCCATCGCGCTCGGCCAGCCAGGCACGCCAGGTTTGCGCTTGCTGCAGGCGGCGTTCAAAGAAGGCGTTATCGATGGCTTCG
This sequence comes from Klebsiella sp. GG_Kp175, assembly GCF_040062325.1. Taxonomy (NCBI): domain Bacteria; kingdom Pseudomonadati; phylum Pseudomonadota; class Gammaproteobacteria; order Enterobacterales; family Enterobacteriaceae; genus Klebsiella; species Klebsiella sp. GG_Kp175. The sequence continues at coordinate 46,991 of NZ_JBEAFX010000010.1, read as the reverse complement.
TTGCGGTCGAATGTCCACACGCGGGCACGGATCTGTGACGAGGGCGAGTAAGCGCCGCGGGCCAGCCATTTTCCCTGATGGTCAACGATATCGATGGTTTCACCGCTGCGGGCTTTACCTTCCATACGGGCGACGCCGCCGGAGAAAATCCACGGATGGCGACGCAGCAGGGATTTCTCGCGTCCTTTGGCTAACACTAAGCGGGGGAATAGGGAATCTGTCATGGAGCTACCTTTAAGCAACGGGAATGTCGGCACCGAAAAATGGCGCGTAGATTAGCACACCTGGCGCACGCAAGCATCTTTCCTCCGGCAGGCGCAGGTGAGCGTTTCGGCACAAAACGCAGGCGCATCGGCACATTCACCGTGCATGGACTGTCATACCCTGTCTTCTCACCCCCAGGAGGAGAAGACGATGAAAACAGGAATGCGGATGACCGTGGCGATGGTCGCGGCAGTGAGCAGTGGCGCGATGGCAGCGCCGTTTAGCGTAAGCAGCGATGATATGCATGACGGGCAAGCGCTGGCCCAGCAGCACTGGTTTGCCGGTTTCGGCTGTACCGGAGGCAATGTCTCTCCGCAGCTGGCATGGAAAAATGCCCCAGCGGGGACGCGCAGCTTCGCGGTCACCGTCCGGGATCCTGATGCGCCTACCGGCAGCGGCTGGTGGCACTGGACGGTGGTCAATATCGCCAGCAGCGTCTTTTCGTTACCCGCTGGTGCGGGAGATAAAAACAGCGCTACACTGCCGGACGGAGCGGTGCAGGGGCGCAATGATTTTGGCTATGCCGGCTTCGGCGGCGCCTGCCCGCCGGCGGGAGATAAACCGCACCGCTACCGTTTTACGGTGTGGGCGCTGGATGTCCCCACGCTGCCGGTGAATGCCGAGGCCAGCGGGGCGCTGGTCGGGTATCTGTTACACAGCCATGCTCTCGCCAGCGCGCAATTGACGGCGACGGCCGGGCGCTAAAACAAAAGGTCGGTCTGATGGAGAGTATCCATTTTCAGCATAACGCCCTGACCGCCGCGGAGATTACCACCCGACGGCTGTGCAGGCTGCACCGCGTGCGTCTGTTTTCCCCGGCGCTCTGTCGGGTGAAACGCGGCAGCAAAGTGATTGTGCAAGGGGAGAGCCGTGTGCTGGCGACACCGCAACAGCTGATTGTGTTGCCGGCTGACGTTGAGCTGGAAGTGATTAACCAGCCGGACAACGGCCTCTTTTGCTCCGATCTGCTGTCGCTGACGCCTGAGCTGCTGACGGCGTTTAAGACCCGCTATCTCAGCGAAAAACCACCGGGGCGTCTGACTTCGCTCTGCGCCCCGGTGACCAGTGAGCTGGCTTTTATGTGGCAAAGCGTTCTGCAGGCGGTGCGGGAAGGATTATCCACTGCTTTGCAGCAGCACCAGACCATGGGCCTGCTGCTGGCGCTCCACGAGGCGGGGTATGCCGGCCCGCTGCTCGTCGAGCGCCAGCAGGATCTGTCGGCGCAGGTTCGGCAGCTGGTCATGCTATCGCCGGCGCAGGCATGGAGCGTGTCGCGGGTGGCGAAAATGCTCTTTCTCGGAGAGTCCACGCTGCGCCGTCGTCTGCAGCAGGAATCGCAGAGTTTTCGCCAGATCGTCGAGGAGGTGCGGATGGCCCACGCCCTGGGACAGCTGCAGACCACCTCGCGGCCAATAGGCGAAATCGCGCAGAACAGCGGATATCAGTCGGGATCGCGCTTTACCGCGCGCTTTCGCCAGCACTATGGTTTACTACCAAAGCACGTACGCTGAGCGAATTTGCTATCCTCAGCGTAAAGGGTAAGTCAAAAGGAGAGGTTAATGGCCAGTATCTGCACCATGGCATGGGTATACGGTTCCGTTCAGGGCGTAGGGTTTCGCTATTCCACGCAGCGGGAAGCGCTGCAGCTGGGGTTGACCGGCTATGCCCGTAATCTGGACGACGGCGGCGTAGAAGTCCTTGCCTGCGGCGAGGCGGAGCAGGTGGAGAAACTCATCGCCTGGCTGAAAGCCGGCGGGCCGCGCAGCGCGCGGGTTGACCGGGTGTTGACTGAACCCCATCAACCCACCCGCAGCTGGGACAAATTCGCGATCCTCTATTAGATGCACTTCACCGGCTTCGGCAGCCCGGCGATTTTGGTCGCCTGTTTGGCGGGGCCTTTCGGGAACAGGCGATAGAGATAGCGGCTGTTGCCTTTCTCTTCACCAAACTTGTTGGCCATCGCCTTGACCAGCATGCGGATCGCCGGTGATGTGTTGAATTCAAGGTAAAACTCGCGCACAAAGCGCACCACTTCCCAGTGTTCAACGGCGAGCGTTATCCCTTCCTGCGCGGCGATAACGTCGGCCATCGCCTCGCTCCACTGGGTAGTATCCTTCAGATAGCCTTCGCTATCCGTCTCAATTTCGTTGCCTTCAAAAATAAACATAATTTTTCACATACCGCCTGAAACTGGCCGCAGTGTAGCAAAAAAAAAGGCCCCGCATAAGCGAGGCCTCTGGTAGCAAGGGAGCGGTTAGTCCCGGCTGGCGAAGCCCAGGATGCTCAGCAGGCTGACAAAGATGTTGTACAGCGAGACATACAGGCTGACCGTGGCGCGAATGTAGTTGGTTTCACCACCGCGGATGATGTTGCTGGTCTCGAACAGGATGGCGCCCGAAGAGATCAGGATGAACACCGCGCTAATCGCCAGGTGCAGCGCCGGCAGCTGCAGGAACAGGTTAGCGACCATACCAATCAGCACCACTACCACGCCGGCCATCAGCATCCCGCCGAGGAAAGACATATCTTTGCGCGTCGTCAGCACGTAGGCCGAGCAGCAGAAGAAGACCAGCGCCGTACCGCCCAGCGCCAGGCCGATTAAATCACCCATGCCGGCAGAAAGGTACGCGTTCAGCATCGGCCCAAGGATATAGCCGAGGAACCCGGTGAAGGCGAAAGCGGAAATAATCCCGGTGGGCTTATTCGCCGTTTTATAGGTCAGGAACATCAGACCGTACATCCCCACGAGGGTCAAAATCAGCCCCGGGGAAGGCAGCATCAGCACCGTGCTGGCGGTAGCGGTGATGGCGGAAAACGCCAGCGTCAGGCTGAGCAGGAAGTAAGTGTTACGCAGAACCTTGTGCGTGCTGAGCAGCGAGGAACGGTCACGCGATGATGTAATTATGCGATCCATGAGTCACTCTCTTATGACAGATGTAATTAGGGATAAAGAATAAGAAAAACAAGCGTGAAGCCCTAATGCTTTTACCCATCTTTACTTAGTTTTTGCCGCGTTTGACTAGCATAAAATTCTACATGGATTGGAAAAAGCGATATGTTTTCGCGTTTCGCTTCGGTGAGCCGATCGAAATCTTATAGGTTGCTGAAAAATATTGCTTTATTGAAATTCTGCGACTAAGTGTGGAAGGGGGAATAACTCCGTACGTTAAAGGCAAAGGGAAATGACATTACATAAAAACAATCACATCACGCGAACGCTCCTGGCCGTAAGTATGATAGCAATGTTCGGCGGGGCGCAGGCGGCGCAGGTGCCGCCGGGGACTCAGCTGGCAGAAAAGCAGGAACTGGTCAGAAATAACGGCAGTGAACCTGCCTCACTCGATCCGCATAAAGTCGAGAGCGACATTGAATTCAACATCATTAGCGATCTCTTTGAAGGGCTGGTCAGCGTGACGCCTGCGGGGGCGATCCAGCCCCGGCTGGCGGAACGCTGGGAAAACAAGGACAACCTGTTATGGACCTTCCATTTACGCCCTGGTCTGACCTGGTCCGACGGCACGGCCATCACGGCGCAGGATATCGTCTGGAGTTGGCAACGGCTGGTCTCGCCAACCACCGCCTCCCCCTATGCGAGCTATCCCGGCAATATGCATATCGCCAACGCCCGTGAAATTGCCCTGGGGCAAAAGGGACCGGAGACGCTGGGGGTGAAAGCGCTGAACGACACCACGCTGCAGGTCACTCTGAATCAGCCGAATGCCGCCTTCCTGGCGATGCTGGCGCACCCTTCGCTGGTACCGATCGACAAAGTGCTGGTGGAGCGTTTTGCCGATAAATGGACGCGACCAGAGCATATCGTCACCAGCGGCCCGTATAAGCTGACCCAATGGGTGGTGAATGAGCGGTTGGTGGCTGAACGTAATGCGAAGTACTGGGATAATGCGCACACCGTTATTAATAAAGTGACTTACCTGCCCATCTCTTCGGAGGCTGCCGATGTCAACCGCTACAAAGCGGGGGAGATCGATATTGTTTATACGGTGCCGATCAATCAGTTTGCGCAGTTGCAGAAAACCATGGGCGACCAGCTGGACGTTTCGCCGCAGCTGGCGACCTATTACTACGAATTCAATACTACCCGGCCGCCGTTTAACGACGCCCGCGTGCGTCGCGCGCTGAATATGGCGCTTGATAAAGATATCATTGCCGGAAAAGTACTTGGCCAGGGGCAGCGCCCGGCCTGGGTGATCAGCCAGCCGGATATCGGCGGTGTGACGCTGCACAACCCGGATTACGCCAGCTGGCCGCGCGAGAAGCGGATTGCCGAGGCGAAAAAACTGCTGGCGCAGGCGGGGTATGATGACAGTCACCCATTGGTCTTTACCCTGCTGTATAACACCTATGAGTCGCACCAGCGTATCGCCATCGCCGCCAGCTCTATGTGGAAGAAAAACCTCGGCGTCGAGGTGAAGCTGCAGAACCAGGAGTGGAAGACGATGCTGGATACCATGCATACGCATAACTTTGACGCTGTCCGCTATGCCTGGACCGCCGACTACGACGATGCCGCCACCTTCCTCAACACTTTCCGTACCGGGGATAGCGAGAACACCAGTCAGTACAGCAACCCGACTTACGATGAGGCGCTGCGCAATGCGGCGAAAGCCTCCGACGTGGCGAGCCGGGGCAAATACTATCAACAGGCGGAAGATCTGCTGGCGCAGGATGTTCCCGCCATTCCGGTCTATCACTATGTGCGTACCCATTTAGTGAAACCCTGGGTGGGAGGCTTCACGCCGGATAAGCTGGGGTATTACTACACCAAAGACATGTACATTAAAAAACACCCATCCGCTAGCGGCGACGGGCGCTGATTTTCTGCGCGAACTGCCTGAAATTCAGACGAATAACACAAAATTGTTTGTTTTTAAGGCAGTTGAACAAAATGGTGCTTTACAGCATCCGCCGAGGTGTTTATAGTGCGCCTCACACCGGAAGTGTGGCCGAGCGGTTGAAGGCACCGGTCTTGAAAACCGGCGACCCGAAAGGGTTCCAGAGTTCGAATCTCTGCGCTTCCGCCATATAAAAGAAGGGGTTACCGAAAGGTAACCCCTTTTTACTTTTCCCCTGGCCGTTCTGACGGCGCGTCATCTTCACGTCACGACTGCGCAAACCCACCCTGCCTGCAGCGTTATCGCTGGTGAAAATGTGACGATTAATCCATTTCAAATTGTTGTTATTTTAATTATTCAGTCTCACATTATAAACGGAAATGGTGCTCAGGAATAAAAAACCTGGTGCAAAATATCTTCGTCTATACTTGGAAAACGATGATTTACCTGCCATGGTGCTTTCGCAGAAACAGAGACCAGTGAGGTCAGCATGCCTGTCATTAACCCGCAAGATATCAAAGCATTACGGGCGTTGGTTGAACAGAAATTAAAATACACGCTGTGTGTTAGCTTAAATAAAGCGACAAATGGCGATATTTTTAACGCGGTGGCGCTAGCCATTCGTCATTTTCAGCAGGACCATTTTCTGACGAGCCAGGCGCGGCAGCGCGAAGAGCGAAAAAAGCGCGTTTACTACCTGTCGATGGAATTTTTACTCGGCCAGTCGCTGCGTAATAACCTGGTGAATATGAATTTACTGGACGAGATGCGCCTGGTGGTCAATGACCTGGGGTTTGATCTTGAACTGATCCTTGACGAGGAGCCTGACGCCGCGCTGGGTAACGGCGGGTTAGGCCGTTTAGCCGCTTGCTTTATCGACTCGATGGCCACCCTTGATATTGCTGCATCCGGGCATGGCATCAAATACGAATATGGGCTTTTTCGCCAGTCCTTTCAAAACGATCAGCAGGTCGAGCATCCTGATGACTGGCACTCCATGCATTCCCCATGGCTGGTGGAGCATCACGCTCAGCAAATTCTGATCCCGCTGGGGGGATATATTGAGCACAGCGAAGATATTGATGGCAACTACAATCCGATGTGGCTCGGTTGGAAAACCATCATCGGTATTCCCCATGATTATTTTGTTTCCGGCTACCGGGATACATCAACTAACACGCTGCGCCTTTACAGCGCGGTGGCCTCTGACTCCTTTAATATCCATATTTTTAATCGCGGGGATTATATTAAGGCAGTAAGTGAGAAAATCGCCTCGGAGAATATTTCAAAAATACTCTATCCTTCCGATGAGGTCCTGACCGGAAAAGAGCTGCGTCTGACGCAGGAGTATTTTTTGGTGGCCTGTACGCTACGGGATATTTTTCGTGACTATGCCGAGGTTAATGACGACATTACTTTGCTAGCGCAGCATGTGGCTATACAGCTTAATGACACCCATCCGGCATTAGCGGTGGTGGAGCTGATGCGGATCCTGGTCGATGAATACCGACTGCCATGGGAGCAGGCGTGGGAGATAACGCAAAATACCTGCGCCTATACCAATCATACGCTGATGCCGGAAGCGCTGGAGACCTGGCCGGTGTCGTTGTTTGAGAAACTACTGCCGCGTCATTTGCAGATTATCTTTGAGATTAACCATCGTTTCCTTGAAGAGGTGGCCCGGCGCTGGCCGGATAAACCTCATCTGTTATCTTCACTGTCTTTAATTGACGAGCATCACGATAAGCAAATTCGCATGGCTAATCTGGCCATTGTCGGTAGCCACCGCGTCAACGGAGTAGCGTGGCTGCATTCGGAACTGGTCAAAAAACAGTTGGTGCCCGACTTCTATTTTATGACCCCGGAGAAATTCATTAATCAGACCAACGGTGTCACGCCGCGTCGTTGGGTGCAGCAGGCTAACCCGGGCCTGGCAGAATTTTTACAGCAACAACTGGGGGAAGGGTGGCCAACTGATTTACCCCTGCTTTCCCGCCTGGAGGATCTGGCCAGCGAGCCAGCCGTGATTGAGCGTATCCGGGCCATAAAATTTGCCAATAAAACCGCACTCAGCGAGCTGGTGGCTCAACGCTACGGCATCGCGCTGGATCCGCTGGCGATGTTTGACTGTCAGGTCAAACGTATTCATGAATACAAGCGCCAGTTGCTCAATATTCTGCACGTGATCGCGCTGTATCTGGATATCAAAGAGAACGGGCGTACTATCGCGCCAAAGGTGCATCTGTTTGCGGGTAAAGCGGCGCCAGGCTATCGGATGGCAAAGCTGATTATTCAGTTGATTAATACCGTTGCCCGAAAAATTAACAGTGACCCGCAGGTTGCCGGGCAGCTTAAAGTGGTATTCCTCGAAGATTATAAAGTCTCGCTGGCGGAAAAAATCATTCCCGCCACGGATCTCTCTGAGCAAATTTCCACCGCCGGCACCGAGGCGTCCGGCACCAGCAATATGAAGTTTGCCATGAACGGGGCGTTAACTATTGGCACCTATGATGGGGCGAACATCGAAATCCGCGAGGCGGTGGGGAGCGAGAATTTTTATCTGTTTGGCGCGGTGGCGGAAGAGATTGAAGAGAGCCGACGCCTTGGGCGGCATCATGGGTTCTATCATGACAACCCGGCTATCGCGCGTATTGTCGATAGCCTGGTGTCCGGGCTGTTTTCAGCCGATCGCGAGCTGTTTGTGCCGCTGCATCAGATGCTGACAGGGGCCGATCATTACTGCCATCTGCTGGATTTCGACAGTTATTGTCTGGTGCAACGGCAGGCAATGGCCGATTTTGAACAGCCGGCTCAGTGGCACCGCCGGGCCTTGCTCAATATTTGCCGGATGGGGGAATTTTCCAGCGACCGAACCATCCGCGGCTACGCCAGGGATATTTGGGGTATCAGGTGCTAAAGAGAACACATGCCGAACAGAGCAGGGACGCGTCGACGGTTATCAGCCAACATTGAGGATGAACATGAACGTTGAATTACATACTGAGCAGGGCGTCAAGGTCATTGTCCCCCTGGTTCGCCGGCTGGATGCTTCCGTCGCATCAGCGTTTAAGCAGCAGGTTCTTGAGGCTCTTGACGGTCAGACGAAAAACCTGGTGCTGGACCTGAGCCACGTCGATTTCATCGACAGTAGCTGCCTGGGCGCCCTGGTATCCATTCTCAAGAGCGTCAGTGGGCAGGGAGAGCTGGTGCTCTGCTCAGTCAATGGGACAATCCAAAACCTGTTCAAGCTCACCCGCATGGATCGCGTCTTTTCGATTAAAGAGACTCGTCAGGATGCACTGAACCTGTTGACTGCGAAATGACGCTCAGGCAGGCCTGGAAGGCCGCGGATTATCGATCGCCCGTTCATTCTTCGATAATCCGCGCCTTTGGTTTGCTCAGCAGAAGCATCACCAGCGCGACGTAGGGCATCGGCTTCCAGAAAAAGTAGCCCTGCAGTAGATGAATATTCTGGCGATTGAGATACTCAAGCTGAGCCTGAGTTTCGACGCCCTCGGCAATGATGCGCAGTGACAGCGTCCGCGCCATCTCTATCACGCAGTCCAGCAGTTTGCTTGACGGCGCCTCGTCAGTCACCCGGCCGACAAAACTCTGATCGATTTTGATATAGTCGAAAACCAGCTCATGCAGATAGGAAAGCCCGGAATAGCCGGTGCCAAAGTCGTCCAGCGCGATGGAAAACCCGCGGGAGTGTAATGCGTTGAGCTTGTCGACAACCGCCTCGTTGAGCAACAGCGGCTCCTGTTCGGTGATCTCCAGCATCAGCTTCACCGCTGTGCCCTCAAAGCCGCGCTGAAAGTGCAGGCAGTCATCGATAAACGACGGGGCGTTGATATGTGATGCGCTGATATTGACGCCGATATGAAACCCGTCCGGCAGCTTACTGAAGATCGGCCTCATCTGGGCGGCGACCTGCGCCATCAGGCTACAAGTGAGTGGGATAATCAAGCCGGTACGCTCGGCCAGCGGAATAAATTCACCGGGCGAACGCCACTGCGCCGTGGTGTTTGGCCAGCGGGCAAGGATTTCCACGCCATAGATCTCTCCGGTTTTCCCGTTCACCAGCGGTTGATAGTAGGGAACGATAGCGCCCTGAGCGATGGCGTAGCGCAGCCTCTCCTCTTCTGAGGTATAGACATTGAGGTATTTGCGCAACAGAAAATAAAACAGCAACGAAACAGAGAAAATAAAAATCAGCAGCCCGGACCCATTATGAAATAAGCGGCTGGGGCTAAAAAAAGGCGACTCAGGATAGGCAATGTGAAATGGATAGTCTGGTGAGCTAAAAATATCATGGTTCGGACCAGCGTTGAGTGGCTTCACATCGCCATATCTGGCAATCATTTGATTGTGAACCAAAAGCGCCAGCCCGCCGTTATCCTCATCGCTATACAAGGCATCGCGCAAATGGATATCGCTGATGCTGACAATGACTCTTACCTGCGCCGAACGAGTGTGATAGATCAGCACTGGCCGCTTATTCACCATCATTCTGGCGGGCATCAGCTGCAGTGGCTCATCGGGTAAAGACTCAGGATGGAGCATCAGTACCCGATTGCCCGGCAGCGACGAGCACCACACCTGGCCCTGTTTTACCAGCACAATTGTGCGCAGATGCGGCTGCAGGGCGGCCTCGGTCCCGAGCTGAAACTGGCCCTGCACGGAGCAACCGCCGCGGCTAACGTTCATCGCCGTCATCGTTGCTGCGCGGGCCTCATCCAGAATAACGGCGATTTTCTTTGCCGCCTGACGGGCGGTGGCGACATGCGAGGCCTGATCGGAATGCCACAGTTGCCAGTTTATTACGAACACGCCAGCCAGAAATACCACCAGCGCCAGGGAAAAGGCAATCCATGCGTTTCGTCGCTTTATCTCTTTCATTTGTTGGGCATGCAATGGTGTTTGTGCATAAAGTGAACCATCTCTCTGGCAGTAAAGGCTTTTCTATGATCGTAGAAGGGAGATAACTTCCGCGATGACGGTGCATCATAAAAATATGATCGCTATCACAATACCTGCCGACAAAGGCCGGTTATATCGCGTTGACGCTACGTACCTCTTCTGCCGGTAATAAAAATAAAAAATTAATGTTTTCTTAATAGATTTTTCTGGGCCGGCTGGTTATTAGCATTTTCCAGTCCGTAGTGGCGTGCTTGCGCTATTTTTTGCTTTTTTAAGTTTATGATAATTGTTTTCATTATCATTCTTTTTTTGCTGTGATTTAATCCTCTCCGCTCAGGCTATTTACCATTAATTTCCCTGTTTCATTAAGGATGCGTTCATGAAATCTCGCTTATCGCCCCTCTGTACGGCAGCGCTGGTTGCCGCTTCTCTGTTTCTGGCGTCGCAGGGGATGGCGGCTGACGGTCAGGACGGGATTGTGGTCTACAACGCCCAACACGAAAATCTGGTGAAGTCGTGGGTGGATGGATTTACGAAAGAGACTGGTATTAAAGTCACGCTGCGCAATGGCGATGACAGCGAGCTGGGTAATCAGCTGGTTCAGGAAGGCGCCGCGTCGCCAGCTGATGTGTTTCTGACCGAGAACTCACCGTCGATGGTGCTGGTTGATAACGCCAAACTTTTTGCCCCGCTGGATGCGGCCACCCTGCAGCAGGTTCCGGCACAATATCGCCCTCAGCACGGTCGCTGGATTGGCATCGCCGCGCGTAGCACCGTGTTCGTCTATAACCCGGCAAAAATCAGCGAGGCGCAGCTGCCGCACTCGCTGATGGATCTGGCAAAACCGGAGTGGAAGGGCCGCTGGGCGGCTTCGCCATCGGGGGCTGATTTCCAGGCTATCGTCAGCGCGATGCTGGCGCTGAAGGGTGAGCAGGCGACCCTCGACTGGCTGAAGGCGATGAAAACCAACTTTGTCGCCTATAAAGGCAACAGCACGGTGATGAAAGCGGTCAACGCCGGGCAGATCGACGGCGGAGTGATCTATCATTACTATCGCTTCGTTGACCAGTCAAAAACCGGCGAGAACAGCAAAAACACCCAACTGTATTACTTCAAACACCAGGATCCGGGGGCCTTCGTCAGCATTTCCGGCGGCGGCGTGCTGGCCTCCAGCAAACATAAAGCACAGGCGCAGGCCTTTATTAAATGGATCACCGGTAAGCAGGGACAGGATGCGCTGCGCACCAATAACGCCTTCGAATATGCGGTGGGGGTAGACGCGGCCTCTAACCCGAAACTGACCCCGCTGAAAGATCTGGATGCCCCGAAGGTGGAACCTTCCTCGCTGAACAGTAAAAAGGTCATTGAACTGATGACGCAGGCTGGCCTGCTCTGATCCTGAGGAAGTGATGTTGCTATGTCTGTTCTGAGTCTGTCGCTCGGAAAGAAAACAGGACGCCTGCCTGAGCGCAGGCGTCCTGCATTTCCGATGGTTGCCTTAGCGCTCCTGTTTTCATTGCTGGCGCTGTTGCCGTTAGGGTTTGTGGTGGCGGTCGGATTCGATACCGGCTGGCCGACAATCAAAGCGCTGGTCTTTCGCCCGCGGGTAGGCGAACTGCTCAGCAATACCCTGTGGCTGACGGTGCTGACTGTCCCCATCAGCATTGTGCTTGGCGTGACGCTGGCCTGGCTGACGGAACGTACCGCGCTTGCCGGGCGGCAGCTGTGGTCGGCGCTGGCGGTAGCCCCGCTGGCCATTCCGGCCTTTGTCCAGAGCTACGCCTGGATCAGCGCTGTGCCCTCGCTGCATGGCCTGGGCGCTGGGGTGTTTCTCTCGGTGCTGGCCTACTATCCGTTTATCTATATGCCGGTGGCGGCCGTGCTGCGCCGACTCGATCCCACCCTTGAGGATGTCGCCGCGTCGCTGGGCACGCCGCCGTGGAAAGTGTTTTTCCGGGTGGTGCTTCCGCAGCTGCGGCTGGCCGTCTGCGGCGGTGCGCTGCTGGTGGCCCTGCATCTGCTGGCGGAATATGGTCTGTATGTGATGATCCGCTTCGATACTTTCACTACCGCCATTTACGATCAGTTCCAGTCGACCTTCAGCGGTCCGGCCGCCAATATGCTGGCGGGCGTGCTGGCTCTGTGCTGTCTGGCGATCCTGCTGCTGGAGAGCGCTTCGCGTGGTAAAGCGCGCTATGCGCGTATCGGCGCCGGGGCGGCGCGCGAGCAGAAGCGCCTGGTGCTGGGGAAAGGGGCCGCCTTCGGCGCGCAGCTGCTGCTTCTGCTGCTGGTGCTGCTGGCGATGGGGGTGCCGTTGCTGGTCCTGGGGCGCTGGCTGTGGCTGGGCGGTATCGATAACTGGCTACATGCCGATCTGTGGCATTCCCTGCGCCAGACTCTGTTGCTGGGGGCGGGCGGGGCGCTGCTGACGACGGTCTGCGCGATCCCCATCGCCTGGCTCGGCGTGCGCTATCCGCGTCCGCTGTTCCGCCTGCTGGAGGGGTGTAATTACATCACCAGCTCGCTGCCCGGCATTGTGACCGCGCTGGCGCTGGTCACCGTCACCATCCACTATGCCCGTCCGGTGTACCAGACCGAAGTGACGCTGTTTCTGGCCTATTTGTTAATGTTTATGCCGCGGGCGCTGATTAACCTGCGCGCCGGTATCGCCCAGGCGCCGGTGGAGCTGGAAAACGTCGCCCGCAGTCTCGGACGCAGCCCGGCCCGCGCCCTGTGGAGTATCACCATGCGACTTGCCGCCCCGGGGGCGGCCGCCGGCGCCGCGCTGGTGTTCCTTGGCGTCAGCAATGAGCTTACCGCCACGCTGCTGCTCTCGCCATTAGGCACCCGCACGTTGTCGACCGGCTTCTGGGCGTTAACCAGCGAGATCGACTATGTGGCGGCGGCGCCCTACGCGCTGTTGATGATCATCATTTCGCTGCCGCTGACGGCGGTTCTCTATATGCAGTCGAAAAAAATGGCAGGGTTGTAACATGCTGGAATTGTCTTCTGTTTCGAAATCCTTCGCCGATGCGCAGGTCCTCGATAATATTCATCTTCAGGTGGCTCCGGGTAGCCGGACGGCAATTGTGGGTCCATCGGGTTCGGGAAAAACCACGCTGCTGCGCATCCTTGCCGGTTTCGAAACGCCCGACAGCGGACGCATCGTGATGCACGACGCGCCTCTGTTTGCCGAGGGCGTGTTTGTTCCTGCCCACCAGCGACGGATCGGCTACGTTCCGCAGGAGGGGGCGCTATTTCCTCACCTCAATGTCGCGGACAATATCGCCTGGGGGCTGGACGCCAGCCGCGAGGAAAAACGTCGCCGGGTGGGCGCACTGATGGAGATGGTCGCCCTTGACCATAGCCTGGCGCGCCACTGGCCGCATGAGATCTCCGGCGGCCAGCAGCAGCGTGTGGCCCTGGCTCGCGCCCTGGCCCAGCAGCCGGCGCTGATGCTGCTCGATGAGCCCTTTTCTGCCCTGGACACCGGACTGCGCGCCAGCACACGCAAAGCGACCGCCGATCTGCTGGCGGAGACCGGCATCGCCTCGATTCTGGTGACTCATGACCAGACCGAAGCGCTGTCGTTCGCCACACAGGTGGCGGTGATGCGCCAGGGACGTTTCGCCCAGGTGGGTACCCCGCTGACGGTTTACTCGCAGCCGGTGGACGAAGAGACAGCGTTGTTTCTCGGCGATGCCCTGATCCTCCCCGCACGGCTGAGCCCCGGGCGGGCCAGCTGCGCGCTGGGCGACCTGGCGACAGACGCAGCGCATCCTGCTGGTGAAGGTAAGGTGATGTTGCGTCCGGAGCAGCTGAGCGTCAGCGTGAGCGGACCACAGGAAAGTACCGCCACCATCCGCGATGTTGATTTCTCCGGCCAGCTCTCCACGCTGACGCTGTCGATGTCCGGGCACGATCGGCCGATTGTTCTGCGAACCGTAAGCCAGCCGGCGTGGCAGCCAGGCGCGACGGTGCGACTGACGGTCAGCGGCAAGGCGCGCGTGTTCAGCGGCTAATCTCTGAGCAGGCGCCGCCGGATATCGGTGGCGCCGCACGGAAAGCTAATCAACTGGCGGATTTAGCCGATAGTATCCGCGCCACTGACCTCGTCGCCATGGAGTGGTAGTACGTTGGAACAATTCCGCGGGGTCAGTCTACCTCACCGCCGTTTTGTCGGCGCGTCGCTTTTTCATTCGTCCCGCTGCGCTTAACTGCTATCCTGTCCCGCGATCGGCCCTGTTGTTACCGTGAGACATCGTTATGCCTGAATGCCATACTCCTGCGAATCGCTCCATTCCGTCCGCTTTGGCGCGGGGTACGTTGCTGCCTGCGCTGCTGGTCATCGTCGCCGTCGCTGTCGGCTGTGCGCTGGTGTCGCCGCCGATCGGCACGTGGCGTGAGATCCTGGCCAACCCCGGGCTCTATATCGATTTGCTGGCGCTGCTGTTTCTGGTGTTTATGCTGTGGAGCTCAGCAAAGGTGCGGATTAGCCATATCGCCGTCAACTGGGTGCGCTATGGGCTGCTGCTGTGGATTGCTGGCGGCACGTTCGATGTGATGGATGAGATAGTGGTTCAGCCGCGCTGGATGGGTTATTACTGCGAAGATCTGCTGCGCCTCTCCGGGATGCTGCTGACCGTGGTGGGCGTCTACAAAATTATTGAGCGCATCAACCTGTTGTACGTTGACGCGCGCTCGCAATCACTGAAGGATGAGCTCACCCAGTTGCCCAATCGCCGTTTTTTCATCGATACCATTCGCGAAAAGTCCGGGCATGCGCTGGGGCTCATGATTCTGGATATCGATTTTTTCAAGAAAATCAATGATACCTGGGGCCACCTGGTGGGGGATGAAGTGTTATTTTCCCTGGGGAAACAGCTGGCGAAACTGACCAGCGAGCAGGTCCTGCCGGCGCGTATTGGTGGGGAAGAGTTTGCCATTATCGTCGATGGCCTGTCGGAGCCTGAGCTGCACGCCCTGGCGCAGTCGATCCTCGACAATGCCCGCACCATCCTGATCAATCATCAGGCGCCGCTGTCGATCAGCATTGGCGTGGGAACCTGGCGGCCGGGTGAAGCGCAGGAGACGTTTATCCGCAAAGTCGACGAGGCACTGTACAAGGCCAAGCACAACGGGCGTGGGCGCGTGGAGTGGGCGTAATATTCCGACACGGCAGGTTAGGTCTGCTGCGTGCTGCGGCAGTGTCGCCGATACTCTGACGGCGAACGCTCGGTGTAGCGTTTGAAGACCCGGCAAAAATAGTTGCTGTCGACAAAGCCGCAGTTATGGGCGATCTCTTTCACCTTCAGGTCGTAGCCGCGCAGCAGCTGTTTTGCCTTTTCCAGACGCACCCGGGTCAGATATTCGTTAAATCCCACCGAGCCTGATTTCTGAAAAATATGCGAAAGATAGTTGGGCGTGATGTGAAAACGTCTGGCCACCGATTCCCGCGTCAGCGGCAGGCTAAGATTTTCCTCGAGGTAGTCCTGAACGGCGAGAAACAGATCCCGGCTGCGACTGACGCGCATTTCCAGCCCAACCAGCTGTTCGCGACAGTGACTCAGCAGCGCGGCGACCACCAACCGCGCGGTCAGCGGATCGGGCTGCAGGCTGACTTCGTTCAGGCTCAGCAACAGGTAAGAGCCCACGCGCGGTCCAAGGCGGGCAACGCTTTGCTTTTCCGTGTGCAGGCTTTTCCCGTCCCAGCGCTGAATACTGAACCCCAGCTTCTGTCGACCAAACAGAATACTCAGGGTGGTGGCCGGGCCGGTCCACTGCGGCAGCGTCCATTTTCCCGCCTGCACGTACAGCACCTGTAAAGTGGTTAACGTCGAGGCGGCCAGTGGCAGCCCCTGTTCACTGAGCTGGCCCTCCAGCACTATTTCCAGACGCGGAAACGGCACGTTGAGGGCGAGGGCAGGGACGGAGATATCCGGCTCAGGAAATCTCACCTGTAAATGATCTTTTTGACTGATTAACCGATGCAGAATATCTGGCAGATCTTCAATCATTCTTTGCCCTCAGCATGCGCATTATCCTGTTGATGGTAATCTATTTTTTATCCCCAGACAGCGTTTGTTTCGTCAATTTGCGCAGCGAATTCCCTGCCAGGCGCCGCGCATGCATCGCCGGAGAGGAGATTGTTGATGCCCATCACACTTCGGTGGCTCGCGTACGTATGTCCAGTTTTTCGTAGCGCTCGCCTCCTGTCATGCCGCGGATGGACCAGTAGAGTTTGTTTGTGTTATCGGAACGTTAAAAAGGAACGCAAAATGAACTCACCATCGGCTAGTTTTCTCGATGCGTTAGGCGCCAGTCAGGCGCTTAGTGCGCAAATGAAACATGAACTCGACACCCTCGGCTACACCGTCGTGCATAACGTCGTTGACGCCCAGTGGCTGAGCGAAATGCGCCGGCTAATTGATACCCTGGTTGAGCGTGAAGGCGACAATCTGGCGATGGAACACCATCAGGAAGCGACTGCGACGCGGATCGCCAACCTGGTGAATAAGGGGGTTATCTGGGAGAAAGTCTGGTCCCACCCGCTGATCCTCTCCGCCTGCCGCTATATCTTCAACGGTGATTTTAAAGTCTCCAGCCTTAATGCGCGTGAGGCGCTGTATAACGGCGGTCACCAGCCGCTGCACGCCGACTGGAAAAAGCCGCGCCCGGATTTTCCCAAAGTCCACCTGGTGAATACCATCTGGGCGATAGACGATTTAAGCGCCGCTAACGGCGCGCCGCGGATTATCCCTGGAACCCACCTGCGGCCGGAGTTGCCGGAAGAAGTCTTGGACGACCCGGAACAGGCCCACCCAGACGAGATTGTGTTTGCTGCGCCGGCCGGCAGCGTGATGATCTACAACGCCCACGCCTGGCACGGCGGTACCCGTAATCGTGAGGGTAGCCGACGACGCGTGCTGCATGGGTTATATATCGATCGCGCGGATACGCCGCAGCAGGACCAGCGGCGCTGGCTGACGCCGGAAACGGCAAGCCGCCTGACGCCAGCGCAAAAGTGGCTGCTGGATGTAGAGTAAGACTCGTCGCCGGTCAGGGAAGTTCTACATAGACGACCGGCTTTTTCATGATGCTTTTCACGGCCTCGACGATCTGCTGCGGCTGCAGCAGGAAGCTCTTGATGCTGGTTTTAATCGTCCGCAGGCCGCTAAAGCGCTGGGCGTCGTCAATTTCGATATCCGTCACCAGCAGCACCACTTCGGCGCGGGCGATATCTTCTGCGGTAATGCGATTTTCAACGCCGAGCGCGCCCTGGGTTTCCACCTTCAGGTGCCATTTTTCATGATGACCGACCTTTTCCAGTCGTTCGGCAGCCATATAGGTGTGCGCCACCCCGCTGACGCAGGCGGTGACGGCGACAATATTGAAGTCCATAACATCCTCCTGGCGTTAACCGCCGATAGTGACGTGGAATCCGGCCGCTTCGGCCATTATCCGATAAGGTTGAATGTCCGCTTCGCCAGGCGCTTTCACGCTGGCCAGCGTCCAGGGTTTGCCCAGCAGACGGTATTTTGGCTCGCCATATTGATGAAACGGCAACAGGTGCATTTCTTTTAGCGCGAACGGCGCGAGAAACGCCAGTATCTGGCGAAAATTATCCACGCTCATGGTGTAACCCGGGATCAGCGGCACCCGCGGGATCAGATTGATGTTTCTTGTCGCCAGCTGGCGAAAATTGTCCAGTACCCGCGGCTGATTCATTCGCAGCAGCGACCGCGCCAGCTCAGGATCCATGATTTTAAAATCAAACAGCACTTCGTCGCTGGATTCAGCCACCGGCAGCAAACGGTCAAAGGCGCCGTCGCCGGCGGTCTCGATGGCGGTGCGGATCCCCCACTGGCGCAGGCGCTGAAGAAAACGGGCGGCAAACCCGGCCTGCATGAGCACCTCCCCGCCGGAGAGGGTGACACCGCCGCCGGAGGCGCGGAAGAAGACTTCATCTTTGAGCACCTCCTGAAGGAGGTTCTCCAGCGTCACGTCGCGACCGATCTGCTCCCATGCCCCGGAGGGACACTCGGCGACGTCCTGCAGACAGCGGGCGCAGCCCAGACATTTGCTCTGCCGGCGCAGGGTCTGGATCTTCGGCGACATTGACTCCGGGTTGGCGCACCACGGGCAGGTGTGGGGGCAGCCTTTGAAAAAGACCACCGTGCGGATCCCCTGGCCATCGTTGAGCGAGTAGCGCTGCAGGTTAAAAATACGCGCCCGATCGGCGCGCGTCTCCATCACCTCACAGCTGATGCGCGGTGCGGCGGATGATGTCATCCTGAATCTCCTTCGACAGCTCAACAAAGAAGGCGCTGTAGCCCGCGACGCGCACCACCAGGCCGGCAAAGTCCTGCGGCCGCTGCTGCGCTTCACGCAGGGTGTCGGCATTGACCACGTTAAACTGAATATGCTGCAGCTTGAGCTTGCAGAAAGCCTGTAAAAAGTCTGCCAGCTTGTTCAGCCCGCCGTCGCCGGCCAGCGTTGCCGGGGTGAATTTGACGTTAAGCAGCGTACCGTTCGACAGCAGATAGTTATCCAGCTTGCTGACCGATTTCAGCACCGCCGTCGGCCCCTGAGCATCCTGACCGACCATCGGCGACAGGCCGCCGTCCGCCAGTTGTTCGCCGGCCAGCCGCCCGTCCGGGGTAGCCCCCACTACCGAGCCCAGCGGCACATGCGCCGAGACGGTATAGGAGCCGGGAGTAAAATGGCCGCCGCGCGGGTTCAGGTACTGCTCCACCTCTTTGCAGTAAAAGCGCAGCAGATCGGCGCTAATATTATCGACTTCGTCGATGTCGTTACCGTACTTCTCAAAACGGTTAATCAACCGGGCGCGGATCTTTTCCCCCTCCGGCGTGCGGAAGTTGGCCTTCAGGACCGCCATCAGTTGGTCAAAACTGAGACGCTGCTGATCGAAAACCATCCCCTTCAGGGCGTGCAGTGAATCGCTCAGGTTGGCGATCCCGATGCCCTGGACGCCGGAAAAGTTATAGCGCGCGCCGCCGGCGGTGATATCTTTGCCGTGCCGGACGCAATCTTCAATGAACGAGGAGAGCAGGGGGACCGGCGCCCAGTCGCGATGGCCGATATCGCAGATATTGCTGCCCTCGACCATCAGCTTGATGTAATAACGAATTTTGTCACGGATCTGACTGATAAGTCCTTCCTAGCTGACCTCCGGTTGCCCTTCATTTTCCTTCAGGACCAGTTCCATAACCTTCAGCAAGTTGAACATGGCGATATCATGCAGGCCGTAGGTGCGGCCAGGGATCGACAACTCGACGCAGCCGACCACCGCGTAGTCGCGGGCGTCTTCCAGCGACACGCCGCGATTGAGGAAGGCGGGGACCACCACCTCGTCGTTGAAAATCTGTGGAATGCCGGTGCCCAGGCGGATGGTTTCAGCGGTTTTACGCAGGAACGGGCGGTCAATCAGCTCGTTGACCCGCACGCCAAGATTCGGCTGCGGCAATTGCACGTTCTGATAGGCATCGAGGCATAAAAACGACAGCGCGTTGACCGCGCTGCGTCCGGTTTCCGTCAGTCCGCCGAGCAGAGCGGTGTAGCCGGTAGGAAAACCAGCGAAATAGCGCGCGCTGCTCGAGGAGCGCAGCAGCACGATATCGTTGCATTTCACCCACAGCGACTCCAGGAGCTCCCTGAGATACGCCGGATCCTGACCCTCATTCAGCGACGCCTGATAAAACGGCAGCATATACTGATCAAAACGCCCCAGTGAAATTGAGCTGGCGTTGGATTCGTACTGCAGAATGATGTTCATATACCAGAACAGCTGGCAGGCCTGGGGGAAGTCCGTTGGCCGGTGCTCCGCGTTGTGGCGCGAAATAGCGGCGATGGTTAACAGCTCCTGCTGACGCTGCGGGTCCTGACAGTGCCCAGCCATCTCCTCGGCCAGCGCGGCGTAGCGCAGAATATGGCGCCGGGAGGCTTCCAGCAGGATCAGCACCGCCTGATAAAAGTGGTTCCCGGGTTGCTGCTCGCAGTGGGCTTTTAGCTCCGCCACCAGCGCCCCGAGGCCATGATTGAGCAGACGCGGATAGTCGATGATGATATGGCCCTGGCCCTTATCGGTCTGGTTCACGCTGAATATCTGGGTGCTGACGGCGGCCTTGACCTCGTCGGTCATCTGGCCGTTGATAAAATCCTTCATTGAGCGCTTTTCCCAGTAGGGGAACAGCGTTTCGCGGTATATTTGCTTATCTTCTTCGCTTATCGCGAAGCGGTCCTGCGGCCGGGTCGGAAAGGCGTCGAGTTCGTTGAGCAGCCAGTAGGGATCCATCTCCGGCGACATAATGCCTGCCCGCGGTTTGATGGTCCGGTTGCCGGCAATCAGTTCATCATCACGAATCGAAATGTCTACCTTATCGAGGATCCAGGCGGTGGCCTTCGCCCGGCGAATAATCACCGGTTCGCCCTCCGTTTGCTGATGACTGGCGGTATACAGCAGAGCGCGCTCCAGGGAGATTTCGCGCGGCTGGGCGAACAGGCTGGCTTTCAGGCGTTGAGTACGATTCGTCATGACAAACTCCATGTGGTGGCGAAGGGCGCGAGGGCGCCCCTTGTAAGGCTTCAGGTACGCTGAGAAAGATGGCTGTCTATCTTGTTCATGATGGCGTCGGCGCGCTTGACCGCATCGCTGATATTGACGCGCACGATAGTTTTCCCGGCAAAACGCTCTTCGAATTTGATACCGATATCTTTGGTCAGGATGACCATATCGGCGGCGGCGATCTCTTCGGCGGTCAGTTCGTTTTCAATGCCGATTGAGCCCTGGGTTTCGACTTTAACCTGCCAGCCTTTGGCTTTGGCGGCGCTTTCCAGCGACTCGGCGGCCATGTAGGTGTGAGCCACGCCCGACGGGCAGGCGGTGACAGCGATAATGTGGGTCATAATCTGTTCCTTCCAGTCTGTTAGTTAATTTCGAAATCAAGATCTAATTCGTCGTCGGCTTTAGCGTCAGACGATTTCTTTTTAGCTAGCGCTTTCAGCACAATGACGCAGGCGGCGCTGACGCAGGCACCGACCAACAGCGCGGCGATAAAGCCAAGTTTGCCCTGGACCACCGGCAGCACGATGAGCCCGCCCCAGCCGGCGTAACACTGGGCCCCCAACAGCGCCGCGGTGACGCAGCCGCTGGCAGCGCCAATCATATTGGCCGGAATAACGCGCAGCGGGTCGGCAGCGGCAAAGGGAATCGCCCCTTCAGTGACCCCGACGCAGCCCATCACCAGCGCCGCTTTGCCGGTTTCCCGCTCTTCGGCGGTGAAATATTTACGGCCGATCAGCGTCGCCAACCCCATCCCCAGCGGCGGCACGGCGATGCCGACGGCGGCGATAGCCACCACGCTGTAGACCCCCTGCGAGACGCAGATCAACATGAAGGCGTAGGCCACTTTGTTCACCGGGCCGCCCATATCAAAGGCCAGCATCAGGCCCATAATGATGGCCAGCACCACGATGCTGCCTTCACGCATACCCTGCAGCCAGCCGGTCAGGTTAGCGGTTAGCGCGCCCACCGGTTCGCCGAGCCCCCACATCATGATCCCGGCGGTAATAAAGGTGCCGATGATGGGAATAATGAAAATCGGCATCACCGAGCGCAGCACCTTGTGGACCGGTATTTTTTTCAGGTAGTAGACCACCAGGCCGCCGATCATGCCGGCGATCAGCGCGCCGAAGAAGCCGGCGCCGAAGCTGTTGCCCACCCAGGCGCCGATGGCGCAGGGCGCCAGCGCGGCGCGGTCAGCGATGGAGTACCCGATGTAGGCGGCGAGAAAAGGGACCATCAGCGTTAGCCCGGCGACCCCGATGTCAAACAGCTTCTTCAGGTTGGGATCGGTGGCGGCATCGGGAACTGCGCCTTTGCCATACAACATGACGGACACCGCCAGCAGGATCCCACCGGAGACCACAAAGGGGATCATGTGTGACACGCCGGTCATCAGATGCTGGCGGGTATTTTTTAGTATTTGCACCAGTTCGTTCATTGTTTGCTCCTGAGCGCTGTAGGGCCCGTGACAGTATTGATGGCTCAACATTAGAAAAAGGTCGCCGCATAAAACAGTAGAGAAAAAGTGCATTTACTGGACATTTGTAAGGTTAGAAAGGAATTGCGATCCACCTCAAATCTTAGTGATGGCAGGAAGGATGGGCGCTAAATGGATGGAATTGTGATGGCGGGCATAAAAAAGTATCGTGTGTACAATAGTCCAGTAATTGCCAGTTTTATCACCTAGTCCCCGGCCCCTTCATTCATTACCTTTTGGGTAAATAATGGATTGCTCAGGAGGAAGACGATGGCTCTGGTCATTGAATTTACATGTGATTTGCCAAACGGCGTGCATGCGCGTCCGGCCAGTCTGGTCGAAACGCTGTGTAACCGTTTTTCATCGGCGATTGAGTGGCGCAATCTGCGCCGCGAGACCAGCGGAAATGCCAAGAGCGCGCTGGCGATCATCGGCAGCAATACCCTGAAGGGCGACGCCTGCCAGCTGGTCATTCATGGCGAAGATGAAGCCGACGCGTTCGCCGCCTTAAGCGCCTTTATCGAAAATGAATTCCCGCGGTGCGACGCGCCGCTGCCCGCTGCGCATGCGCTGGAGATCCAGCCGGTGCCTGCGTCGCTCTCGCGGCTGAACCCGACGCTGTTTCATGCCCGCCCGGTGTGCGCCGGCAGCGCGGGGGGCAGGCTAATACACCTGAAATCCCGCGATCTGCATGAGCTGGGGGAACTGCCGGGCGCCGTCGCTCCCGAACAGGAGCAGGCGGCGCTGGATAATGGCCTGCGCCTGCTGGTAAAAGATATTGAGCTGCGGCTGCTGGACAATGACGGCACCGCCAGCGCAATCCTCGACGCTCACCGTTCGCTGGCGACGGATGCCTCGCTGCGCCAGCACCTGCTCGACGGCATTCTTACCGGCCTCAGCTGCGCGCAGGCGATTGTCGCCACCAGCGACCACTTCTGCGCACGGTTCCGCGACTCCGGCAACACTTATCTACAGGAGCGGGTGCTCGATGTGCGCGATGTCTGCTTCCAGCTGTTGCAGCATATCTATGGCGAAGCCCGCTTTCCCCCCCCGGGCCAGCTGCGGGAGGCCGCCATTTGCCTTGCCGACGAGCTGACCCCCAGCCAGTTTCTCGAACTGGATAAAGCGCATCTCAAAGGGCTGCTGCTGCGCGGCGGCGGCACCACGTCGCACACCGTGATCCTCGCCCGCTCGTTCAATATTCCGACCCTGGTGGGGGTTGACCTCGACGCACTGTTGCCGTGGGAGGGTACCCAGGTGCAGATCGACGGCACCGCCGGATTGCTGGTGGTGGATCCGAGTCCGGCGGTGGCGCGCTACTATCAGCAGGAGGCCTGGGTTCAGGCGCAGATCCAGCAACAGCAGCAGGTATGGCTGGATAAGCCAGGGCAGACGGAAGACGGTATCCGCGTCGAGATCGCGGCGAACATCGCCCATTCGGTAGAGGCGGTGGCGGCATTCAACAATGGCGCGCAGTCGGTTGGCCTGTTCCGCACAGAGATGCTGTATATGGACCGGCCCGGCGCGCCATCGGAAGATGAGCTTTACAACATCTTCTGTCAGGCGCTGGAGCCTGCCGCAGGGCGCAGCATTATTGTGCGGACTATGGATATCGGCGGTGATAAGCCGGTGGCCTATCTCAACATTCCTGCGGAAAATAACCCCTTCCTCGGCTACCGCGCGGTGCGCATCTATGAAGAGTACCAGGCGCTGTTTCATACTCAGCTGCGGGCGATTCTACGCGCCTCGGCGCACGGCGCGCTGAAGATCATGATCCCGATGATTTCCTCCATGGAAGAGATCCTGTGGGTGAAAGAGCGGCTGGCGGAGGCCAAACAGTCGCTGCGCGTTGAACAGATCCCGTTTGATGAAAAAATCCCGCTGGGCATCATGCTGGAGGTGCCGTCGGTGATGTTCATCATCGATCAGTGCTGCGAAGAGGTGGACTTCTTTAGCATCGGCAGCAATGACTTAACGCAGTATCTGCTGGCGGTCGACCGCGATAACGCGAAAGTGACGCGCCATTACAACAGTCTCAACCCGGCCTTCCTGCGTGCGCTGGACTATGCCGTGCAGGCGGCGCACCGGCAGGGGAAATGGATCGGCTTGTGCGGCGAGCTGGGGGCCAAAGGTTCGGTGCTGCCGCTGCTGGTCGGCCTCGGCCTGGATGAACTGAGTATGAGCGCGCCGGCGATCCCGGCGACCAAAGCGCGTCTGGCGCAGCTGGACAGCCGCGCCTGCCGTCAGCTGCTGAATCAGGCGATGCAGTGCCGTACCTCGCTGGAGGTGGAGCATCTGCTGGCCCAGTTCCGTATGCGCCAGCAGGAGGTGCCGCTGGTGAGCGCCGAGTGCATTACGCTCAACAGCGACTGGCGTAGTAAGGAAGAAGTGCTGAAGGGGATGACGGATAACCTGCTGCTGGCCGGTCGCTGCCGCTACCCACGCAAGCTGGAGGCTGACCTGTGGGCCCGTGAGGCGGTGTTCTCCACCGGGCTTGGCTTTAGCTTCGCCATACCGCACAGTAAATCCGAGCATATTGAGCAGTCGACCATCAGCGTCGCCCGGCTGGCGCAGCCGGTGATGTGGGGCGATGAAGAGGCGCAGTTTGTGATTATGCTGACGCTAAACAAGCACTCGGCGGGCGACCAGCATATGCGCATCTTCTCGCGGCTGGCGCGACGCATTATGCATGCGGAGTTCCGTCAAGCTCTGGTCTCCGCGCAGAGCCGCGAAGATATCGCGCAACTGCTGCGCCGCGAGCTGGAACTGTAATTGTCTCTCCGGCCAGCGGCGCTGGCCGGAGAGCGAGCTATAAATCCAGCACTAACCGGCCGCCTTTGGCGCGCGAGCAGCAGATCAGCATACTCTGTTGGCTGGCTTTCTCTTCCTCGCTGTAATACTGATCGCGGTGGTCCGCTTCCCCTTCCAGAATCATCGTTTCGCAGGTGCCGCACACCCCTTCACGGCACAGACATTCCACCTTCGCCGCTTTGTTATTCTCAATAACCTGCAAAATGGTCATGTCCTGCGGTACGGTAAATTCGCGTCCGGAACGCGCCAGCACCAGGGTAAACGCCTCTCCGCCTTTATCCTCAACGATAAACTGCTCAAAGTGCAGTTGACTGGCGGGCACCTGATGGCGTTCGGCGGCGGCTTTCACCGCCTCGTTAAGCGCCGCCGGGCCGCAGGTATACACGTGGGTTCCGGGCTCGAGGTCGGCGAACAGGCGCGGCAGGTCGAGACGGCTGCCGAGCGCTGATACATGAATATTGACCCGATCGCGCCACGGCGCGGCGCTGAGCGCATCGACGAAAGCATTATTGTCGGCGTCGTGGAAACAGTAGTGCAGCTGCCAGTCGGCCTGCTGTTGTTCCAGTTCCGGAATATGCGACAAGAATGGCGTAATGCCGATACCGCCGGCGATCAGCAGATGTTTTCGCGCCTGTGGTTCGATGGCGAACAGGTTGTTGGGCGTGGACACCGTCAGGGTATCGCCCGGGCGCACCTGCTGGTGCATAAAGCGCGAGCCGCCTTTGGAAAGCGACTCAAGACGCACCGCAATCTGCCAGCTGGTGGTATCCAGCGGCGAGCTCATCAGCGAATAAGCATTGCTGTAGCGCTGCTCGCCATCCTGCATCTGGACGATAATATGGCTACCGCCGCTGAATCCCGGCAGCGGGGCGCCGGTCGACGACACCAGCGTAAAACGCTTCACCTGGGCGGTGATCTGTTCAACATCGCGAACGATCGTCTCAAACATTTGATAATCAGACATCGCTGAACTCCATCAAAAATCCCGGCGTGGCCAGAGCCGCCGCCGGGAGAATACATTTATAACCCCTGGCAGAGATACTTCATCTCCAGGTAATCTTCGATTCCGTGTTCCGAGCCTTCGCGGCCAAGACCCGACTGTTTCACCCCGCCAAATGGCGCGACTTCGTTGGAAATCAGTCCGGTATTGATGCCGACCATGCCGTATTCCAGCTGCTCGGAGACGCGCCAGATACGGGCGGCATCGTTGCTGTAAAAATAGGAGGCGAGACCGTAGATGGTGTTATTCGCCTGCTCGATGACCTGCTGCTCATCGTCAAATTTCACTAGCGCCGCCACCGGGCCGAAAATCTCTTCCTGCAGCAGCAGTGACCCCGGTTGTACGTCGCCGATCACCGTAGGGGTGAAAAAATTACCGCCCAGTGGGTGCGCTTTACCGCCGGTTAACAGCGTGGCGCCGCGGCTCAGGGCGTCGTCGAGCAGGGACTGGACTTTGCGCCCGGCGTCGGCGTTGATCAGCGGGCCAATCTGGACATCGGACTCGCTGCCATCGCCCACTTTCAGGGCGGCGACGCGGGCGACGAATTTATCGCAGAATTGGTCGTAGACGGCGCGATGAATATAGAAGCGATTGACGCAGACGCAGGTTTGCCCGGCGTTGCGGAACTTGGCGATCAGCGCTCCCTCGACCGCTTTATCGATATCGGCGTCATCAAAGACGATAAACGGCGCGTTACCCCCGAGCTCTAAAGAGAGCTTTTTGATGGATTCCGCGCACTGGCGCATCAGCACGCGGCCAACTTCGGTCGAGCCGGTAAAGGAGAGCTTACGCACCCGTTCATCGCCGGTGAACACCGCGCCAATCTCACGCGACTGTCCGGTGACAACGTTAATAACGCCCTGCGGGATCCCGGCCTGATTCGCCAGTTCCGCCATCGCCAGCGCGGTAAACGGCGTTTCGTTGGCGGGCTTTATCACCATCGTACAACCCGCGGCCAGCGCCGGGCCGGCCTTACGGGTGATCATCGCCGCCGGGAAGTTCCACGGGGTGATCGCCGCGCAGACCCCCACTCCCTGGCGGATCACCATCAGGCGTTTATCGGCGCCGGGGGAGGGGATTATCTCGCCGTTGGCACGTTTCCCTTGTTCGGCAAACCACTCGATAAATGAGGCGGCATAGGCGATTTCGCCTTCCGCTTCCGCCAGCGGCTTGCCCTGCTCGGCGGTCATTATCTGCGCCAGCGCGGTCTTGTTTTCGAGGATCAGGCGGTGCCAGTTCTTCAATAACGCGGCGCGCTGGGCGGCGGTAAGCGCGCGCCATGCCGGCAGCGCGGCAGCGGCAGCATCCACCGCCTGCTGCGCTTCCGCCCGACCCATATTGGGGATCTGGCCGAGCGTCGCGCCGGTGGAAGGGTTGCTGACGGCAAGCGTCGTGCCGTCGGCGGCGTCGCGCCAGCTTCCGGCAATCAGCGCCTGCTGGCGAAACAGATCTGAGTGAAACACGGACATAGCCAACTCCTTCAACGATTACGGCTGGAACACCTGGGCCACCAGATTGTGGAAATGCGCGATACCGTGCTCGGAGATACCGCTGCCGCTGTTATCCGCCATAATGCGCCCCTGGCCGCGATAGCCGCGGGACTTCAGCCCCTTCTGCACGCTTTCCACCAGGCGTAAATCTTCCGGGCGGAACACGTCGCGATACCACTCAATCAGCGCTTTCTGATCGTCAGTCAGCTCTTCGTTGGTGAAATAGATGTCGTAATTCTGCAGAGTGGTCTCTTCATCCACCGGGAATTCATAGATCACGGTCATCATGCCCTTGATCGGCGTCACGTTGAACATGGTGCACGGCCACAGCCAGAAACCGTGGAACGCGGCGTCGGTACCTTCTTCGAATTTAAACGACTGCTCGGACGGCTTGGCGAAGCCATACTGCAGCGTCCATTTGCCGTGCATGGTGTGCCAGTAACGGTCAACCTGTACGGAATCCGAGAAGCCCGGGTGCGCCGGGCCGCAGTGGTAACATTCCAGATAGTTATCGACGATATTTTTCCAGTTCGCCGGGGTGAGAGTGGTAAAGCGCGCCGCCAGTTTCAGATCATGCACGTCCGGGCAGGCTTCCAACACTTTGTCCTGCAGGCCCGGCAGCTGCGTTTCCACGCTCTCTGCTTGCGGGTTCATATTGATAAACACAAAGCCGGCATACTCTTCCAGGCGAACCGGCACCAGCTGCGCCTTTTCGCTATCGAAATTCGCCACGTTTTCGCAGTTGCGGGCGTGGGCGAGATTGCCGTCAAGCTTGAAGGCCCAGGCGTGATAGGGGCAGGTAATCACGTTTTTGGCTTTACCTTCACCGCTCAGCAGCTGGTGGCCGCGGTGCGGGCAGACGTTATAGAAAGCGCGCAGAATGTTGTCGCGGCCGCGGACGATAACGATATTTTCGCCAATGATCTCCCGGGTGATGTAGTCGTTCGGCCGGGCGACCTCGCTGCCGTGGGCGACGCAAATCCAGCTATTGGCGAAGATGCGCTCTTTCTCGTGTTCAAACGCCTGGCTGTCGGTATAAAAACGGGCCGGAATGGTCCAGGCATCCTGCGGATTGGCGCAAAAGTTAATCGGCAGAGTAAAGTCAGGGCTCAAATTGCTCATGTAAGGTCACCTTGTGATTATTGTCAGTAAGAGGTTTTACAGCGACTGGCCGTCGCCTTTGAGTACCGTGCCAACCGGTAGCGTCTCGGCTTTAATCATTGGCTCGGGCGTATGGGTTTCTATCTGATTGACCGGCACGTGGGCGTAGTCCTGTTTTAGCCAGCGCACGAAGCCGCCGGTTTTAATCAGTAAAATGGCCAGGAATGGTAGGGCGGTCAGCACCACGGTGGTTTTCATGGTCTCAAGCGAAGCGCCGGTAAACAGAATCGATAGCGGGATGAGGGTAATTACCACGCACCAGAACAGGCGCATGCCGCGATCCGGATCGTCGCCTTCGCGCAGGTTGCGGGTGCTGGTCGCCGCCATGGTGTAGGCCACCGCATCCATATGCGAGGCGAGGAAAACAATCATCACGAACAGATAGGCGGCGAGGAACAGCTTACCTGCCGGCAGCGACATCAGGACCTGCTGGACGGCGGTTTCGCCGCCAAGAGTCTGCATCACCTGCGGTACGTTAATCACGCCGTTAACGAACTGGTGCATGGCGTAGCTTTCCATCACCCCAAAGAAGAACCAGCAGCCGGCGGTGCTACCAAGGAGCAGTCCCCATATCACCTCTTTGATTTTGCGCCCGCGGGAGACGCGGGTGACGAACATCGCCACGCCCGGGGTATAGGAGATCCACCACAGCCAGTAGAAGACGGTCCAGTTGCGGGTAAAGGCGCCGTCGCCGAGGGGATCGGTAAACAGGCTCATCTGCAGGAAGTTCTGAGTCGTCAGGCCGACAGCGTTAATGATGTTATTGGTGATGAATTCGGTTGGGCCAACCAGTAATACCACCAACGGCAGCAGAAATGCCCCCCAGCCGACCATTTTGCTCAGGCGCTGCAGGCCGTTGTTGATGCCAATCCACGAACTCATGCAGAAAATACCGCCGGAGAGCAGGATCACAAACGCCTGCACGGTGAAGTTATCCGGCAGCCCGGTCAGCGCTGACAGGCCGCGGGTGAAGGTGGCGGCAGTGACCACCAGCGAAATGGTTAACGCGCCGACGGTAGCGATCAGGAACATCAGATCGACCAGACGGCCCCAGAAGCCCTGCGGACTCACTCCGGTGATCGCTGAAATGATCCCGGAGAGGCTGAGGCCTTTATTTTTCCGCACGTGGAAGTGATAGGCCATGATCAGCGAGGCGAGAGTGTAGGTCGCCCAGGCGCTAACCCCCCAGTGGAAGAAAGAATAAGGGATGCTGTATTCCAGCGCTTTCGGCGATTGCGGGGCAATGTTCAGGCCCGGGGTCTGGTAGTAATAAGCCCATTCGGCGACGCCCCAGTACAGCGTGGAGGAGCCGAGCCCGGCGCAGATAAACATAAACAGCCATGAGAGGGTACTGTATTCGACTTTACCTTCGCCGAGACGGATATTGCCGTATTTGCTGGTCGCCAGATAGAGCACCAGTCCCAGCGCCAGCAGCACCAGTACCTGTACCGT
The DNA here is from genome assembly GCF_040062325.1 of Klebsiella sp. GG_Kp175. Lineage (NCBI taxonomy): Bacteria > Pseudomonadati > Pseudomonadota > Gammaproteobacteria > Enterobacterales > Enterobacteriaceae > Klebsiella > Klebsiella sp. GG_Kp175. Next base: position 16,975 of record NZ_JBEAFX010000010.1, on the reverse strand, counting down.
GGAACCCAGCAGGCGGGTCACGCCGTTAAAAATCGAATCAGCCGCCTGCGCGGTTTGCTGCGGGAAGAGACTTAATGTAGCGGCGATGAAAACAATGGCCGCCAGGCTGATGGCAATCAGCGGCACATCTTTTTTCTTTACGTTGCTCAACATGGGTGATCTCCTGGGCATGATTGCCCGTCGGTGGCTTTAGCCTGTCGTTGTTATCACGCTGTAGGGTCAAGGTTCGTAGCAAAAGCTATTAACAATCGGATTATTTCTTCGTTACATGAATTAAACAATTGGCCGTTTCGTGAAGCAATAAAACACGGAACGGAAATAATAAAAGGTGAATTGGCGCAGGTTCTGTCTTTTCAGGAATTAATAAAGTTTGACGCTGTGATGCGGTCCACTTGTCAATCGTGGGGGATTCTGCATAGCGAAAAGAGAGGGAAGTTGGCGCAGGTCTTCCCGGGTAGCGGCTGCGCCTTACCCGGGCTACGGTCCGTGCGGCCTGCCTTTAATTTATTCACCATTGTTGCTGAAACTGCCGGTGTTGGCGGCCTCAACATCGCTGAGACGTTCCCGGCAGGTCGGGGCAGCCCGCAGGGATACGGGCTGAGGGCCGTGTTTTTACATTATCGTGCCTTTTGTAGCCCCGGTAAGCGCCGCGCGACCGGGGAGCGGCTTGGGTAATTACGCCAAAATGGCTTTGCAGATAGCGTCGCTGACCTGTTGCGTTGACGCGCTGCCTTTCATATCCGGGGTTTTCGGCCCGCTGGCAATCACCTGCTCAATCGCCGCCAGAATGCCGTTGTGCGCGGCGTGATAGCGCTCATCGCCGTTGCCGAGGAAATCGAGCATCATCGCCCCGGCCCATATGGTGGCGATCGGGTTGGCGATATTTTTACCATAGATATCCGGCGCCGACCCGTGAACCGGTTCGAACAGCGACGGGAAGGTGCGCTCCGGGTTGAGATTCGCCGATGGCGCAATACCGATGGTGCCGGTACAAGCCGGGCCGAGATCGGAGAGAATATCACCGAACAGATTGGAGCCGACGACCACGTCAAAACGCTCCGGCTGCAGCACGAAGCGGGCGCACAGGATATCGATATGCTGCTTGTCCCAGCGAATATCCGGATAGTTTTTGGCCATCTCTTCCACCCGCTCATCCCAGTAGGGCATGCTGATCGCCAGACCGTTGGATTTGGTTGCGGAGGTCAGCGTTTTGCGTGGGCGGCTTTGCGCCAGTTCGAAGGCGTAGCGCAGGATCCGGTCCACGCCGCGGCGGGTAAAGACCGACTCCTGAATCACCACTTCATGCTCGGTGCCTTCATTGGCGCGCCCGCCGAGGGCGGAATATTCGCCTTCGGTATTTTCGCGCACCACGTAAAAATCGATATCGCCGGCCTTTTTGCCCGCCAGCGGGCAGGGGACGCCGGGGAACAGACGCACCGGACGCAGGTTGACGTATTGGTCAAACTCACGGCGGAACTTCAGCAGCGACCCCCACAGCGAAATGTGGTCGGGAACGGTATCCGGCCAGCCGACGGCGCCGAAGTAGATGGCATCGAAGCCCTGCAGCTGCTCGCGCCAGTCGTCCGGCATCATCTTGCCGTGATGGGCATAATATTCGCAGCTTGCCCACTCCATCTGCTCGAAGCTCAATGACAGATCCCAACGCTGTGCGGCGGCTTGCAGCACGCGAATCCCTTCAGGCAGAACTTCTTTGCCAATTCCGTCACCCGGGATGGCGGCAATACGATAGGTTTTTTTCATTCCGGTTCTCACTTTTAAGCGATGATGTTTGACCACCTGCTTATCCTATAATTGACTGGTTCATAATTAATCACGCTAACTGGTGAAACATAAAACACAGATCATGAATAATCTGCCGCTGCTAAATGATTTACGCGTCTTTATGCTGGTCGCTCGCCGGGCCGGGTTCGCCGCCGCCGCCGAAGAGCTTGGCGTATCACCGGCGTTCATCAGCAAGCGGGTTTCGCTGCTGGAGCAAACCCTGAATGTGGTGTTGTTGCACCGGACCACCCGCCGGGTCACCATTACCGAGGAGGGGGAGCGGATCTACGAATGGGCGCAGCGCATTTTGCAGGATGTCGATGAGATGATGGACGAGCTTTCCGACGTGCGCCAGGTGCCGCAGGGAACGCTGCGTATTATCAGTAGCTTCGGCTTTGGCCGCCGGGTGGTGGCCCCGGCGCTGTCGGCGCTGGCCCTTCAGTACCCGCAGCTGGAACTGCGTTTCGATGTCCAGGACCGGCTGGTGGATTTAGTCAATGAAGGGGTGGATCTCGATATTCGCGTGGGCGATGATATCGCGCCGAATCTGATTGCCCGCCAGCTGGCGGCCAACCACCGCGTGCTCTGCGCCTCGCCGCAATTCCTTGCCCGCCATCCACCGCCGAAACAGCTGAGCGATCTGGCCGCCTTACCCTGCCTGGTGATTAAAGAACGCGATCATCCGTTTGGCATCTGGCAGTTGCACAGCAAAGAGGGGCAGCATGCGATCAAGGTGACCGGGCCGCTGTCGTCCAACCATGGTGAAATTGTGCATCAGTGGTGTCTGGACGGGCAAGGAATTGCGTTACGTTCATGGTGGGACGTCCGGGAGAATATCGCCAGCGGCCATCTGCTGCATGTGCTGCCGGAATTCTTTCAGCCTGCCAACGTCTGGGCAGTCTATGTCTCCCGGCTGGCGACGTCGGCTAAAATTCGCACCACTGTGGAGTTTCTGCGCCACTACTTTCAGCAGCACTATCCGCAGCATGAGCCGACGGCCAGCGCCGTCGGCAGAGGCGATTAAACCCCCAGGCGGTCGCGCAGACTGTAGTAGGCGGCGCCCATGGCGGTGAAGGGAATGCGCAGGCTGCGGCCGCCCGGGAACGGGTAGTGCGGCAGTTTGGCAAAGGCGTCGAAACGCTCAGCGTCACCGCGCAGCAGTTCCGAAATCAACCGTCCGGCGAGGTGGGTACAGGTGACCCCATGCCCGCTGTAGCCCTGCATGTAGTAGATGTTGGTATCGAGGCGACCAAACTGCGGCATCCTTGAGAGGGTCAACAGGAAGTTGCCGGTCCAGCGGTAGTCGATTTTCACCCCTTTCAGCTGCGGGAAGGTTTTCAGCAGCTTCGGCATAATCAGCCGTTCCACATCGTCCGGGTCGCGGGCGCCGTAGACCACGCCGCCGCCATACAGCAAGCGGTTGTCGCCGGTGAGGCGGTAGTAATCCAACAGATAGTTACAGTCTTCCACACAGTAGTTTTTCGGGATCAGCGAGCGAGCGACCTCCTCCGACAGCGGAGCGGTGGTGACCACCTGGGTGCCGCAAGGCATGCTGCGCTTCGCCAGCTCCGGCTCCAGTTTGTCGCCGAGATAGGCGTTGCCGGCGACGATCACATAGCGGGCAGTGACCTGGCCGCGGGGGGTGCTGACCACTGCCGGAGTGGAGTGCTGAATGCGGGTGACCGGCGACTGCTCATAGACCCGGCCGCCGTTCAGGCGAATGGCGTCCGCTTCGCCGATGGCGAGGTTGAGCGGATGAATATGGCCGCCGCTGTGGTCGAGCAGGGCGCCGACGTAGCGGTCGCTGTCCACTTCGCGACGAATCGCCTCTCTGTCCAGCAGCTCCAGCTGCGTGTTGCCGTAGCGCTCCCAGTTGGCTTTCTGTTCTTCCAGCGTCTCCAGCTGTTTGTGATTCATCGCCACGAACAGGCCGCCCGGGCGATAATCGCACTGGATCTGGTAGCGCTGGATACGTTCGCGAATAATATCGCCGCCTTCGAACATCATGCTACCGAGCATTTTAGCGGCATCCGGGCCGTAGTTTTTTTCAATCACGTCGATATCGCGGCTGTAGGAGTTAACCAGCTGACCGCCATTGCGGCCGCTGGCGCCGAAGCCGATGCGCGCCCCTTCCAGCACCACCACGTCGTAGCCCATTTCGGCCAGATGCAGGGCAGACGAGAGTCCGGTGTAGCCGCCGCCGACGACGCAGACGTCGCAGCTTATCGATTCGTCCAGCGTCGGAAAGGGTTCATATTTGTTGGCGCTGGCGGCGTAATAGCTGGTGGTATGTTCGGTCATGATTAAGACTCCAGGGCAATCCAGATGGTTTTCAGTTCGGTGAATTTTTCCAGCGCGTGCAGCGACTTATCGCGTCCGTTGCCGCTCTGTTTGTAACCGCCGAAGGGGACGGTCATATCACCATCGTTATAGTTGTTGACGAAGACCGAACCGGCCTTCAGGCGGCGGCTCATGCGGTGGGCGCGTGAGAGATCGCGGGTCCATACCGCAGCGCCGAGGCCGTAGTCGCTGTCGTTGGCAAGCCGCAGCGCCTCGTCTTCGCTTTTGAAGCGAGTCACCACCAGCACCGGGCCGAAGATCTCTTCCCGGCTGAGGGTGGAGGCCGGGTCGACGTCAACAAAAATGGTCGGGCCGACGGCGGCAGGCCACGGATTTTTCCGCCCGTCGAGGAACAGCGTGCTTTTGCTTTCGCCGCCGCGAATAAAACTGTGCACGCTGTCGGCATGGGTGTTGTCAATCAGCATGCCCATGGTGGTGTTTGGGTCGAGCGGGTTGCCCGGCTGCCAGTGTTGCGCTTCGGTTTTCAGTCGTGCCAGGAACTCGTCGGCGATGCTCTCCTCCAGCAGCAGGCGAGTGCCGGCGATGCACACCTGCCCCTGGTTGTAGAAGATGCCGCCGGCGGTGGCGCTGACCGCTTTTTGCAGATCCGGGCAGTCGGCGAAGACGATGTTGGCGCTCTTGCCGCCCGCTTCCAGCCACACGCGCTTCATATTGCTGTCGCCGGCGTCTTTCAGCAGCTGCTTGCCGGTGCGGGTGGAGCCGGTAAAGGTAAGGACCTCCACGTCTGGATGCAGGGCCAGCGCCTGTCCGGCTTCGTGACCAAAGCCGCTGACCACGTTCAGCACGCCGTCCGGCAGGCCCGCCTCTTTCGCCAGCCCGGCGAGGCGCAGCGCGGTGAGCGGCGATTTTTCCGAGGGCTTAAGGATCACGCTGTTGCCCGCCGCCAGCGCCGGGCCGAGCTTCCAGCAGGCCAGCAGCAGCGGGAAGTTCCACGGCACCACCGCGGCGATGACGCCAATCGGTTCGCGGACGATCATCGCCAGCTCGTTGCTGCCGGTAGGAGCCACTTCGCCATAGACTTTATCCAGCGCTTCGGCATACCAGCGGATGGCGCGGGCGGCGCCGGGAATATCGTCGCGCAGGCTGTGGCGAATCGGCTTGCCGGTATCCAGCGTTTCCAGCAGCGCCAGCTCTTCGCAGTGGGCCTCCATCAGGTCGGCAAAGCGTGTGAGAACCGCTTTACGCTGCGTGGGAGCGGCCTGTGACCAGTCGCCGTTATCAAAGACCCGACGCGCGGCCTTCACCGCCAGCTCAACGTCGGCTTTTTTGCCGCGAGCGACATGGGCTAACGTGTGCTGCGCGGCAGGGTCAATGGTTTCAAAGGTGGTATTATCGACCGCGGCGCAATATTCGCCGTTAATAAATAATCGTGTTTCAATGGCCAGGCTTTTCGCTTTTTCCTGCCAGTAAGCCAGGTGCTGAAAATTCATCATGACTCCTTAAAAAACATTATCGGCAAATTAATCACATCGGCGTTTTCAGGCTGCACGGGGGCGCTGCGCCAGGCGCAGGGCATAGTGTATCCCCGGAGTTGAATACCGTTTTATCACCCTAAATTTCGACAGGTTGTCTGCATGCCGAATAATTCAGGGGTGAGTCGCCATTCACGGCGTTAATTATTTCAGGGCCAGCAGAAAATAAGATTCCCTTCCGGCACCAACGTTATGACTGCGAGTTTTTCGCGGCGACGAAAATAAAATTTCCGCCGCCGCAGGTCTGAAGAAAGCCTGAAGCTCGTTCAGGCTAAATATTCAGAATGTGGTGGGGGTGTGGGCACTGATGATGCGGCAGATGCCTGCCGAGGTGTTGCTGAAGCTGTGCGGGATGCCGGTATTAATGGCATAGCTCTGTCCAGCCACCAGGTGGTACGACTGACCGTTAATCGTCAGCACAATCTCACCCTCCAGTATGGTGCCTATCTCCTCACCCTGATGCTTAATCCTCTCCCCGGTCGTGGTTCCAGGCTGGTAAGTTTCAAAAATCATCGCCAGCGTACGGTTCGGATTTCCGTTATGAACCAGCTTCATGGAAACGCCCTGACTGCCCATTTCGATAAGGTCATCCTGATTAATGACCACCTGGGGTTCGTCCGGCTTTTCGGGTTCAGAAAAGAATTCCGAGAGCGACAGCCCATAGACTTTCAGCAGCTTTTGCAGCGTACTGATGGCAGGACTGACTTTGTCCTGCTCTATGGTGCTGATGGCACTATGTGTTAACCCAGACAGTTCGGCGGCACGACGCTGCGAAAGACCCAGCTGTTGGCGGATCTCTGACAGACGTTTCCCTGGCGCCAGTCCGTCATCGCTCATATTTGCATTTCCTTAACGGTAGTGGTCAGCGCCGCCGCTTTTCAGCATGATGGCCCTGACAGGCGGTGATAAAACCATCAAACAACATACGCGACAGGGCGTATTCGCTACTGTTCCATTCAGGATGCCACTGTACGCCCAGCGCGAAAGGGTGATCGTTCACGCTGACCGCTTCCACCAGTCCATCCGGCGCTCGCGCCTCCACGCGCAGCTGCGGACTGAGGGTTTTTGCCCCTTGCCCATGTAGCGAGTTTACCCAAAACGTGTTGCAGCCCGGTATCAATTGCGACAGCAATCCTCCTTCCTGAACCTCAACCTGATGGGACGGCGCATACTGCTGCTCGACGGGCAGTTCAGGATCTTCGCGATGCTCCAGCAGCTCAGGCTGCTCGAACAGACGACGATACAGAGTCCCACCGGTGGCGACAACCAGTTCCTGCAGTCCACGACAGATGGCGAAAATGGGGATGCGCCTTTCGAGTGCGGCGTTAATCAGCGCCATGCTCAGAAGATCACGCCCGGGGTCGGCGTCAGGCTCATCGCCGTTTTCACCATAAAGGTGCGGCTGCACGTTACTGGGGCTGCCTGGCAGGTATATCCCATCCAGTTTATCGACTAACGCGTTCAGCAGATCCGGCTCTGCCAGCGCATGTGGCAGGGCGATCGGCAGTCCGCCGGCGTTAACAATTGCATTCAGGTACTTTTCTTGCAAGGTTTGGGTCTGGTGACCCTTAAGCCTGTTTCTACACATCACGACGCCAATAACTGGCTTGTACATTATATTTTCCATGATCGCCCTCACAAAGTGGACTAAATTATGACCGCTATAGCGGGTTTAACGGCCATATCGTTCAATATTTTCTCAATCTAGCAGTGGAAATAGCCCTTTGCAAACTTAATTTAACATTTGACAAACAATTTATTTGCATACACAGTCGATGGGGTGGACATTATATTTAACGGTCTGAGTGCAGGACCGAAACCAAACCAACGGCGGTGAATCATGGAAACCAATATCGTAGAAGTTGAGAATTTTGTTCAGCAAACGGAAGAGAGACGGGTCAGCGCGTTCGCGAAAGAAGTGAAGCGCTACCTCGAAACCTACCCTGATACCCAATATGTTGATGTCCTCCTCACTGACCTGAACGGCTGCTTCCGCGGCAAGCGCATCCCGGTTGCCGGCCTGAGCAAGCTGGAGAAAGGCTGTTATTTCCCGGCTTCGGTGTTTGCGATGGATATTCTCGGCAACGTCGTGGAAGAGGCCGGTCTGGGCCAGGAGATGGGCGAGCCGGATCGCAGCTGCATTCCGGTGCCCGGCACCTTAACGCCTTCAGCGGCCGATCCGCAGTCGATAGCCCAGGTACAGTTGACCATGGTTGATGAAGATGGCGCTCCCTTTGACGTTGAGCCGCGGAACGTACTCAACCGCCTCTGGCAGCAGTTGCGCCAGCGCGGGCTGTTCCCCGTGGTAGCGGTAGAGCTGGAGTTCTATTTACTGGACCGCAAACGCGATGCCGAAGGCTACCTGCAGCCGCCGTGCGCGCCGGGCACCGACGATCGCAACACCCAAAGCCAGGTCTACTCGGTCGATAACCTGAACCACTTTGCCGACGTGCTCAACGATATCGACGAGCTGGCGAAACTGCAGCTGATCCCCGCCGACGGCGCGGTGGCCGAAGCCTCGCCGGGCCAGTTTGAAATCAACCTCCACCATACCGATAACGTGCTGGACGCCTGCGATGATGCGCTGGCGTTAAAACGTCTCGTGCGTTTAATGGCGGAGAAGCATAAGATGCACGCCACTTTTATGGCTAAGCCTTATGAAGAGCATGCGGGCAGCGGAATGCATATCCACATCAGCATGCTGAACAATAAAGGGGAAAACGTGCTGGTGGACGGCGACGGGGAAGACTCCGCGCTGCTTAAACGCGCGCTGGCCGGGATGATCGATCTGATGCCGGCCTCGATGGCGCTGCTGGCGCCGAACGTGAACTCGTATCGCCGCTTCCAGCCAGGGATGTATGTCCCGACGCAGGCTTCCTGGGGGCATAACAACCGTACCGTGGCGCTGCGGATCCCATGCGGCGAGCGGCAGAACCACCGCGTGGAGTATCGCGTGGCGGGGGCGGACGCCAACCCGTATCTGGTGATGGCGGCGATTTTCGCCGGCATTCTGCACGGGCTGGATAACCCTCAGCTGCCTTTGCAGGAAGAGGTGGAAGGTAACGGCCTGGAACAAGAGGGTCTGCCGTTCCCGATCCGCCAGAGCGATGCGCTGTGGGAGTTTATGCAGAACGATCACCTGCGTGAGCGTCTCGGCGAGCGTTTCTGCCACGTTTTCCATGCCTGCAAGCATGATGAATTACTGCAGTTTGAGCGTCTTATCACAGAAACTGAAATTGAGTGGATGTTGAAAAACGCCTGATGGTCGCCCCGCAAGGGGCGCATGAGTTGAGTCATGAGTAGCATCATACGGCCTGAGCGGAGCCTGGTCGTCCTTTTTGCTGGGAGCCCAGCCATTTCCCGGATGTCGCGTTAAGGAGCGCAGGCGGCAACGGGGCTTCAGTTAACGACACAGTGTGTGACGAGGAAATGAGATGATGCAGATGTTCAAATATCCGCAGGGAGAGGGAGGCCGCTCAGGCCGCATTGGATGCCAGCCAGCAACCGCTCACCGGTCCGTCTTACCCTTTTATTTATGCCTTATCCCCTTGCTAAGCAGGTTTGTCACGCGAACGTTGTGTCCGCAAACTGTTATCCGCAAGGGGGGAATGGGCGATGGCTATTAATCTTCCTGCGCATAACGCCGCTCAGGCGGGCAGACCGCGTCTGCGTAAATCCCTCAAACTCTGGCAAGTGGTGATGATGGGGCTGGCCTATCTGACGCCGATGACGGTGTTTGATACCTTCGGCATCGTCTCCGGTATCAGCAACGGCCACGTCCCGGCGTCTTATTTGCTGGCGCTGGCTGGCGTGCTGTTCACCGCCATCAGCTACGGCAAACTGGTGCGCCAGTTCCCGGAAGCCGGCTCCGCCTACACCTACGCGCAAAAATCCATCAGTCCGCACGTCGGCTTTATGGTCGGCTGGTCCTCGCTACTGGATTATCTGTTCCTGCCGATGATCAACGTCCTGTTGGCGAAGATCTATCTCTCGGCGCTGTTCCCTGAGGTGCCGCCATGGGTGTGGGTGGTGACCTTTGTCGCCATTCTGACCGCCGCAAACCTGAAAAGCGTTAATCTGGTGGCGAACTTCAACACCCTGTTCGTGCTGGTGCAGATCTCGATTATGGTGGTATTCGTCATTCTGGTGGTTCAGGGGCTGCACAAAGGCGAGGGGGTAGGGACCGTCTGGTCGCTGCAGCCGTTTATCAGTCAGAATGCGCATCTGATCCCGATTATTACCGGGGCGACCATCGTCTGCTTCTCGTTTCTCGGCTTCGACGCCGTGACCACACTGTCGGAAGAGACGCCTGACGCCGCGCGGGTGATCCCGAAGGCTATTTTTCTCACCGCGATGTACGGCGGCATTATTTTCATCGTCGCGTCGTTCTTTATGCAGCTGTTTTTCCCGGATATTCATCGCTTTAAAGACCCGGACGCCGCGCTGCCGGAGATTGCGCTGTACGTGGGCGGCAAGCTGTTCCAGTCAATATTCCTCTGCACCACCTTTGTTAACACCCTGGCGTCCGGCCTGGCGTCCCATGCCAGCGTCTCCCGTCTGCTGTACGTGATGGGTCGCGATAACGTCTTCCCGGAGCGCATTTTCGGCTATGTGCATCCGAAATGGCGCACCCCGGCGTTGAACGTGATTATGGTGGGTATCGTCGCGCTGTCGGCGCTGTTCTTCGACCTGGTGACCGCCACCGCGTTAATTAACTTCGGCGCGCTGGTGGCCTTCACCTTCGTTAACCTGTCGGTGTTCAACCACTTCTGGCGTCGCAAGGGGTACAACAAAACCTGGAAGGATCGACTGCACTATCTGCTGCTGCCGATGGTCGGGGCGTTGACGGTAGGGGTGCTGTGGATCAACCTCGAGGCCACTTCCCTGACGCTCGGCCTGGTGTGGGCGGCGCTTGGTCTGCTGTATCTGGCTTATCTGACCCAACGTTTCCGTAAACCGCCGCCGCAGTTCGATGCCGCCAAGGCGGAGCAGGCCTGGGAGTCCTAGAACCTGACGCTGAAACCGAACGAAGGCAGGCCCGCAGGCCTGCCTTTGTTTTTGGTTCGGTAAGGGACAGTACAGGATGGTAAAGAAATCAGCAGAAAACGGCGGAGAACGGAAGGTATTATTTCTTCTTTTTATGGACAGGTAACTGACTGGCGCGCCGCTCTTTGAGGTACGACACCAGGCTGTAGATGGCGACGCCCAGCAGCGCCACCGCGACGATAAAGAGAATAAGACCCGACATAGACCAACCTAATATTCTGTTTAGAAAGGGAAAAAGATACAGGGCTCTGTGTGAAGATAACATCGGGATATGTCTGAAAGATGACGCCTCATAGCGAGAATATCTGCTGTCGGGGTTGTGATAAAATATTTCCCGCAGGAATGTGACAGCCTGGCTTTCAGCTGAAATGGCGTAACACTCCGTTAAGTGATTTTACAGAAGTGCGGCCAGCAACGGGTTACGCTGACCGCGAATAAGAATGATCTGAGAGTAAGACATGTATAAGACAACCCTCAGCCTGCTGGGCGTGGCGCTGGCGCTGACGGCCTTCGCCAGTCAGGCTGAAAATGAACGTCAGGCGAGCCGCGAGCGGATCGTGGAGCAGGTCCTGAAACCCTGTGAAGGCAAAAAAGCGGGCGATAAGGTAGTGATCACCGATCGCCGCGGCGGGGAGCACGAGGCGATCTGTACCCTGGCGGCGGTTCCGCTGCCGGAATAATGCCCGCCGCCGGGGCGAGTTAGCGATACCGCGGCGCCGGTTGCCCGGTTCGCGCGCTGGTAAACAGCGCCAGTCGCGTCTGCTCGAAAGCCTCCCACAGTCCCAGATCATGCACCGGCGGTAAGGTGACCTTTTCCCCCATCTCGAGTCCCCTGAGAGCGGCGTCAACCAGATCCTCGGTGGTCATTACCGTACCGGTGGGCAGGGCGTCGAGCGCCACGCCGGAGGTCGGCCACAGATCGGTGGCGGTCGCCGCCGGCAATACCGCCTGAATACGCACGCCGCTGTCGGCGAACTCATCCTGCAGGCCACGGGTAAAGCTCAACACCCAGGCTTTGCTGGCGCTGTAGACCGCGCTGCCCGGCAGCGTATGCAGCGCAAGAATAGAGGCAATATTGATCAGCGTTCCGTGGCCCCGGGGAGCGAAAGCGGCCAGTGCGGCATAGCTCAGGCGCAGAAGCGCGGTGGTGTTGAGCGTATGAATCGCCTGGTGCTCGCGCGACGTGCTGGCGAGAAAGCCCGCCATTTTTGCCGTTCCGGCGTTGTTAATGAACAGGTCAACGGCGGGATCCTGCTGCAGACGCTGCTCCACGGCTTCAATGCCTTGCTCCTCGCTCAGGTCGGCCTTGAGGATGCTGGCCCGGATGGCGTAGCGCGCCTGCAGTTGCCCGGCGAGCGCCTGCAGCCGATCTTCACGACGGGCGGCGAGGATCAGATCGTAGCCGCGGGCGGCAAGTCGTTCGGCATAGATCGCGCCGATGCCTGAGGAAGCGCCGGTGATAAAAGCAGTGTGCGATGACTGGGACATGAGTATTGCCTCTTAAAAGGTTGCATTATTAAACCAAATTCAGCATGAGATACTTGGTTTAATAATGCAACCATTCTGCCGGGCTTTTTTTATTTTTGCCTACCGCTGGCCGCGTTTAGTCGTTCAGCGGAACGGCGATGGTGATATCCGTCGGGGCCAGCTCACGGCCATCCGCCGCCTGCAGGACCAGCTTACGCAGAGGCTGGCGCTGCTGGCGGTCAATGAGCCGCGTCGCCGGTTCGTCCGGGGCGAACAGATAGTCGTCCGCCCACTGGGAGAGGGCGACCAGCACGGTCTGCAGGGCGCGGCCCTTATCCGTCAGGACATACTCCTGCCAGGCGCTGCCGTCGGAGGCCGGCTGCAAATGCAGGATGCCTTCATCCACCAGCATTTTCAGGCGTCCGGCGAGCATATTTTTGGCAATGCCGAGGTTTTTCTGGAATTCGCTAAAACGGCGTACCCCGCGGAGGGCATCACGGACGATAAGCAGCGACCACCAGTCGCCGATAACGTCGAGGGAGCGGGCGACAGGACAGCAGCTGTTTTCCAGACGGGTACGTTTCACGAAAGCCTCCAGGTTAGTTGTTTCATTATAAAACTATTTGGTCGGCAGAGGAAATTTTCGGCTCCGGTCTAAGTTTGCGAGCGAATGCCAGGAAAAATGGCCTAAATCCGTCACAATTAACCCGATGATAATAAATGACTAAGGATGAAGGGATGAAAATATGTCTACTCGCCGCCGCCGTAGCCGGCGCGGTCATGTTATCCGCTGGCGCCCAGGCGCAGGACACGGCCGCCCCAGAGGGGTATCAGCTGCAGCAGGTGCTGATCATGAGTCGTCACAACCTTCGCGCGCCGCTGGCCAATAACGGCAGCGTGCTGGAGCAGTCCACCGCCAAAGCCTGGCCGCAGTGGGATGTGCCGGGCGGCCAGCTGACCACCAAGGGAGGCGTGCTGGAGGTGTATATGGGCCACTATATGCGCGAATGGCTGGCGCAACAGAAGCTGGTGACCAGCGGGGAGTGCCCGCCGGAAAACGCCGTTTACGCCTACGCTAACAGCCTGCAGCGCACCGTCGCCACTGCGCAGTTCTTTATCACCGGCGCGTTCCCGGGCTGCGGCATTGCGGTGCATCATCAGCCGCAGATGGGCACCATGGACCCGACCTTCAACCCGGTTATCACCGACGACTCCCCGGCGTTTCGCGAGAAAGCGCTGCAGGCGATGGAAAAAGAGCGCCAGGGGATGCAGTTGACCGAGAGCTACAAGCTGCTGGAGACAATGATCGATTACCGCAACTCGCCCTCCTGCAAAGAGAAGCAGGTCTGTTCCCTGAGCGAGGGTAAAGATACCTTTAGCGCCGGTTATCAGCAGGAGCCGGGGGTATCCGGGCCGCTGAAGGTGGGCAACTCGCTGGTGGACGCCTTCACCCTGCAATACTATGAAGGCTTCCCGAAAGATCAGGTGGCGTGGGGGGAGATCACCAGCGATAAGCAGTGGCAGGTGCTGTCGAAGCTGAAAAACGGCTACCAGGATAGTCTGTTTACCTCGACGGCAGTGGCGCAAAATGTGGCCAAACCGCTGGTTAAATATATCGATAACGCGCTGGTGGGTGAGGGAGCCAGCAAGGCGAAAGTCACCCTGCTGGTGGGACACGACTCGAATATCGCCTCACTGATGACGGCGCTGGACTTTAAGCCCTATCAACTTCCTGGCCAGTACGAGCGCACGCCTATCGGCGGCAAACTGCTGTTTCAGCGCTGGCACGACAGCGGCAGCAACCGCGATCTGATGAAGATTGAGTATGTCTATCAGAGCACTGAGCAGCTGCGTAATGCCGACCCGTTGACGTTGCAGACCCCGCCGCAGCGGGTCACGCTGGCGCTTAACGGCTGCCCGGTCGATGACCAGGGATTCTGCCCGCTGGAGACCTTTAAAAAGGTGATCAACGAGGCGGCGAAATAATGAAAAAACCCGGAGCAATCCGGGTTTTTAGCAGGTTAGGGTGAGACTCAGCAGGGATAAACACCCTATACGTTTTTACGCTCAATCGTCTGTTCACCCCAGAACAGCGCATCTTTATCGGTTTTGGCAAAGGCCAGTGCCAGCACTTCGTCGCTGCCTTCCTCCCAAATTTGCTCAGCCAGTTTTTCATCGTAGTGGGCAACTTCGAAAATCGCCTCGGCGATCTCCGGCGAGGTGTTACGTAAACTTGCCCATTCGCCGACGCGATGTGCTTTTGCTTCTTGAGTTGGCATAGTGCTCCTCCTGCGGAAGATTAGCCGTGCAGTTTAACGGCCAGTTTGGCGACATGTTCACCCTGATAGCGGGCGATGGCTAACTCTTCCTCGCTTGGCTGACGCGAACCGTCGCCGCCGGCAATAGTGGTGGCGCCATAAGGCGTCCCGCCGCGGACCTGGGAGATGTCGAACAGCTCCTGTGCGCCGTAGCCGATTGGGACGATGATCATCCCGTGGTGGGCCAGCGTCGTCCAGGTGGAGGTAATGGTTTGTTCCTGGCCGCCACCGGTGCCGGTTGAGCTGAATACGCTGGCGATCTTACCGTACAGCGCGCCGGATGCCCACAGGCCGCCGGTCTGATCGAGGAAGGTGCGCATTTGTCCGGACATATTGCCGAAACGAGTCGGGGTACCAAAGATGATGGCGTCATACTCAGCCAGCTCCTGCGGCGTGGCGACAGGCGCGTTTTGCGTTTTCCCGCCTGCTTTGGCAAACGCTTCTGCCTGCATGGTTTCCGGCACGCGCTTCACAACCACCTCAACGCCGTCCACCCGGTTCGCCCCATCGGCGACGGCGTGAGCCATGGTTTCAATGTGTCCATACATGGAATAATAAAGCACCAGAATTTTAGCCATTTCCATCACTCCTCGGTTGCATTATAAGCCAGCCAAATAGCTGGTACCTTTAAAGATAAAGCCTCTGCCGAAGAGTGCAAATCCAACGGGCATTTATTTGATTTATAACAAAATGACAAAACATTATTTACTTTTCCTTGCGCAGCGCGGCCTGAGCGGCTGAGAAGCGGGAAGCGATGCCTCCGTTATACTGGCCGGTGCGGCGAGGATGTAGCATCAGGATACATTTTTTGCTGACTATTTTTTCTTCGGCAGCAGAGCAGGTTAGCGCCATCAGGCGGCGCGAGGGGATTTTTTTCGCCAGGCTTTGTTTCTGAATGTGACATTTGCCATCGTCAGCGGCAGTCATTCACTAACCTTATAGATACGCGGCAGAACAGCGGCGTCGCCGCTCCCGCGTAATGCACTATGATGTCTAACCTAATGGAGGTCAGTAATGGCAAACCATCGTGGCGGTTCTGGCAACTTTGCTGAAGACCGTGAAAGAGCATCAGAAGCAGGACGTAAAGGTGGCCAGCATAGCGGGGGGAATTTTAAAAATGACCCTCAGCGCGCCTCAGAGGCTGGCAAAAAAGGGGGTAAAAACAGTCATGGAAGTCGTGAGAGTTAACGCGCGACTGGCACTGTTCTCTTTGATGCGGTGTTAATCTCCCCGACCCAACCGCATCGCCCTCGCCGCCGGCATCTGCCGGCGGTTTTTTTTAGTTGTCGGAGGTTGCGCTCCCGCCGGGCCGATTGCACACTGGTCGCCCGTTTATCGTCATGGCTGTCTTATGTCTTCGTTAAAATTCTCCGTTAGCCGCCAGGAAGCGCTCCTTATCATGATCACCATGTTCTGGGGAGGGACTTTCCTTGCCGTACAGTATGCGGTCAGCCTCAGTGGGCCGCTGTTTTTTGTCGGCCTGCGTTTCGCGACCGCCGCGCTGGCGGTGGGCCTGCTCTCGCTCCGCACCCTGCGCGGCCTGACGTGGCTGGAGGTGAAGGCGGGGGTGGCGATTGGCGTGGCGATTGCGCTGGGGTATGGCCTGCAGACCTGGGGGCTGCAGTCGATCTCCAGCAGCAAGTCTGCCTTTATCACGGCGATGTATGTGCCGCTGGTGCCGCTGCTGCAGTGGCTGTGCCTGGGGCGTATGCCGGGGGTGATGTCCTGCGTGGGGATTGTGCTGGCCTTTATCGGTTTGATCCTGCTGGCCGGGCCGGAAAACAATCTGTTGGCGCTTGGCGTGGGGGAGATGATCACTCTGGCGAGTGCGCTGGCGATCGCCGCGGAGATTATCCTTATCAGCGCCTGGGCCGGAAAAGTGGATGTCCGACGGGTGACGGTGGTGCAGCTGGCGACCGCGTCGCTGGTGGCTTTCGCTGCCATGAAGCCGGCCGGTGAGTCGGTGCCGCCGTTGACGCCGACGCTGCTCGGCGTGGCGCTGGGGCTGGGCATTTTCAGCGCGATCATTCAGGTGACCATGAACTGGGCGCAGCGCAGCGTCTCGCCGACGCGGGCCACGCTGATCTATACCGGCGAACCGGTATGGGCCGGTATTTTTGGCCGGCTGGCCGGCGAGCGTCTGCCGCTGCTGGCCCTCCTTGGCTGCTTCTTTATCCTCGCGGGAGTGCTGGTGAGCGAGCTGAAGTGGAAGCGCAAACCGCCGCCGAAGTTGTCAACGAATGACGATGCGCAGCCGCTCCCGGACCTGGCCGATCGTCGCGAGCCGTAATTTTACGCTTCTGATCCTACAGCGGCGCTTATCCTGGCTGGCCTGCTCGTCCGGCTCTGATCGTCTCCAGGCCCGCGCAAGCGCAGCGCCGCCTGGCAAGATATCAGGCACGGTATCCATGATTTCGCCGGGTGGCGGCTGCGCCTTACCCGGCCTACGTTCGTACGACCTGTTATTAATTTAACCACTTGCGCGACTGAAACTGCCGGTGCTGACGGCCTCAAAATCGCTGAGACGTT
>NZ_JBEAFX010000009.1:0-133990 GCF_040062325.1 Klebsiella sp. GG_Kp175 | reverse complement strand
AGGACCCGTAGGCCGGATAAGGCATTTATGCCGCCATCCGGCACAACCGCGGGTAAGGCGTCTGATGCATATCGCCAGGCGGCGCTGCGCTTGCGTGGGCCTACGCTGTTTGAGCCTGCGGGAGGACCCGTAGGCCGGATAAGGCATTTATGCCGCCATCCGGCACAACCGCGGGTACGGCGTCTGATGCATATCGCCAGGCGGCGCTGCGCTTGCGTGGGCCTACGGACAATGAAACGCCTGCGCAAACGCAGGCCGTCAGGCAAACGCAATAAAGAAAGGTATTATTCGGCGGCGGTTTTCCCTTTGCCGGGTAGTCTGAACGCTTCGCCATAAGGCTTAGCAATGCCCATGCGATATTGCGTCTCTTTAGCCGCCTGGTGGAGATCGGCAAACTCCTCTTTCGGCGCCGGCGGACGTTGCGCCTTTTTCAGACACTGATTGCGATGGTGACGGATCCACTCTCGGTCCTCATCGTCCAGACAACGCTGCATCACCTCAATCCATCTGGATGCCGCCCGACGGTAGAGCCCGCAGGCTTCTAACCGCTCCGCAATACTGTCCCTTATTCTCATCCACCTCGCTCCTCTGATGCTTTCACGATATCTCATGGTATTCCGACACGTGAGCCGGAATACCATGGTAAAGTTAATTTATGACAAAACTATTCCTCTGCGGCGCAAGGAATATATTCATTATAATAATCGCTGTGCATAGCAAACCGCCATGGCGGTAATTACTTCCAAAGAGCTCCGGAATTATATGCCGGGCGCCACCCTGGATACCGACCGGTATCGACGGTTGTACCTATCAATATCTATTTAATTTATTACATTTCCATCATTACATACCTTGCGATATCACCCATTTCCTGTACAACCAGCCCTCATGGCGATCGACCGGACTGGTCCAGCAGTTTATTTTTGAAGATAAATAAGCAGGCTTCATTAAAATTATCTAACCCCAGTCGTTCATAAAGTGCGGTCCGCTTGCGGTAAAGGCTTTTTAGCGAAGTATTAAGATTCAACGCCACCTCCTCCATTGTCATCCCCGCCCCAAGAAAACGCAGCATCAGCTGCTCTGTCATACTTAAGCGCAGATTGTCGAACCACTCTTTGGTCAGCCGATTACTCTTCATCTCCAGGAAAAGCCCAAATAAGGTCGCCATATCGGCGGGTGATAATGACATGTTTAAAAACGATTTCAGGCTGAGTAAATGCTCTTCCCGATGGCGCATATCGAGGACAATACAGCATATTCGCTTTCTGGATTGTGCCGCCTCCATCACCAGATAATCGTAATGACAAAGCGGCGAACGGCTATCAACCAGCAGAGAGAGTTCATCAACCTCATTATCTAAAATCGCTTTTCCGCTAGAATCTAACTGAATGATATCAGGGAAGAAATTCTTAACACCTTGAAAAAGATAGTGATCCTGGGTAACTAATATCATTGAATTTGCCACAAGTCGTCCCTTTAACATTTAATCAACAAATTCTCGTCAACCAGACATTATCCTTGCCCCTGTGGATCGCTCCGCATGGCGGTAAAAATAACGAGATCTGTGATTTATCATTAGCGCGGCATCTGAATCTGGCTGTGAAAAACCTCCCAGGGTTCGGACAGAAAATAAACGGATTAATTATAAATAAAAAAATCCCACAGAAAAGATGCTTTTTTTGCTATTAAGAATTTTTGTCAGAAATCATCTTAAATATCTATATAAAATCTTTCCCCTCACAGCAATATAAGCCACCAGGAAAATTTGAAACAAAATTCCAGTCAGCTTCATTTTTTATTTATTTCAGTAAGTTAAAGACATTGACTTCAACATGGCGATTCGAATTAAACCATTTTTACAGATTTATCTTAAAACTCAGCTCGTCATTTAACCATATTTATCCGCCGCGGTATCGGGTATAAATTATCCATTCAATTATCCACAGGAGATAGGTTTATTAGTTTGCAATAAGTCATTCACCCGCAGTGCCAGTCAGCTAAATGGGACCATCCTCATCCTTTAACTCACCGTCAAAGGACGGTCGTGTTGTGCAATGGATTCTTGATGAACATATGGCAAATAGAAATGGAAAGATCACCTTATTCAAATACGTTATTGTTTAATCGCAACACGAAACTCTCGCTATCAATCGGCGTGCTTTTGCTCTTCCCGACGCTGGTTCAGGGAGCGGACTCGCTCTATGACCAGCAGATCCTGCAAGCGCGTCAGGGCCAGTACGCCCCCTTTCTCTCATATCTTCAGCAGTACCAGCTACGGCATGCGTTAACCCCTTCTCAGGTAGCCGACTGGCTGCAGGTAGCCCTCTGGGCCGGCCAGGACGATGAGGTCGTGAAAATCTGGCGACGCTATCAGGTCTATATGCCGCTTCCCGCACGGGGCACCGCCGCCGCCGCGCAGGCTTTGCGCAACCAGAAACAGTGGCAAGCCTCGCTCCTCCTCTGGCAGCAGGCTCTCAGCCAGTCCCCTGACAGTGACGACTATCGTATCGGCTATATCAAGACGCTGGCCGATGCCCGCAAGGACGGCGAGGCGCTCAGCGAAGCGCGTCGCCTGGTGGCGGAGCAGGCGAGCGTGGCTCACCTGCAGACCCTCTCTTATGTCTACCTGCGGCTTGGCAAAAGCTGGGACCAGCTGCTGGTGGACACGCAGATCCTCGATCGCGAACCGCAGAACAAAGCCGCGCTGGCCAGCCTGATGGCGACCCTGACCCGCAACCGGATCGACTCCCCCGCCCTCGGCCTCGCGAATAGCGTCGAACTGACGCCCGCGGAAAAGCGCAACCTGCAGCTGAACGCCGCCGCCGAGCTGGTGCGCCTTGCCGATACGCCTTCCCGTGAAGAAAATGCGCGTTACGCGCTGGCCCGCACGGCACTGGCGCAATACGACGCGATGATCGCCGCCTGGCGTCCCGATCCGCAGGCCGCCCCGGACATCACCCGGGCGCGCATTGACCGTCTGGGCGCGCTGTACGCCAACGCAGACTACGCGCAGATCATCCGCGAATACCAAAGCCTGCTCGCGCAGCAGCAGGTGGTTCCCGACTGGGCCATCGGCTGGGTCATCTCCTCTTATATCGCCCTTAAGCAGATTGAGCCTGCGTTGACGCTCATTCATCAGCATCCCTCATGGTTGACGAGCCAACAGAATGAAGAACATGAGCTTTTCTACGCCCTGCTGGACACAGGTCAGTATCCGGCAGCGCAACGGTATGTCGCCCGCCTCACCCGGAATGCGCCCTACATCCGTCATCTCTACGGCTCGCCGACGCCCCAGCCGAACGACGACTGGCTCACCGCGCAGACGCTTAACGTGCACTATCTTTCCGCCACCAACGCCCTGCCGCAGGCCGAAGCCCGCATGCAGCGCCTGGCGGCGACGGCCCCCGGCAACCAGGGGCTGCAGATCGACTATGCCGCCGTGCTGCAGGACAGAGGGCTGCCGCGGGCTGCCGAACGCCAGTTGAAAGCGGCGGAAACCCTGGAGCCCGCCAGCCTGCAGCTGGAGCGCCAGCAGGCCTGGGTCGCTCTCGATCTGCAGGAGTGGCGGCAGATGGATCTGCTGACCGACGACGTTATCGCCCGCTCGCCACGGGATCTGAATACCCAACGCCTGGCCAGAGCCCGCGAAATCCATCATTTCTCCGAGCTGCGCCTGAGCGTCGGCAAAGGGCTGCATTCCGACAACCCGGTGAGCGGTACCCACGACCTCAGTTTTGAGACGGCGATCTACAGCCCGCCGATAGCCGACAGCTGGCGGTTGTTTGGCGGCCACCGCTTTGCCAAAGGCAATTTTGAAGAGGGGAAAGGCAGCCGTCGCCAGCTGTTCGCCGGTATTGAATGGCGCCCGCGCGACGCCTGGGGAGAACTTGAACTCTCCAGCGTCAATTTTCACGGCGAGAATAAGCCCGGCGTCCGCCTTTCCGCCGCGCACGACGTCAACGATCGCTGGCAGCTGGGCGGCGAACTGGAGTGGATTTCGCAGCAGACGCCGCTGCGCGCGTTACGCAACGGCGTCAGCGCCAACCGCGGCGAAGGCTGGCTGCGATGGTATCAAAACGAGCGCCGGGAGTACCGCGTCAGCGTGGCCGCCAGCCGCTTTACCGACCACAACCGTCGTCAGGAGTACACCCTCTCTGGTAAAGAGCGCCTCTGGCAGACGCCGTGGTTAACGCTGGATCTGCAGCCCGGTCTGGCGGCCAGCGCCAATAGCCGCACTGACACCGCGTATTACAGTCCGGCGCGCGACCTCGCAGCCACCGCGGCGCTGGCCGTCGATCACACGCTTTACCAGCGGTATGACACCGTCTGGAGCCAGCAGCTGCTCGCCGGCGGCGGCAGCTACTGGCAAAAAAATCACGCCGCCGGGGCGATTACGGTGCTGGGTTACGGGCAGCGCCTGCGCTGGAACAACGTCGTCGACACCGGGGTGATGCTGAACTGGGATAAGCGGCCCTACGACGGCAAACGTGAAAACAACCTCGCCATCACTCTTGATGCAAACATACGGTTTTAAGGATGACCATGCTGAACACGACCCTGCGCAACGGCCTGATGCTTCTCGGCTGGCTGTGCCTTATCTTCAGCGTGCGTGCTGAGGAGGTCCCCTTCCTCGCCCCGCAGCAACGACCCCAGCTGGAGGCCAATAAACCCTGGCCGGCGGATCGCTTTCTGGTGCTGGCCTATCATGACGTCGAAGACGACGCCGCCGACCAGCGTTATCTTTCGGTGCGGACCAGCGCGCTTAATGAGCAGATCGCCTGGCTGCTGCATCACGGCTACCATGCCGTGAGCGTTCAGGACATTCTGGACGCCCATCATGGCCTTAAGTCGCTTCCGCCTAAAGCTTTTCTTCTCAGCTTCGACGATGGCTATAGCAGTTTTTATACCCGCGTCTGGCCGCTGCTTAAAGCCTGGAACGTTCCGGCGCTGTGGGCGCCGGTGGGCAGCTGGGTGGACACCCCCGCCAACCAGCCCGTTAATTTTGGTGGCCTGATGACGCCGCGCGATCGCTTCGCCACCTGGGAGATGGTGCGCGAGCTCAGCCGCTCGCCGCTGGTGGAGATCGGCGCGCACACCTGGGCCTCGCATTACGGCCTGCCGGCCAATCCCCAAGGCAGCCGCGAGCCCGCCGCCGCCAATCGAGGCTGGGATAAAACCACCGGCCGCTATGAAAGCGACGCGCAGTTTACCCGGCGAATGACCGATGACGTGCAGAAAGTAACGGCGAAAATCCACGACGTCGCCGGGAAAGCGCCGCGCGCCTGGGTGTGGCCCTACGGCGCCGCCAGCGGCAGCACTCTGGCCATCGCCAAACAGCAGGGGTATCAGCTGGCGTTTACGCTGAACGACGGCCTGGGCAACGTGAAGGATCTGGACAATATTCCGCGCATGCTGATCGCCGGTAACCCGTCGATCAAGGCCTTTGCCAACGCCGTAACCCAGATCCAGGAAGCCGATCCTGTTCGGGTGATGCATGTCGATCTGGACTATGTCTATGACCCCAATCCCGTCCAGCAGGCAAAGAATATCGATAAGCTGATACAGCGCGTCTATGACATGAAAATCAGCCACGTCTTTCTGCAGGCCTTCTCCGACCCGCAGGGCGACGGCACGGTCAAGTCGCTCTATTTCCCCAACCGCTGGCTGCCGATGCGCGCCGACCTGTTTAACTTCGTCTCCTGGCAGCTGCAGACCCGCGGCGGGGTGAAGGTTTATGCCTGGATGCCGGTGCTGGCCTTCGATCTTTCGTCCGATCTGCCGCGCGTGCAGCGCTGGGATCCGCAAACCGGGAAGGCGTTACTTGCCCGTCAGCCCTATGTCCGCCTGTCGCCCTGGGATCCCCGGGTTCGCCAGCAGATCACCGACATCTACGAAGATCTGGCCCGACACGCCAGCTTCAGCGGGATTCTGTTCCACGACGACGCCGTGCTGACCGATTTTGAAGACGTGAGCCCGGAGGCGGTCGCCGCCTGGCGGCAGAGTGGCCTGGCGCGCGATGCCGGCCCGGTGCCCCAACGTCCGCAAGAGCGCCAGGCATGGATGCGTTTCAAAAGCCAAACCCTGACCCGCTTCACTCTGCAGCTGCGCCAGGCGGTGCAGGCCATCCGCGGCCCGCAGGTGAAAACGGCGCGTAATCTCTTCGCCCTGCCGATCCTGGAGCCGCAGAGCGAAGCCTGGTTTGCGCAAAATCTTGATGACTTCGTTGCCGCCTATGACTGGACGGTCCCCATGGCGATGCCGCTGATGGAGTCCGTGCCGATTGACACCAGCCAGGCCTGGCTGACGCGGCTGGTGCAGGCCGTCGCCCGCCACCCGGGCGCGCTGAAGAAAACCATCTTTGAACTGCAGGCCAAAGACTGGAACCGACGCCAGCACAACGCCATTCCCGACCAACAGCTGGCGGACTGGATGCGTTTGCTGCGGCTAAACGGCGTCAAAAACTACGGCTACTACCCAGACGATTTCATTAACAATCAGCCTGATATCTCCCGTATCAGACCGCAATTCTCTTCCTGGTGGTACCCTGACCATGACTGATCGCATTATCGCATTGTGCATTTTATGCCTCGTATTCGGGCTGCCGTTAGGCGTCGCAGCGGTATTTACCGGCGAGCTTATCCTCGACTTTGTCTTTTTCTGGCCGCTGTTTATGTCGGTGCTATGGATCACCGGGGGTCTGTACTTCTGGTTTCAGCTGGAGCGCCACTGGCCGTGGGGGGAGGATACCCCGCCGCCGTCGCTGCCGGGCAATCCGCTGATCTCGATCCTGATCCCTTGTTTTAACGAGGAGAAAAACGCCCGGGAGACCATCAGCGCGGCGCTGGCCCAGCGTTACGCCAACCTCGAAGTGATCGCGATTAACGACGGCTCTTCGGATAACACCGCTCAGGTGCTCCAGCAGCTGGCGCAGGAGGAGCCGAGGCTGCGGGTGATCCACCTGGCCGCCAATCAGGGAAAAGCGGTGGCGCTCAAAGCGGGCGCCGCCGCCGCCCGCGGCGACCTGCTGGTCTGCATCGATGGCGACGCCCTGCTGGACCGGGATACCGCGGCCTGGCTGGTCGCGCCGCTGATCCACTACCCGCACGTCGGGGCGGTCACCGGCAACCCGCGGATCCGCACCCGATCCACGCTGATCGGCCGCATTCAGGTCGGGGAGTTTTCGTCGATCATTGGGCTTATCAAGCGGACGCAGCGGATCTATGGCCGGGTCTTTACCGTCTCCGGGGTGATCGCCGCCTTCCGGCGCCAGGCGCTGGCGGACGTCGGCTACTGGAGCCCGGATATGATCACCGAAGATATTGATATCAGCTGGAAGCTTCAACTCCGCCACTGGGACATCTTTTTCGAGCCGCGGGCGCTGTGCTGGATCCTGATGCCTGAGACCCTCAAAGGGTTATGGAAGCAGCGTCTGCGCTGGGCCCAGGGCGGGGCCGAAGTCTTTCTGGTCAACCTGCGCCGTCTGTTTCACTGGCAGCATCATCGGATGTGGCCGCTGTTTCTGGAGTATGCCTGCTCCACGCTGTGGGCCTTTGCCTACGCGGTCACCATCCTGCTGTTTATCCTCAGCCGCCTGATGCCATTGCCGGACAACCTGACCGTGCACAGCCTGTTTCCGCCTGAGTTCACCGGCATGCTGCTCGGCCTGATGTGCCTGCTGCAGTTCGTCGCCAGCCTGTATATCGAACGGCGCTATGAGAAAAAGGTGGCCAAATCCCTGTTCTGGGTGATCTGGTTCCCGATGGTTTACTGGATGATCGGCCTGCTGACCACGCTGGTCGCTTTTCCGAAAGTCATGTTGAAACGTCAACGTTCCCGCGCGCGCTGGGTGAGCCCGGACCGGGGAAAAGGAAGCCTGCGATGAATGAAAACACGCTCATCTTAACCGAACACCGCGTGCTGCCCCGGCTGGTGGACGCCGGTTTAACGCTGCTGGCCTGGCTCGGTTTTCTGTTCTTTCTCTACGCCAATTTGCTGATGCAGTTCATCGCGCCGCCCTCTCCGCGCTGGGAATCGCTGATGGACTCCCTGAATACGGCGCTGGTGTATCTGCTGATTGCCGCGCTGAACGGCTGGCTGTTGATCCTCTGGTACCACTATAACCGACGCCGCGCCCGCACCCGGCGTCACACCGCGGTGCTTACTCTGCGGGATGAGGAGCTGGCCAGCAGCTTTAACGTCGCGCCACAGATTATCTCGGAGATGAGCCGCTATAATTTGCTGACCGTTTACCACGATCAAATCGGGCAGATTATTGATTTAAAAAGCCACGCGCTGCCGCCGCCGCACGAGGAGAGGGATCATGAATGATAGCAGGGCCGCCCTCGGCGGCCCTGACCGGGTAACGACGCCGCCGATCAGCCGCCGGCTTTTTTAATCGCGGCTTCGAGCGAGGCTTTATCCGCCAGCCCCGGGAAGACGGTGATGCTGGCTTCCGTGGCGCCGGTGGTCGGCATCACGATCACGCCCGGCGTGCCGCTGAGACCAATCTCCTGCGCCAGGTCGTTAATGCTCTGTAGTACCGGTTCGACGTCGCTGGCCTTCTTCGCATCAAAGCCGGCTTTCTTCGCCTGCTGCTGGATATCCGCCGTCGTCAGCTTGCCTTCGTTATGTCCGGTGGCGTAGATCCCGTTATGGTAGGTCAGATAGGCATCCGCCCCTTTCTGCTGATAGATCTGCAGGCCGGTTTTCGCTGCTTCCAGCGAGCTTTCCCAGCGCCCGCCGAAGATAGGCCACTCTTTAAAAGCGAAGCGGGTCTGCGGATGCGCTTTAATCACCTGCTCCATCACCGGCGCCAGCCGGCTGCAGTAGACGCACTGGTAGTCAAAGAACTCAATCACCGTGACTTTGCCGTTGGCCGGGCCGTAAGTCGGGGTATTTTTATCCTGGGTCAGCAAGGCGGCATTCTTCAGCACCGCCTGGGTGGCCGCGCTGGCCTGTTGCTCAGCCTGAATTTGCTGCAGTTTCTGGCTTGCCTGCAGGAGAACTTCCGGGTGGGCGACCAGGTAATCGGCGGCGATTTTGCCGATTTGCGCCTCCTGTTCCGGGGTGAAGGTCGCCGGCGCGTCAGCGGCAGAGGCCATCGCCGGCAGTAAAACAGCGCTCAGCAGGGCGACAGAGAGGTATTTCTTGTGGCCAGACATAGTGGGGATCCTTGCGATAAGTGAACGGCAGGTGTGTCTGTATGACAAAATATCACCCTTTTTCGCCGAAGCCTTGCCCGACGGCGCGTTGATTCGTAACTTTATTTTTCAGGCTCAGGTTCCACGCGCGTCGGCGCGGGCCGGCGCCAGCGGTCAACGCTCACCGGGCGGAGTCCCCTGCGCAGCGGCTTTTCGTGGTATTTATTTCAGGTGGTTTCTCTCAATATGTATGCGTTTCTTCAACAATGGGACATGGCGGTGATTATGCTGCAGATTGTCGCCATCGACTTACTGCTGGGCGGCGATAACGCCGTGGTGATCGCCATGGCCTGTCGCAAACTGCCGCCGCAAAAACGCACCAAAGCGATCGTCATCGGCACCGTAGGCGCTATCCTGGCGCGCATCCTGCTGCTGGCGATCGCCCTGTATCTCCTGTCGCTGCCGTGGCTGAAAATAGTCGGCGCGCTGCTCCTGATGTGGATTGGCATCAGGCTGGTCAGTGATGAGGAGGACGAGAGCGAGGTTGCCAGCTCAGGCAGCCTGTGGCGCACCGCAGTCACCATCACCGTCGCCGATGTGATCATGTCGCTGGATAACGTGCTGGCGGTGGCTGCCGCAGGCAAAGGACACATTGCGCTGGTCGCCCTCGGCGTGGCGATCAGCATCCCGGTTATCGTCGCCGGCAGCAAACTGGTGCTAGCCCTGCTCACCCGCTTTCCCGCGGTGGTGCTGCTGGGCGGGATGCTCATCGGCTGGATTGCCGGCTCAATGCTGGTCAGCGACCCTACCCTCCGCCAGCTGTTTCCCACTGCCGGCGAGGGCATGGCGCGCCTGGCCGGCGCCATCGGCGCGCTGTTGGTGCTGTTCGCAGGCTGGCGCCGTCGTCAGCGGCCGCAGGCGAAAGACTAGCCTTGCCCAAGACGCCGTTGATCCCGACGGCGTCAAGTTTCCGCCACTTTTCTTCCCCTTCAGGGCGCATTTGCCCTACGCTTTATACAGACGCCTGATCCAGGGAATATGTAACCACCGCACTGAGCATAGATGAGATAACAGCATGGAATTGAAGGATTATTATGCCATTCTCGGGGTGCAACCAACCGACGATCTGAAAACCATCAAGACCGCCTACCGCCGCCTGGCGCGCAAGTACCACCCCGACGTCAGTAAAGAAAATGATGCCGAAGCCAAATTTAAGGATCTCGCCGAAGCCTGGGAAGTCCTGAAAGATGAGCAACGGCGCGCGGAATACGATCAGCTCTGGCAGCATCGCAACGATCCCGGGTTCGGTCGCCAGCAGCAGACCCACGAGCAGAGCTACAGCCAGCAGGATTTCGACGACATCTTCTCCTCCATGTTTGGCCAGCAGGCGCATCAGCGTCGCCGCCAGCACGCGGCGCGCGGCCACGACCTGGAGATCGAGGTCGCAGTGTTCCTTGAAGAGACGCTGGCCGAGCAAACCCGCACCATCAGCTATAACCTGCCGGTGTATAACGTGTTCGGCATGATCGAAAGCGAAACGCCGAAGACGCTGAATGTGAAGATCCCCGCCGGGGTAGTCGATGGTCAGCGTATCCGCCTGAAAGGCCAGGGGACGCCGGGCGAAAACGGCGGCCCGAACGGCGATCTGTGGCTGGTGATCCACATCGCCCCGCACCCGCTGTTCGACATCGTGGGACATAACCTGGAGATCGTCCTGCCGCTGGCGCCGTGGGAGGCCGCGCTGGGCGCCAAAGTCACGGTGCCCACCCTGAAAGAGAGCATTCTGCTGACGGTGCCGCCGGGTAGCCAGGCAGGGCAGCGCCTGCGTATCAAGGGCAAAGGGCTGGTGAGCAAAACCCACACCGGCGATTTGTTCGCCGTTATTAAAATTGTGATGCCGCCAAAACCAGATGAAAAAGCGCGTGAGCTCTGGCAACAGCTGGCCACCGCCGAAGCCAGCTTCGATCCGCGTAAGACATGGGGGAAAGCCTGATGGCTACAGTAACAGTGACGTTTACCATTACCGAATTGTGCCTGCGTACCGGGGTGTCGGAAGAGGAGCTGACGGAGATTGTCGGCTTAGGCATGATTGAACCGCACCAGCCGCAGGCGGACACCTGGCTGTTCGACGACAGCGCGGTGACGATTGTCCATCGCGCGGTGCGCCTGCGTAACGAGCTGGAGCTGGACTGGCCGGGGATCGCGGTAGCGCTGACCCTGCTGGATGAGAACGCGCGGCTGACCCGCGAAAATCGCCTGCTGCAGCAGCGCCTGGCCCGCTTTCTCGCCCACGGATAGGGGCGACATCCCGGGTGGCGGCGTACCGTCTTACTGCCGGGTGGCGGCTACGCCTGACCCGGCCTACAAATGACATTGGGCCCACCCTTTGCACTGGATTTGTAGGCCCGCGCAAGCGCAGCGCCGCCGGGGAAGCGCTTAATCCGGCAGCGAACCGGCGAGGTTGCGCGCCGAAACGCTCTCGCTCACCGGCGCGGGCGGCTCCGGCGCCTTAGCCGGGGCGGCCGCTGGCGCGGCTGCCGGGACGGAAGAGGCCGGCTGGATCTCAAGGAACGAGGCCAGCATCTTGCGCAGCGTTTCCGGTTTAGTGTCTTCCGCCAGCAGCGCCGCCAGCATCGACGGCAAGCGGCTATCGACTTCCCCTAACGCCAGCCCCGCCAGCAGCGCCGTGCGCGACATATCGCCGCGGTCGCCGCGGTGGTGGGCCTCAATTTTTGCGTCCGCGAAGCGCTCGCTGGCGCTGATATCCGGGCGCAGGTAAATCAGCACTTTTCTGCGTTCCAGAGTCATAGACGCTCCTTAGCCAATAATTTTCAGACCACGCACCAGGGCGAACTGCGGCTCTTCAGCCACCACGAAACGGTCCTCACGCAGGCCCATACGTTCACGAATGGCATCGGCCACCAGCGGCGCGCCGCCGCCAATCACGATGGCATGCGAGTAGCCTTTAAAGCTATCGATAGCCGTCAGGACGCGGGTGGTCAGACGTTCGATGCTGTTATTGATTACCTTCTTCACCTCAGAAACCGCATCCGGATCGTTAATGTTATCGGTTAGATACTCTTCGTCATGGCGATTGATAATGATCTGATCGACGTTATAGCTTGAGGTATCGGTGTTAGCCCGCGCCAGCGCCAGCTTAACGGCGTCGGTCACCAGCGATACGCCCAGCTTCGGGTCGCCGTAAATGCGCGAAACCGAGGTCATCTGCCCGGCTACCATCGAGATATCGAGCGTGGTGCCGCCGAGGTCGATAATCAACACCGAATGGGAGGGCTTGAGTTCATCACACAGGCTAATGCCCGCTGGAATCGATTCCGGGCGCACGGTGACTTTGGTGATGTTGAAGACCACGCCTTTATTCAGCTTAACGTCGCGCAGCAAGCTCTTTTTCTTGCGCTCAATGTTGTCGAGGCGATATTGCGCATCCTCGTCATAAAATTCAGTCAGCGGCAGCGTCACGACGATTTCGACGTCCTGTGGCTCAAGACCGCTGGTCAGCAGCGCGTGATGGACAGCGATGGAGTTCAACGGGCTGTACTGCCAGTCAATATTATTGGTCGGGAGCGCATCGGGAGTGATCAGGTCGAATGAGTACTTTTCATCATCCACGGTGTAGTTAAAGGGCTTCCCGGAACCGAAGGTGGCAGACCAGCCGCGTTTAAAACTGTTGGGGCTGATATGGGTGAAAGTTTCGCCATCTTGCTCCCACAGCATTTTGATATTGGTTGAACCATCATCGATAAAAATGCGCATCGCATTGCTCCATCACTGAGACAAATAAGAGAAAAATGTAACACCCAACAAGCGTAGCAAGAGTTAAAAAGCAGCGCAAGAGCACGAAAAAGAGACGATTCTGAGTTTTATTTGAGAACAAATGGAGCCAATAGCAACTCCGTGCGCATAAAAAGAGACCATTTTGAGATAAATTAGAGAAATACGTTTTTCTCTTTTTGCCCGTTTTCGACGCTCATTTTTGTCCAAAAAGAGAGCATCCCTCCCCTCTTTCGTCAGCGGTTTTTGAACGCTTTTTACACCTGGTTGGGTACCACAATGGGCCGTTCCGGCTCAGCCACATTTTCCGGTACCCGGCGATATTTATCCAGCAGGTGAATCTGAATGCGACGCAGCATATCGCCGTTGAGCTTGTAATAGCGGAAATAGAGAAACAGCGTCAGGGCAAAAAAGAGCGTCGGCAGCGCTATCATAATCGCTTGCATCCCCAGCAGCGTCTGGGACGACTGGGCCACATTCGGCACATAACCGATGATACCGAGCACGATGGCGATAAACCAGGCCGCGAACGCCGAGCCCGCTTTCACCACCAGCGTCTGCACCGAATAGGCGATACTTTCGCAGCGGATGTTCATCGTATATTCGCCGTAGTCGACGGTATCGGCCACCATAATAACCTGCAGCACCCAGAACAGCGCGGTGCCGATATTCAACAGCACGCCGGCCAGCGAAATCAGCGCGACGTTGTAGACCCCGCTCAGCGCCATCAGCAACAGCACGCCGCAGCCCAGCACCGGCATGATCGAAGCGCCCGCCCACAGAATGCGCCGCGACAGCCCTTTCACCAGCCGCGGAAACAGCACTAACGTCAGCAGGTTCGCCGCGCCGGCGTAGGACATGTAATACGGGAACATCTCCGCGCTGCCAATCACGTAGGTAAAGTAGTAAATCGCAAAGCCAGCGATAATATTCGCCGCCGTGTTATAGGCCAGCGCCATGCCCAACAGGCAGGCCAGCTGATCGTTTTTATAGATCAGCGCCACCATCTGGCGCAGTGAGAGATGGCTGGCATCCTCGCTCACGCCGCTATCCGAGGAGTAAACCTCGTGGACGTTGCGCAGCGTGACGAGGGTGGAAACCACGAAGAAGGCGATCAACACCAGGGTGAACATCTGGAAACCGAAACCGCGGTCGGCGCCGCCCACGGCGCTGACAAACGGCAGCGTGACGCCGGCAGTGACGAATCCCGCCAGGCTGGCGAAAAAGCGTGGATACGGCACCAGCTGTTCACGTTCGCGTTTATCAAGTGTAATGGTCGGCACCAGCGACCAGAACGGCACATCCATGATGGTGTAGGTGAACCCCCACAGCAGATAGGTCAGCCACACCCATGCCAGCAACGCCCCGCCGGAGAAGTGATGGGCGCTGAACAGCATATACAGCACTACCGAGTTGGTTATCGTGCCAATCAGGATCCACGGTTTGAATTTCCCCCATCGCGATCGCGTACAATTCACGATCCAACCCATGATCGGATCGGCTATCGCATCGAGGATCCGCGCCACCAGAAACAAGATGCCGACCACCCCAACCGACAGTCCAACAATATCGGTGTAGTAATACATCAGATACATGTAGACGATACCGATAGCGAAATCTTTACCAAAGGCACCAAATCCGTAGCTGAGCTTTGTTGTCATTGAAATACTCATAGGGTACAGGTCGCTGTCGCCAGCGCCTCCTTCAGTGTTTGATAGAGCATGCAGGACGCCGCCGGGTCGTTGCCCCCGGCGGCATGAGAAGATTAACGATGCAGCCAGGACGGCAGCCAGTCGCCGTGGCTGGCGATCAGATCGTCCACCAGCGCGTAGATCTCTTCGATCCCCAGCACCGCAGCGGTGTGCGGATCCATCATCGTGGCGTAATAGACGTAATCGCGATTTTCGGTGAGGATCGCCTCCGTGAGCAGCGTCTGCACGTTGATGTTGGTCTGCATCAGCGCCGCCAGATGCGCCGGCAGCGCACCCATTTTGGTCGGCTGAATGCCGTTGGCGTCCACCAGGCAAGCCACTTCCACGCAGCAGCCCTGCGGCAGGTTGTCGATAAGGCCGTCATTGCGTACGTTGCCATACACCACGCTTGGCTCGCCGGTCCAGATGGCGTTCATGATGGTGCTGGCATACTCGCGGGATGGCTTCACCTCGATGCGCTCGCCGCGCTGATAGCTCTCCAGCTCCTGATGCCAGTTGGCCAGTTGCTCGACGCAGCGTTTCGGGTATTCATCCAGCGGCACTTTATAGCGGGCGATAAGGTCCTCGCGGCCCGGCTTGATAAACCATGGCGTGTATTCGGCAAAATGCTCCGACGACTCGGTCACAAAGTAGCCGAGCTTTTTGAACATCTCATAGCGGACGATGTTTTCGCAGCGCGGGTTGCCGTGCAGGTTAGGCTTCGGCGCGCGCCCGTCAGCGTAGGCCTGCAGCAGGTCGGGATAAAGGTTGACATAGCTGCCGTCGGCGAGCTTTTTCTCCAGCGAGAGATAGAACGCCATATGGTTAATCCCGGCGCAGCGGTAGCGTAAATCCGCCGGGTTGAGGTCAAGATCGCGCGCCAGTTCTTCCGCCGTTCCCTGCACCGAGTGGCACAGGCCAACCTGTTTAATATGCGGGTAGCGGGCGTAGATGGCCCAGGTGTTCATCGCCATTGGGTTGACGTAGTTAAGCAGGGTGGCGTCCGGGCAGACCTCGGTCATGTCGTCGCAGATAGCCCATAGATGAGGTATGGTGCGCAGGGCGCGCATAATGCCCCCCGGACCCAGCGTATCGGCGATGGTCTGCTCCAGGCCATGGCGTTTACAGACCTCAAAATCAGTGACGGTACAGGGCTCATAGCCGCCAATCTGGAAGGCGACCACAACGAAATCAGCGCCCTGCAGGGCGGTTTTGCGATCGCGATGGCAGCTGATTTCGCCCTTCGCGCCGACGGAATCCATCAGCTTGCGCACCACGGTATGCGACTCTTCCAGCCGGGTGTCATCGATATCCATCAGCGCGACATGCGCCGATTTCAGCGCCGGGCGCTGGAAAACATCACCGAGAATATTTTTAACGAACACCGTCGAACCGGCGCCGATAAAGGTAATTTTTGGGGCGGTCATTACGCTCTCTCCATCAGGTCATTGAACCCTTGCAGAGTGGCACGCCGTTCAGCGTTGCGCTGCCCTGTTCCAACCGGAGCATTCCCGAAAGCTCAGATCGGCCATTAAGCGCCACAAAATCTGAGTTTTCGGGAACAGATTGCGCAAAAAGGAGAGAAAATGGGCCGATTCTTCCGCTAAGCTGTCGTCAGTTCTGGCGAAAAATGCAGCCACTCTGACAATTCAGGAATACGCTAACGATGGAATACCGCTTCACCTCCCTGCCCCCCGATCCCTTTATGTGCAGCAGCGATGAAAAGCAGAGCCGCAGCCCGCTGGCGCTCTACTCTGAGTATCAGCGTATGGATATCGAGCTGCGCCCGCCGCACGCCATGCCTACCAGCCACTGGCACGGCCAGGTGGAGGTCAACGTGCCGTTCGATGGCGACGTGGAATATTTGATTAATAACGAAGTGGTGCGCATAGAGAAAGGCTATATCACTCTGTTCTGGGCCTGTACGCCGCATCAGTTGACCCGCCCGGGGGATTGCCAGCAGATGGCGATCTTTAACCTGCCGATGCATCTGTTTCTCTCATGGCCGCTGGACCGGGAGCTGATCAACCACGTCACTCACGGGATGGTGATTAAATCCCTCGCCGCCCAGCAGCTGAGCGCCTTCGAGGTGCGCCGCTGGCAGCAGGAGCTGAACCACGACAATGAACAGATTCGCCAGCTGGCGATCGATGAAATCGCCCTGATGCTGAAGCGGCTGAGCCTCGCCGGCTGGCAGCCGATTCTGGTCAACAAAACCTCGCGCACCCATAAGAACAGCGTCTCGCGCCATGCGCAGTTTTATGTCAGCCAGATGCTGGAATTTATCGCCGCCCACTACGACCAGGCGCTGACCGTCAATGCCGTCGCCGAGCACGTTAAGCTCAACCCGAACTATGCGATGGGGGTATTCCAGAGAGTGATGCAGCAAACCATGAAGCAGTACATTACCGCCATGCGTATCAATCACGTGCGGGCGCTGCTGAGCGATACCGACAAGACCATCCTGGATATCGCCCTCACCGCCGGTTTCCGCTCCAGCAGCCGTTTCTACAGCACCTTTACCCGCTACGTGGGGATGCCGCCGCAGCAGTACCGTAAACTTAGCCAACAGCGTCGTCACGGTCTGGCCCTGCCGGAGGCATAAAAAATGCCGCCGGGGTTTCCCCAGGCGGCATGGTTTATCGTGAAAAACGGTTAGTCGTTGATACGCGGATGCTGCTGCACCAGTCGCGACCGTTTTGCCTGCAGATCGGCAATCTCCTGATCGATATCTTCGATTTTTTGTTCGATGTTATCGTAGTGCTCGCCAAGGATTTCTTTCGCTTCCTGGATGTCCGATGCCGCCGGGGTCGCTCCTTTCAGCGGACGGTTAGCGGTCTCTTTCATCGACAGGCCCGTGGCCATACCCACCATGGCGATCACCATCAGGTAGTACGCCGGCATCATCAGGTTCTGCGTGGTTTCCACCAGCCACGCCGCCAGGGTTGGCGTCAGACCGGCAATCAGCACCGAGATGTTAAAGGCGCTGGCCAGGGCGCTGAAGCGGATATGCGTCGGGAACATCGCCGGCAGCGAGGAGGCCATCACCCCGATAAAGCAGTTCAGCACCACCGCCAGCAGCAGCAGGCCGGCGAAGATCAGGCCAATCACGTTGCTGTTGATCATAATGAAGGCCGGGATCGACAGGGCAAACAGCGCCACGCTACCAATCAGGATAAACGGACGGCGGCCGAAACGGTCGCTGAGCATGCCGATAACCGGCTGCACAAACAGCATCCCGACCATGATGGCGATGATGATCAGCACCCCATGGTCTTCCGAGTAGTGCAGGTTATGCGACAGGTAGCTCGGCATGTAGGTCAGCAGCATGTAATAGGTCACGTTGGTGGAAATCACCAGACCGATACAGGTCAGCAGGCTGCGCCAGTGCTTCGTGGCAATCTCTTTAAAGGAGACCTTCGGCCCGTCCTGCAGACCTTCACGGTCGCCCTGCTCCATGGTGTCCACATGCTGCTGGAACGCCGGGGTTTCTTCCAGCGCATGGCGCAGATAGAGCCCGATGATGCCTAACGGCAGCGCCAGGAAGAACGGGATACGCCAACCCCACTCAAGGAAGTTCTGTTCCCCCACTACGCTGGAGATCAGGACCACCACGCCAGCCCCCATCACAAACCCGGCGATGGAGCCAAAGTCCAGCCAGCTGCCCATAAACCCGCGTTTACGGTCAGGGGAGTATTCCGCGACGAAGATCGATGCCCCGGTATATTCACCACCGACCGAGAAACCCTGCGCCATTTTACACAGCAGCAGCAGGATCGGCGCCCAGATACCTATCGTGGCATACGAAGGAATAAGGCCGATACAGAAAGTACTTATCGACATGATCACGATAGTTATCGCGAGAATTTTCTGCCGACCATATTTATCGCCCAGCATCCCGAAGAACAGGCCGCCCAGCGGACGTATTAAAAATGGAACGGAAAAGGTACCGAGTGCGGCAATCATCTGCACGCTTGGGTTGGCATCGGGGAAGAAGACTTTACCTAAGGCGTAGGCCACAAAGCCGTAGACGCCGAAATCGAACCACTCCATCGCGTTGCCCAGGGAGGCCGCGGTGATCGCCTTTTTCAGTTTACCATCGTCGATGATGGTCACATCCTTAAGGGTGATGGGCTTTATTTTTTTCCTTTTAAGCATATTTTTCCTCTGCTACTCCGCCTTGAGTGCACGCCTCTTCGCCGAATGGCAAAGCCATTCGCATCGTGCGTCAGGAGCGGTGAATTGCTGTGCTCCTCATTTCAAGCGTAGCAGGTTTGCCTGCACTGTCTGCTGACAGAATGTACAACCGAACCTGTTGACGCCTGCTCTGGCTACTGGTGAATAAATAGAGCGGCTCATCGTGATAATTGATGAAATTGACCTGCTCCCCTTTTTTACCCTAACAGTGTTTATATCTGCGATCAACTTCACATAAATTTACCGCCTAATTACAGAGTGTCGAAAAATAAATAAGTTCATTTCCTGCCGATCGCCCGGAAATTATTTCGTCGATTTTGCTCCACCTCGGGCGGTTAATTTCAGCGTTTATTCGCTTCTTCCCGGAATAACACCACGGCTATTTTTTATCAAAAAAACACCCGACAAAAGTGGGTGATTGCGCTATAATCACACCCACTTTCGGCTCTCAGCCACTGTTTAAAGGACCAACGTCCTGTTTTTCGACGACATCACGAGGAACGTCATGCAACTGCCACACTGCCCAAAATGCGATTCGACTTACACTTATGAAGACAACGGCATGTACATCTGCCCGGAATGCGCCCATGAGTGGAACCCTGCCGAAGCCACGGAAGAAACCGACGTTCTGATCGTTAAAGATGCCAACGGCAATTTACTGGCCGATGGCGACAGCGTCACGGTAGTGAAGGATCTGAAGGTTAAAGGCAGCTCTTCGATGCTGAAAATCGGCACCAAAGTGAAGAATATCCGCCTGGTCGAAGGCGATCACAATATTGACTGCAAAATTGACGGTTTTGGCCCGATGAAGCTGAAATCTGAATTCGTCAAAAAGAACTGATTTATTTCCGGGCAGGCGACGCGATTATTTTCCCCTATCGCCGTCGCCGCTCCCGATATCCTGACGGTCCCTCGCCTCCCTGCGTATCCGGTTATTTATCCGGCCAGCCGCCGCTATTTATGCAGCCCCCTGCAGCGGTATTCCCACCCCATTTTCGCGCTGCCGTCTGGCTCAATCCCGCTGCGGGCGACTACGCTTTACGGGTTACGGTCACTGAGGTATTCACCATGTCCTTAAGTCCCTACCTTGCCTTTGCGGGCAACTGCGCCGAGGCGATCGCTTTCTATCAGCAGACGCTGGGCGCGGAGCTGATGTTTAAAATGACCTTTGGCGAAATGCCGCCTTCGGCGCAGGAAGCCTCTGACGGCTGCCCGTCTGGCCAGAAGATGGCGAATGACGCCATCGCCCACGCCAGCCTGCGCATCGGCAACGGCGAGCTGATGCTAAGCGACAGCGCCTTCGGGCCCGATGTACACTACGCCGGCTTCACCCTCGTCCTCGATCCCAGGGATGTCGCTGAAGGTCAGCGCTGGTTCGAAGCGCTGGCGGTCGGCGGACGCATTGAGATGGCCTGGCAGGAAACCTTCTGGGCCCACGGCTTCGGCAAAGTCGTGGATCGCTTTGGCGTTCCCTGGATGATCAACGTGGTCAAACAAGGCTGACCCCGCCAGGGCGGCCTGGCCGCCCTGTCATCCGTCTGGCATTAACTCTTCATCCTTTAGTCATCATCACTTAACCGAACTGCAACATAAACCGGTCAGGATCGGCTCACAACGCGAGGAAGCTCCTCGCCTATGCTGTGTGAGGCTTGATGACCATGCACCTGTCCAGACATCCGACCAGTTATCCCACGCGCTATCAGGAAATCGCCGCCCGGCTTGAGCAGGAGTTGCGCCACCACTATCGCTGCGGTGACTATCTGCCCGCCGAGCAGCAGCTGGCGACGCGCTTCGACGTTAACCGCCACACCCTGCGCCGGGCGATCGACCAGCTGGTTGAGCGCGGCTGGGTACAACGCCGTCAGGGCGTGGGCGTGCTGGTGCTGATGCGGCCGATCGATTACCCGCTCAACGCCCAGGCGCGTTTCAGCCAAAACCTGCTGGAACAAGGCAGCGATCCCACCAGCGAAAAACTGCTGTCGGTACTGCGCCCCGCCAGCGCGCACGTTGCCGAAGCCTTTGGTATTAGCGAGGGCGAGAACGTCATTCATCTGCGCACCCTGCGCCGGGTCAATGGCGTCGCCCTGTGCCTGATTGACCACTACTTCGCCGACCTGCGCTTCTGGCCGGTGTTACAGACCTTCAGCCACGGCTCGCTGCACGACCTGCTGCGCGATCGGCTTGACGTCGAACTGACCCGGGTGCGCACCAAAATCAGCGCCCGTCGCGCACAGGCGAAAGAGAGCAAACTGCTGGAGATCCCCAATATGGCGCCGCTGCTCTGCGTCCGCACCCTCAACAGCCGCCAGGGCGAGCAGGCCGCCACCGAATACTCCGTCAGCCTCACCCGCGCCGACATGATTGAATTCACCATGGAGCACTGAATGCACTTCGATACCGCCACCCGCCAGCGCTGGATGTCCGTGCTGGCCCACAGTGAACCGCAAGATCTTCTGGCGCGCATGCACTCCCTGCAGCTGGCGCCGGAGTATGAACTGATCCGCACTCCCGAGACTGGCCTGGTGCAGCTTCAGGCCCGGATGGGCGGTATCGGCGACCGTTTCTTCGCCGGCGACGCCACGCTCACCCGCGCCGCGGTACGTCTGGCCGACGGAACGCTCGGCTACAGCTGGATCTTAGGCCGCGACCGCCCGCACGCCGAACGCTGCGCGGCCATCGACGCCCTGCTGCAGTCACCCCGCCATTTTCACAATTTAATGGAAACCCTGATAACCCCGCTGGAAGCGCTACGCAGCGCGCGCATTGAAGCCCGACGCGCCGAAGTCAACGCCAGCCGGGTCGACTTCTTTACCCTGGTTCGCGGAGATAACGCATGACCTTACAACCCGCTTTTTCCCTGGCTGTGCAGGATGCCCAACACAGTTTTCGTCGCCTGCTGAAAGCGATGAGCGAGCCGGGGGTGATTGTCTCCCTGCAGCAGTTACAGCACGGCTGGCAGCCGCTGAACGTCGCTTCCACCAGCCTGCTATTGACCCTTGCCGATCGCGAAACGCCGGTCTGGCTCGCCAGCGCTCTGCATAACGATCTGGTGGGACAGAATCTGCGCTTTCATACCGGCGCGCCGCTGGTGGACCAGCCGCAGCAGGCGGTCTTTGCCGTCGCCAATGACGGCATCAGCGCCGAGCAGCTCAACGTCCTCTCCGCTGGCACCGTCACCGCCCCGGAGACCGGCGTCACGCTGATCGTTCAGCTCGCCAGCCTTAGCGGCGGACGCATGCTGCGCCTGACCGGGGCGGGCATTGCCGAAGAGCGAATGATCGCCCCTCAGCTGCCGGACTGCATCATTGACGAACTGACGGAGCGCCCACACCCGTTCCCGCTGGGCATTGATCTGATCCTCACCTGCGGCGAGCGCCTGCTGGCGATCCCGCGCACCACTCACGTGGAGGTTTGCTAAATGTACGTTGCCGTCAAGGGCGGCGAGAAGGCGATCCGCGCCGCTCACGCCTTACAGGAACAGAAACGACGGGGCGATGGACGGCTTCCCGAACTGAGCGTTGACCAGATAGGCGAACAGCTCAATCTGGCGGTGGACCGGGTGATGACCGAGGGCGGCATCGCCGACCGCGAACTGGCGGCGCTGGCGCTCAAACAGGCCAGCGGCGATAACGTCGAAGCGATCTTCCTGCTGCGCGCCTACCGCACCACCCTGCCGCGGCTGGCGGTTAGCGAACCGATCGACACCGCCAAAATGCGTCTCGAACGCCGCATCTCGGCAGTGTACAAAGATATCCCCGGCGGCCAGCTGCTGGGCCCCACTTACGACTACACCCACCGCCTGCTCGATTTTACCCTGCTGGCAAACGGCGAAGCGCCTTCTGTGCAGCAAGCCGAGTGCGACACGCAGCCGACGCCGCACGTCTTTAGCCTGCTCACGCAGCAGGGTCTGGCGAAGGCCGAGGAAGATCGCGGCACACCGCCCGACGATATCACCCGCACCCCGCCGGTCTACCCCTGCTCACGTTCTTCGCGCCTGCAGCAGCTAATGCGCGGCGATGAAGGCTACCTGCTGGCGCTGGCCTATTCGACTCAGCGCGGCTATGGCCGCAACCATCCGTTTGCCGGCGAGATCCGCAGCGGCTACGTGCAGGTGGAGATTGTCCCGGAAGAGCTGGGCTTTAGCGTCAATATTGGCGAGCTGCTGCTCACCGAATGCGAAATGGTCAACGGCTTCGTCGCCCCGCAGGATGAGCCGCCGCACTTCACCCGCGGCTACGGTCTGACCTTCGGCATGAGCGAGCGCAAAGC
This sequence comes from Klebsiella sp. GG_Kp175, assembly GCF_040062325.1. Classification (NCBI taxonomy): domain Bacteria; kingdom Pseudomonadati; phylum Pseudomonadota; class Gammaproteobacteria; order Enterobacterales; family Enterobacteriaceae; genus Klebsiella; species Klebsiella sp. GG_Kp175. Next base: position 110,901 of record NZ_JBEAFX010000009.1, on the reverse strand, counting down.
GATGGCCATGGCCCTCGTCGACCGCGCCCTGCAGGCGGCGGACTATGACGAAGAGATTGCCGGTCCCGCCCAGGATGAAGAGTTTGTGCTGGCCCACGCCGATAACGTTGAAGCCGCCGGCTTCGTCTCGCATCTGAAGCTGCCGCACTATGTCGATTTCCAGGCCGAACTGGCGCTGCTGAAACGCCTGCAACGGGAGAACGAACGTGGCTAACCCACTGACTGGCTATAACTTTGCTTATCTCGACGAGCAAACCAAGCGCATGATCCGCCGGGCTATTCTCAAAGCGGTAGCCATTCCCGGCTACCAGGTGCCGTTCGGCGGTCGCGAAATGCCGATGCCCTACGGCTGGGGCACTGGCGGCATCCAGTTGACCGCCAGCGTCATCGGCGAGAACGACGTGCTGAAGGTGATTGACCAGGGCGCCGATGACACCACCAACGCGGTGTCGATTCGTCAGTTCTTTAAGCGTGTTACCGGCGTCGCCACCACCGAGCGTACCGAAGACGCCACCCTGATCCAGACCCGCCATCGCATCCCGGAGACGCCGCTGGTGGAGGATCAGATCCTGATCTACCAGGTGCCGATCCCGGAGCCGCTGCGCTTTATCGAGCCGCGTGAAACCGAAACCCGCACCATGCACGCCCTGGAAGAGTACGGCGTGATGCAGGTGAAACTGTATGAAGATATTGCCCGCTTCGGCCATATCGCCACCACCTACGCCTACCCGGTGAAGGTCAATGGCCGCTACGTGATGGATCCCTCGCCGATCCCGAAATTCGATAACCCGAAAATGCATATGATGCCGGCGCTGCAGCTGTTCGGCGCCGGGCGCGAAAAGCGGATCTACGCCGTGCCGCCCTATACCCCGGTGGAGAGTCTCGATTTCGACGACCACCCATTTACCGTCCAGGAGTGGGATGAACCCTGCGCCATCTGCGGCTCGCGCCACAGCTACCTCGACGAAGTGGTGCTGGATGACAGCGGCCAGCGGATGTTTGTCTGCTCCGATACCGACTATTGCCGCCAGCAGAGCGAGGGGCAGAAAAAATGAACCAGCCATTACTTGCTGTGAATAACCTGACCCATCTCTACGCCCCGGATAAAGGTTTTCGCGATGTCTCCTTCGAGCTGTGGCCGGGAGAAGTGCTCGGCATCGTCGGCGAGTCCGGCTCCGGTAAAACCACCCTGCTGAAGGCAATCTCCGCCCGCCTGACGCCGCAGCGGGGCGAGGTGCTGTACCAGCAGCGCTCGCTGTACGCCATGAGCGAAGCCGAACGCCGCCGCCTGCTGCGCACCGAATGGGGGGTGGTGCATCAGCACCCAATGGACGGTCTGCGTCGCCAGGTCTCCGCCGGGGGCAACATCGGCGAACGGCTGATGGCCACCGGCGCCCGCCACTACGGCAACATTCGCGCCACCGCTGAAAAGTGGCTGCAGGAGGTGGAGATCCCGCCCTCGCGCATCGACGACCTGCCCACCACCTTCTCCGGCGGCATGCAGCAGCGTCTGCAGATTGCCCGCAATCTGGTCACCCAGCCGAAGCTGGTGTTTATGGATGAACCCACCGGCGGGCTGGATGTGTCCGTGCAGGCGCGGCTGCTTGATCTGCTGCGTGGCCTGGCGGTGGAGCTGAATCTGGCGGTAGTGATTGTTACCCACGATCTCGGCGTCGCCCGCCTGCTGGCGAACCGACTGCTGGTAATGAAGCAGGGCCAGGTGGTGGAAAGTGGCTTAACCGACCGGGTGCTCGACGATCCGCACCATCCTTATACCCAGCTGCTGGTGTCGTCGGTGTTGCAGAATTAATGCTGTTTTGCCGGGTGGCGGCTGCGCCTTACCCGGCCCACAGGTGCGTTATTCGTAGGCCGGGTAAGCGAAGCGCCACCCGGCAACCCAACCTCGTGAGAGCTAACATGATCCGCGTTGAAAACGTCCATAAAACCTTTGTTCTGCACCAGCAGCACGGCGTGCGTCTGCCGGTGCTGGCCGACGCCTCGCTGACCGTTAACGCCGGGGAGTGCGTGGTGCTCCACGGTCACTCCGGCAGCGGCAAATCGACCCTGCTGCGTTCGCTGTACGCCAACTATCTGCCGGACAGCGGCCATATTCATATCCGCCACGGCGACGAATGGGTGGACCTGGTCACCGCCACGCCGCGCAAGGTGCTGGAAGTGCGCAAAACCACCATCGGCTGGGTCAGCCAGTTTCTACGGGTGATCCCGCGTATTTCGGCGCTGGAGGTGGTGATGCAGCCGCTGCTCGATCTCGGGACGCCGCGTGAAGCGAGCGCCGCCAAAGCCGCCCAGCTGCTGACCCGCCTCAACGTTCCGCAACGTCTGTGGCACCTTGCGCCGTCGACCTTTTCCGGCGGCGAACAGCAACGGGTCAATATCGCCCGCGGTTTTGCGGTCGACTATCCGATCCTGCTCCTCGATGAACCCACCGCCTCACTGGATGGCAAAAACAGTGCTGCCGTGGTCGACCTGATCCACGATGCCAAAGCGCGCGGCGCGGCCATCGTCGGGATTTTCCATGACGAAGGGGTACGCCGTCAGGTCGCCGACCGGCTGCACCCCATGGGAATAACAGCATGATTATCAATAACGTAAAACTGGTTCTCGACGATGACGTGGTCCACGGTTCGCTGGAAGTCCAGGACGGTCGCATTCTCGCCTTCGCTGAAAGCCAGAGCCGGCTGCCGCAGGCGCTGGATGGGGAAGGCGGCTGGCTGCTGCCGGGCCTTATCGAGCTGCATACCGATAACCTCGACAAGTTCTTTACCCCGCGGCCGAAGGTAGACTGGCCGGCCCACTCGGCGATGAGCAGCCACGACGCAATGATGGTCGCCAGCGGCATCACCACCGTGCTGGACGCCGTGGCGATTGGCGACGTGCGCGATGGCGGCGATCGTCTTGAGAATCTGGAGAAGATGGTCAATGCGGTGGAAGAGACGCAAAAGCGCGGTCTTAACCGCGCAGAGCACCGTCTGCACCTGCGCTGCGAGCTGCCGCATCACACCACGCTGCCGCTGTTTGAAAAGCTGATCGACCGCGAGTCGGTGAGCATGGTCTCTCTGATGGACCACTCGCCCGGCCAGCGTCAGTACGCCGATCGCAGCAAGTACCGCGATTACTATCAGGGAAAATATCATCTGACGCATGACGAAATGGACCGTTTTGAAGCCGAGCAGATGGCTCTGGCCGCCACCTGGTCGCAGCCCAATCGCCAGACCATCGCCGCCATGTGCCGCGCCCGCCGTATCGCCCTCGCCAGCCACGACGACGCCACCGAGGCGCATGTGGCTGAATCCCACCAGCTGGGTAGCGTCATCGCCGAGTTTCCCACCACCCTGGCCGCGGCGCAGGCTTCACGTCAGCACGGGATGCACGTCCTGATGGGGGCGCCGAATATCGTGCGCGGCGGTTCCCACTCCGGCAACGTCGCCGCCCACCTGCTGGCGAACCACGGTTTGCTCGACATTCTCTCTTCCGACTACTATCCCGCCAGCCTGCTGGATGCCGCATTCCGCATCGCCGACGCCGAGGATAACGCCTTCACCCTGGCGCAGGCGATCCGTCTGGTCAGCAAACATCCGGCGCAGGCGCTGGGCCTTGACGATCGCGGCGTCATCGCCGAGGGGAAACGCGCCGACCTGGTGCTGGCGCACCGTCGCGGCGAGCATGTCCACATCGACCATGTCTGGCGCCAGGGAAGGAGGGTCTTTTAATGCCGGGAAAACTGATCTGGCTGGTGGGCCCCTCCGGCTCCGGGAAAGACAGCCTGCTGGCGGCGCTGCGCCAGCGCGAGCACCCGCAGCTGCTGGTGGCGCATCGTTACATTACCCGGCCCTTTAACGCCGGTAACGAAAACCATATCGCCCTCAGCGAACATGAATTTTTTACCCGCGCCGAGCAGCATCTCTTTGCCCTCAGCTGGCACGCCAACCATACTTACTATGGCATTGGCGTGGAGATCGACCTGTGGCTGCACGCCGGCTTCGACGTGGTGGCCAATGGCTCCCGCGCCCATCTGGCGCTGGCGCGGGAACGCTACGGCGAGGTGCTGGTGCCGATCTGTCTCGCCGTCTCGCCGCCGGTGCTGCGCCAGCGGCTGGAGCAGCGCGGCCGGGAAAATGCGGTGGATATCGCCCAGCGTCTGGACCGCGCCGCGCGCTATAAGCCGGACGATTGCCTGACGCTGAATAACGACGGCAGTCTCCGACAATCGGTCGATGAATTTTTCCGCCTGCTGCGCAGCCACGCGGTGCGCGAAGCGGATCCGCTGGTATAAACCAAAGGTGACACGATGAGCCTGACCCTCCGCTTAACCGGCACCGGCGGCGCTCAGCTGGTGCCGGCCTTTGGCTGCGATTGCGCGGCCTGCCGCCGCGCCCGCCGCGAGGAAAGCCATCGCCGACGCCCCTGTAGCGGGGTGGTGACGTTCAACAGCGCAGTGACGCTGCTGGACGCCGGCAGACCGGATCTGATGGAACATCATCCCGCCGGCAGCTTTCAGCAGGTGCTGCTAACCCACTATCACCTGGATCATGTGCAGGGGCTGTTTCCGCTGCGCTGGGGCGTGGGCGCGCCGATCCCGGTCTACGGCCCGCCGGACGACGCCGGCTGCGACGATCTGCTCAAGCACCCCGGCCTGCTCGACTTCAGCCATACCGTCACGCCGTTTGTGGTGTTTGAGCTGCAGGGCCTGCGGGTAACGCCCCTGCCGCTCAACCATTCGAAGCTCACCTTCGGTTATCTGCTGGAGTCGGCCCACAGTCGGGTAGCCTGGCTCTCGGATACCGCCGGGCTGCCGGACAAGACGCTGAAGTTTTTACTCAGCAACCGCCCGCAGGCGATGATCATCGACTGCAGCCATGAGCCGCGGGCGCAGACCCCGCGTAACCATAACGATTTCAATACCGTTCGCGCCCTTAACCAGGCGATAGGCTGTCCGCGGGTGATCCTCACCCATATCAGCCATCAGTTTGACGTCTGGATGATGGATAACCCGCTACCGGAAGGTTTCGAAGCGGGTTATGACGGGATGGAAATCGTGCTGGATTAGGCGTCGGTCTGCTGCGGGGCGATCAATAGTCATCGTCCAGACGACGCTGATCGCTTTCTAACTGGCGGCGATCGCGATCGAGCTGGCGCTGGCGTTCATCCAGCTGACGGCGGCGATCGTCCAGCTGGCGTTGCCGATCGTCATGCTGACGCTGGCTGTCACGGCTCTGCTGGCGACTTCCCTGATAGCGCCCGTCATCATACCGGCCATCGTCATCGTATCTGTCGTCGTCATCAGAGCGACTGCTACCCGGGTTATAGGCGTCGTTAATGGCTTGCTGAATATTGCCGATCGCGTCATCGATAATATCGGCGCGGGCGGCCAGGCTGGTCAGCGACAGAGTGCAAAAGAGCAGTGCGATTGCGTAACGTTTCATCGGGGCCAATCTCATCAGAGTCCTGCCGCTACCTTAATCATCGGCATGCCGCCCGGGTAGCGGAGGAATCTCAAATCCTCGCGTACGCTGCACTCAGCGCCTGCGCCAGTTGAGCGCGGGTAAAGGGCTTACGCAGCCACTCCACCTCCGGCAGGGCCGGGTTCTGCGCCGGGCGCAAATCCTGACCGCTGATCAGCAGCACCGGCAGCGCCGGAAAGCGGCGGCGCGCGGTATGGATCACATCGGCGCCGCTCAGCCCGCCGGGCAGCATCAGATCGCTAATCAACAGGGCAATATCCGGCGAGGCCTCCAGCAGCTGCAGCGCCTCTTCCCCGCTGGCGGTTTCCAGCGTCAGCCAGCCCAGCTGATGCAGCTGTTCGCACAGCGTCTGGCGAACATCCTCTTCATCTTCCAGCACCAGCGCCAGCCGTTCTCCCGCCGGGATTGGTTCGTCTTCCACCGGCACCGCCGCCTTCTCTACCTCGGTCATCGCCCGCGGCAGCTGCAGCCGCACCGTCGTCCCCTGCCCCGGCGCGCTCTCCAGCGCCACCCGGCCGCCCGACTGGCGCACAAAGCCATACACCATCGACAGCCCCAGGCCGCTGCCGCTGCCGGTGGCTTTAGTGGTAAAGAAGGGTTCAAACACCCGGGCTTTCACCGCCTGCGACATGCCGCAGCCGTGATCGATCACCTCCAGAGCCACCATATCCTGCCGCTGGCCGCTGCTGCGGGTGACCCGCTGATTCCAGGTACGAATTTTAATGACGCCCGCGCGCCCGGCCATGGCGTCGCGGGCGTTCATCACCAGGTTAATCAGGGCGTTTTCCAGCTGGCCGACGTCTATCCATGCCGGCCACGCCGGCGACTGCGCCTCAATCTCCAGGCTCAAGGTCGCCGGCAGGGAGTGACGCATTAGCTCGCTGAGGTTCTCCAGCAACGGCGCCATCGCCACCGCCTGGGGATGCAGAGCCTGCTTACGCGAAAAGGCCAGCAGCCGCTGGGTCAGAAGCGCCCCGCGTTCCGCCGCCTTCAGCGCCCTGGTGAGGCGTGGCGCATCCTGCGCATTCGGCTCCACCAGCTCAAGGCTGCCGATGATCACCGCGAGCAGGTTGTTAAAATCATGCGCCAGGCCTCCGGTCAGTTGGCCGACGGCCTTCATCTTCTGGCTGTGCAACAGCGCCTCCTCCAGCTCCTGACGCTTAATCCTATCGATCTCCATCTGGGTGGTCTTCTCTTTCAGCAGCCGGGTGGTGTGCTCCAGCGACGCCGTATTGCGCGCGAAAACGTTAAAGGCGCGCGCCAGTTCGCCCAGCTCGTCGCGCCGCTGCAGGGCCGGCACCGAGACGTTCGGCTCTTCCTGAGCCAGCCGCGACATCGCCCGCGAGATAGCGGTCAGGTTAGAGCCCAGGTTACGGTAGATGTACCACCCGGCGCAGCCGGTGATCGCCAGCGCCAGCAGCGCGGAAAGCAGAATAAACATGCTGATGGAGCGCAGCTCCCGATGGCTCTGCGCCGCCCGCTGTTCGGAGGCTTCCGCCACCCGGGTCACGTACTGATTGATGTCGTCGTTAAGCAGCGCGACCAGCGCTTTGATGTGGTACATGTACCAGCTGATCGTCAGGTCGCTCTCCTCCAGCTGGGCCGACAGCGGGGCCAGCTTCGCCAGCTCCCGGGTGACGTCGGGGAGAACAAACGCCAGCGCGGGATCGGCGCTTTGAGCCGGCAGGTCGCCGCGCAGCTGGTCGAGCTGCAGAACGATCGACCGCGGCGTGACGGTATGGATCGCGGCGGCGATCAGCCGGTCCATCTCGGCTAGCCGACGAGGATCGATCGCCCGGTCCCCGCCGCGATCGTTAAGATCGGCGAGATGGCGCAGGTTGCTCTGATTCTGGTAAAGCGAACTCAGCAGCGCATTGCGCTGCAGATGACGACGCTGGCCGCGCTCCAGCATCTCCGCCACGCTCCGCTGCAGCGCGTTGCTGCGGCGAATAATACTGGCCACCAGCGCCTCCTCCTGCTGCGCCAGCGGAGCCGCTGCCAGCTGAGCCAGCGAGTGCTTCAGCGCCTGCTGCGTCGCCAGCAGCCGTTCCGCTTCGCTTTTGTACTCCAGCGCGCCCACCACCTGCGACAGGCGCACCGCGGCCGTGGCGACATTCGCCGTGTCCCGCGCCAGATCCATACTGCCGCGCATATCGTTGAGGGTCTGGCGCTGCACCTGCTCCTGCAGCTGGCTGGCGTGGTGAAAGCCGAACACCGCCACGCCGCTCACCAGCAGGGTGACGACCACCATCAGCAGATTAAAGGAGAGCAGGCGGCCACGGGCGCTGGTGAAAAACGGGTGTCGGCGAGCGGTCATAGCAACTCCGGTGAAGGAACGGTCGGCATATAGGCGTGACGGTGCAGAAAATTACGCCGCGTAACTGTGATCGCGGTTAACTATTTATCACTATGACAAATATGAATGGATTCTGACATCCTGCATTTATTTTCCGGTGGTGGACTGCTGCTATTGTTCTCGCAGACAGGAGCGCCGTGATGACCGCCACCCCGGTACTGGAAATGCGCCATATCGCCAAAGCTTTTGGCAAATTCTACGCGCTAAAGGGCGTCGACCTGACGGTCTGGCCCGGCGAGATCCACGCCCTGATGGGGGAGAACGGCGCCGGAAAAAGCACGCTGATGAAGATCCTCGCCGGCGCCTATACCGCCACCAGCGGCGAGATCCTGATCGACGGAAAACCGCAAACGATCCGCGGCCCCAAGGACGCGCTGGCCGCCGGGATCACGTTGATCTACCAGGAGATGCAGCTGGCGCCGAACCTGACCGTCGCGGAAAACATTTTCCTCGGCAGCGAGCTGGCACGTGGTGGCCTGGTGCAGCGCAAAGCCATGCTCAGCCAGGCGCAGGCGGTGATCGACCGTCTCGGCGCCCAGTTCAGGGCCAGCGACCGGGTGATGACCCTGACCATCGCCGAGCAGCAGCAAGTGGAGATCGCCCGCGCTCTGCACCGTCAAAGCCGCATTCTGGTGATGGATGAACCCACCGCCGCCCTCTCCTCGCGGGAAACCCAGCGCCTGTTCGACCTCATCCTGCGCCTGCGCGATGAGGGGATGGCGATTATCTATATCAGCCACCGCATGGCGGAAGTGTATGAGCTCTCCGACCGGGTCAGCGTCCTGCGCGACGGGCAGTATGTCGGCAGCCTGGTGCGCGACAAGCTCAACGCACCGGAGCTGGTGCGCATGATGGTCGGCCGTCCGCTCAGCGATCTGTTCAATAAAGAGCGCGATATTCCCCGCGGCCAGCCGCGCCTGCGGGTCGAGGATCTGACCGATGGCGGTAAGGTTAAGCCCAGCAGCCTGGTGGTGCATGCCGGCGAAATCGTCGGCCTCGCCGGGCTGGTCGGCGCCGGACGCTCCGAACTGGCGCAGCTGATCTTTGGCGTGCGCAAAGCCACCGGCGGGGTGATCGAGATCGACGGCGAGCCGGTGGTGATCCACTCGCCGCGCGAAGCCATCGACCATGGCATCGGCTTTCTGACCGAAAACCGCAAAGAGCAGGGCCTGTTTCTCGAACTGGCGGCCCAGGAAAACATCACCATGGCGACGCTGGAGCGCGACGCGACCTGGGGAATGCTCAACCGCCGGAAGGCGCAAACCATCTCCGATGATGCCATCCAGCTGCTGAACATCCGCGTACCGCACGCCCAGGTGCGCGCCGGCGGGCTGTCCGGCGGCAACCAGCAGAAATTATTGATTTCACGCTGGGTGGCGATTGGCCCGCGCATTCTGATCCTTGATGAACCCACCCGCGGCGTCGACGTCGGCGCGAAAAGCGAGATTTACCGCATCATGAACGACATGGCGCGCCAGGGCGTCGCCATTCTGATGATCTCCAGCGAACTGCCCGAAGTGGTGGGCATGAGCGACCGGGTCTATGTGATGCGCGAAGGGACTATCGCCGGCGAGCTGCAGTCCGGCGATATCAGCCAGGAACAGATCATGACGCTGGCCACCGGCGTGAACGATTCTCACCTTAAGGCAGGGCAACGATGAGCATACCGAAAGAGACCTCCGCGCCGGTCGCGAAATCCGCTTCGGCGAAAAAAATGCTGATGGGCGACCTGATGCAGACCGTCGGCATTCTGCCGATCCTCATCCTGATCGTCGCCGTCTTCGGCTTTATCGCCCCCAACTTCTTCACGGAAAGCAATCTGCTGAATATCACCCGCCAGGCCTCGATCAACATTGTGCTGGCGGCGGGAATGACCTTCATCATCCTCACCGGCGGCATTGACCTTTCCGTCGGCTCCATTCTCGGCACCACCGCGGTGGCGGCAATGGTGGTCTCGCTGATCCCGGAGCTGGCGTTGCTGTCGATTCCGGCGGCGCTGATGCTCGGCCTGCTGCTCGGCCTGTTCAACGGCGCGCTGGTGGCCTTCGCCGGGCTACCGCCGTTTATTGTCACTCTCGGCACCTATACGGCGCTGCGCGGCGCCGCCTATCTGCTGGCCGACGGCACCACGGTGATCAACTCCGATATCAGCTTCGAGTGGATCGGCAATGACTACCTCGGCCCGGTGCCGTGGCTGGTGGTCATCGCCCTGGCGGTTATCGCGGTGTGCTGGTTTATCCTGCGCCGAACCACCCTTGGGGTGCATATCTACGCGGTGGGCGGCAACATGCAGGCGGCGCGGCTGACCGGCATTAAAGTCTGGCTGGTGCTGTTGTTTGTCTATGGCATGAGCGGCCTGCTCTCCGGCCTTGGCGGAGTGATGAGCGCCTCCCGGCTGTACAGCGCCAACGGTAACCTCGGGGTCGGCTACGAGCTGGACGCCATCGCCGCGGTCATTCTTGGCGGCACCAGCTTCGTCGGCGGGATCGGCACCATCACCGGTACGCTGGTGGGGGCGCTGATTATCGCCACCCTCAATAACGGTATGACCCTGATGGGGGTCTCCTACTTCTGGCAACTGGTGATCAAAGGGGCGGTGATCATCATTGCGGTGCTGATCGACAAATACCGTACCCGACATCATCAAAGTGCATAACAACACCATCTTACCTGCGAGGAAAAGCGAATGCGTTTAAAACCGATAGTCACCGCGCTGTGTGCTGGCGCGCTGCTGGCCGCCTCCCCTTTTGCGTCGGCCAAAGAGCTGAAAGCGATTGGCGTGACGGTGGGCGACCTTGCCAACCCGTTCTTTGTGCAGATCACCAAGGGCGCGGAGCTGGAGGCCCGCAAGCTGGCGGGGGATAACGTCAAAGTGACGCTGGTCTCCAGCGGCTACGATCTGGGCCAGCAGGTGGCGCAGATCGATAACTTTATCGCCGCCAAAGTCGATATGATTATCCTCAACGCCGCCGATTCGAAAGGCATTGGCCCGGCGGTGAAACGGGCCAAAGAGGCCGGGATCGTGGTGGTGGCGGTTGACGTTGCCGCCGAAGGGGCCGACGCCACCATCACCTCCGATAACACCCAGGCGGGCGAGCTGGCCTGTAAATACATTAGCGATCGTCTGAACAACAAAGGCAACGTGGTGATCATCAACGGGCCGCCGGTCTCCGCCGTACAAAACCGCGTCGAAGGCTGCGAAACGGAGTTCAAAAAACACCCGGATATAAAAATTCTGTCCTCCAACCAGAACGCCAAAGGCAGCCGGGAAGGCGGACTGGAGGTGATGACCTCCCTGCTGGCGGCCAATCCGAAGATTGACGGCGTGTTCGCGATCAACGATCCGACAGCGATTGGCGCCGATCTGGCAGCGAAACAGGCGCAGCGCAGCGAGTTCTTCATCGTCGGCGTCGACGGCAGCCCGGACGGCGAAGAGGCACTGAAGCGTAAGAACTCCTTGTTTGTCGCAACGCCGGCGCAGGATCCCCAGGTGATGGCGGCGAAGGCGGTGGAAATTGGCTACAACATCCTGCAGGGCAAACCGGCCCCAACCGCGCCGGTGCTGATCCCGGTGACCATGATCGACAAAAACAACGTCAGCTCTTACAAAGGCTGGACCGTGAAATAAGCGCAACCGGGCGCACGATCGTTCCGCCGATTGTGCGCTACGCTTAACAAGTATGACGGCGCGGAGTAGCGATCATGGAACGTAAAGGCATTATTGCCGCAGGCAACATGCTGGTCGATCATGTCCACCAGATCAGACAGTGGCCGGAGCGCGGCTGGCTGGTGGAGATTATGCATAGCGAACGCGCCACCGGCGGCGCGCCGCTGAACGTCCTGCTGACCCTGGCCAAAATGCACGCCGGCCTGCCGCTGCAGGCGGTCGGCCTGATTGGCGAGGATAACGATGGCGACTACATTACCGCCATGCTCGATCAGTACCATATCAATCGCCAGCTCGTGCAGCGCACCAGCTCTGCCCCCACCTCGATGACTCAGGTGATGACCGACGCTGACGGTCAGCGTACCTTTTTTCACTCCCCCGGCGCCAACCGCCTGCTTGACCTTCCGGCCTTTGAGCCGCTGGATGCGCCGCTGAAAATTTTCCATCTCGGCTATCTGCTGCTGCTTGAGAGTCTCGATCGCCCCGACGAAGTGTACGGCACCCGCAGCGCGCGACTGCTGGCGCAGATGCGCGAGCGAGGCTATGAGGTTTCCCTCGATCTGGTGTCGCGCAAGGGCGACCCGCGCTACCGCCCGCTGGTCCTGCCGGCGCTGGCGCATCTTGACTACCTGACCATCAATGAACTGGAAGCCAGCGAGTTTAGCGGGCTGGAGATTCGGCTACCCAACGGCGAGCCGCACGTCGCCAATATCGCCAGCGCCGCCAGCGCATTGCTTGACGCCGGCGTGCGCCAACGGGTGGTGATCCACTGCCCGGAGGGGGCATGGGGCGTCTCACGTACCGAAGCCGGGCGCTGGGTGCCGTCATGGCGGCTGCCGCCGGAGGAGATTGTCGGCAGCGTCGGCGCCGGGGATGCCTTCTGCGCCGGCCTGCTGTACGGCAGCCACGAACGCTGGCCGTTAACCGACAGTCTGCAGCTGGCCCACGCCTGCGCCCGCGCCAGCCTGCAGGCTGCCAATGCGATCGACGGCGCCAAAACGCTCACTGAGCTACAGACGTTTATTCAGTTGCAAAATAATTAGAAGGGTTGACTCCCCCAGCAATGGCCAGGCCGGTTAGACAGCTTCCCGCCCTATGCCGCCTTCTCGCTGTGGGTCACGTCGGCGGAAAAGACATAGCCCAGGCCGCGCAGCGTTTTAATCAGCGTCGGCTGATGCGGGTTCAGCTCGATTTTGCGCCGCAGGCGCATGATCAGCACATCGATGGTGCGGTCGAACACCTCGGTGCTTTCGGTATGGGTCAGCGCCAGCAACTGTTCGCGGTTCAGTACCCGGCGGGCGTTCTGCGCCAGCGCCAGCAGCAAACCGTATTCTCCCTGGGTCAGCGGGATCGCCTGCTGCTGCGGGTTATACAGCTCACAGCGGGTGGTATCCAGCCGCCAGCCGTTGAACGTCAGGCCGGCGGCGACGCCCGGCGCCTCGCTGGCCAGCGCCCCGCTGCGCCGCAGCACCGCCTTCACCCGGGCGACCACCACCCGCGAACTGAACGGTTTGGCGATGTAATCATCGGCGCCCATCTCCAGGCCCACCACCACATCGGACTCACTGCCCAGGCCGGAGAGCATCACCACCGGCAGCTCCGGCCGGGTGCGCTGCAGCTGCTGAAGCACCTGCAGGCCATTGGTATCCGGCAGGATCATATCCAGCAAAACCAGCGCGATGTCCGCCCGCTGCGCCACCGTCGCCAGCGCGTCGCCGCCGGTCTGGCAGACCAGCACCTCAAACGCGTGCGCGCCGAGCACATCTCTGAGCAGCTCGCCCATCGCTATGTCGTCATCGACCACTAAAATGACCGGTTTCATCTTTGCCTCTGCCCGCGGGGAGTTAGTGTCAGTCTGATCGATTCTGCAAGGCTGCGCCGACAAATTCCTCTCCCGGTGACATTTTTTCAAGCGCCGTCACATCTCCAGGGTATCGACACGTCAAATCTGTCGACAGGCTGTTTTTCGTCAGCATTTCGCCCAAAAAAGCCGCGTATCATCAAGGAATACCCACAATGAAAATATGGCATAGAAGATGCATAGTGACGGCGCGATAGCGCAAACGCGCCCATTGAATAACTGGAGCAAGACCGATGAAAAAAGTCGTCACGGTTTGCCCGTATTGCGCATCAGGTTGCAAAATCAATCTGGTGGTCGATAACGGCAAAATCGTTCGGGCTGAAGCGGCGCAGGGGAAAACCAACCAGGGAACCCTGTGCCTGAAAGGCTATTATGGCTGGGACTTTATTAACGATACCCAGATCCTGACGCCGCGCCTGAAAACCCCCATGATCCGTCGTCAACGCGGCGGCAAGCTGGAAGCTGTCTCCTGGGATGAGGCGCTGGATTACGTCGCCACTCGCCTCAGCGCCATTAAAGCCAAATATGGCCCGGATGCGATCCAAACCACCGGCTCCTCCCGCGGCACCGGTAATGAAACCAACTATGTGATGCAAAAATTCGCGCGCGCCGTTATTGGTACCAATAACGTCGACTGCTGCGCTCGCGTCTGACACGGCCCTTCGGTTGCAGGTCTGCACCAGTCGGTCGGTAACGGCGCCATGAGTAATGCCATCACAGAGATTGATAACACCGATCTGGTGTTTATCTTCGGCTACAACCCAGCGGATTCCCACCCTATCGTGGCGAATCACGTCATTAACGCTAAACGCAACGGGGCGAAAATTATCGTCTGCGACCCGCGCAAAATTGAAACCGCGCGCATCGCCGATATGCACATTGCGCTGAAGAACGGCTCGAATATCGCGCTGCTCAACGCGATTGGCCACGTGATTATTGAAGAGGATCTGTACGATAAATCCTTCGTCGCCAGCCGTTCCGAAGGCTTCGAGGAGTATCGCAAAATCGTTGAAGGCTACACGCCGGAGTCGGTGGAGGAGATCACCGGGGTCAGCGCCCAGGAGATCCGCGCCTGCGCCCGGATGTACGCCAGCGCCAAATCCGCCGCCATTCTGTGGGGCATGGGCGTTACCCAGTTCTACCAGGGCGTGGAGACCGTGCGTTCCCTGACCAGCCTGGCGATCCTCACCGGCAACCTCGGCAAACCGAGCGTCGGCGTCAACCCGGTGCGTGGCCAGAACAACGTCCAGGGCGCCTGCGATATGGGTGCGCTGCCGGATACCTATCCAGGCTACCAGTACGTTAAGTTCCCGGAAAACCGCGAGAAGTTCGCCAAAGCCTGGGGCGTCGACAGCCTGCCGGCGCATACCGGCTATCGCATCAGCGAGCTGCCGCACCGCGCGGCGCACGGTGAAGTGCGGGCGGCGTACATTATGGGTGAAGATCCGCTGCAGACCGATGCTGAACTGTCAGCGGTGCGCAAAGCGTTCGACGATCTGGAACTGGTGATCGTCCAGGACATTTTCATGACCAAAACCGCCTCCGCGGCCGACGTCATCCTGCCGTCCACGTCGTGGGGCGAGCACGAAGGCGTGTACACCGCAGCGGACCGCGGCTTCCAGCGCTTCTTTAAAGCCGTGGAGCCGAAGTGGGATCTGAAAACCGACTGGCAGATCATCAGCGAAATCGCTACCCGGATGGGTTATCCGATGCACTACAACAACACCCAGGAGATCTGGGACGAGTTGCGGCATTTGTGCCCGGACTTCTACGGCGCCACCTACGAGAAAATGGGTGAGCTCGGCTATGTGATGTGGCCGTGCCGCGATGAGTCCGACGCCGATCAGGGGACGTCGTATCTGTTTAAAGAGAAGTTCGATACCCCGAACGGGCTGGCGCAGTTCTTCACCTGCGACTGGGTCGCGCCGATCGATAAGCTCACCGACGAGTACCCGATGGTGCTGTCGACGGTGCGCGAAGTCGGCCACTACTCGTGCCGTTCAATGACCGGTAACTGCGCGGCGCTGGCGGCGCTGGCGGATGAGCCTGGCTATGCGCAAATCAACACCGCCGACGCCGAACGGTTAGGCATTGAGGATGAAGCGCTGGTGTGGGTGAATTCGCGCAAGGGTCGGATCATCACCCGCGCGCAGGTCAGCGACCGGCCGAATAAAGGCGCGGTGTATATGACCTACCAGTGGTGGATTGGCGCCTGTAACGAGCTGGTGTCGGAGAACCTGAGCCCAATAA
The DNA here is from genome assembly GCF_040062325.1 of Klebsiella sp. GG_Kp175. Lineage (NCBI taxonomy): Bacteria > Pseudomonadati > Pseudomonadota > Gammaproteobacteria > Enterobacterales > Enterobacteriaceae > Klebsiella > Klebsiella sp. GG_Kp175. The sequence goes on along the minus strand of NZ_JBEAFX010000009.1, from coordinate 95,284 downwards.
CCAAAACGCCGGAGTACAAGTACTGCGCGGTCAACGTTGAGCGGATTGCCGATCAGCGCGCGGCGGAACAGTACGTGATCGACGAGTACAACAAGCTGAAATCCCGCCTGCGCGAAAGCGCGATGGGTTAAGGTTCGACGGCCATACCCGATATCCGGGAACCCTCCCCGGTGGCGCTTACGCTTACCGGGGCTACCAACCGAATACCGAACCGTAGCCCGGATAAGGCGCTACGCGCCGCTATCCGGGTATTCACCCCGCTAATTCCCGCCATTTTCTTCTTTTTCGCCTCCCTTTATACTGCGCGCTATGTTCCTTGCTGATAATAAATACAAATGAAATACCTCTTTTTATTTTTACTGGTTTTCACCAGCGGCGCAGCGGTGGCCACCGAACCCGGCAGTCAGTATCAACAGCAGGCGGAAGCCGGCGATCGTCGCGCGCAATATTACCTTGCGGATACCTGGGTCAGCTCCGGCGATTATCAGAAAGCCGAATTCTGGGCCCAGAAAGCAGCGGCGCAAGGCGATGGTGACGCGCTGGCCCTGCTGGCGCAGCTCAAAATTCGCAATCCGCAGCAGGCGGACTATCCGCAGGCCCGCCAGCTGGCGGAAAAAGCCGTTAAGGCCGGCAGTAAATCCGGGGAAATCGTCCTCGCGCGGGTGCTGGTGAACCGTCAGGCCGGTCCCACCGACGTGGCGCACGCCATCACGCTCCTGCAGGATGCCGCCCAGGACAGCGAAAGCGATGCGGCGGTAGACGCCCAGATGCTGCTCGGGCTGATCTACGCCAGCGGTGTGCACGGCCCGGAAGATGATGTGAAAGCGAGCGAATACTTCAAAGGCAGCTCAGCGCTCTCGCGGACCGGCTATGCCGAATACTGGGCTGGGATGATGTTCCAGCAGGGGGAGAAAGGCTTTATCGAACCGAATAAGCAGAAGGCGCTGCACTGGCTGAACGTTAGCTGTCTTGAGGGATTTGATACCGGCTGCGAAGAGTTTGACAGGATCAGTAAAGGATAAGAAAAAGCCCGGCACTCGCGCCGGGCTTTGTGTTTTATTGGGCGGTTTTATCAAACTTGCCCAGCACTTCGCGTTCATACGCCAGCGCTTTTTTACGGTCGAACTTATGCTCCCACTTGGCGATAACCAGCACCGCCAGCGCATTGCCCACCACGTTCAGCGCGGTACGCGCCATGTCGAGGATACGGTCAACGCCGGCGATAAAGGCGAGACCTTCCAGCGGGATCCCGACGCTGCCCAGGGTGGCCAGCAGCACGACAAAGGAGACGCCCGGCACGCCAGCGATCCCCTTCGAGGTCACCATCAGGGTCAGCACCAGGGTGATCTCCTGCCAGATGGAGAGGTCGATGCCGTAGAGCTGGGCGATAAAGATCGCCGCAATGCTCTGATACAGCGTTGAGCCATCGAGGTTAAAGGAGTAGCCGGTCGGCACCACGAAGCTGGTGATCGACGCCGGCGCGCCATAGGCTTCCATTTTCTCGATAATTCGCGGCAGCACACTCTCGGAGCTGGCGGTGGAGTAAGCCAGAATCAGCTCATCTTTTAGGATGCGGATCAGGATCCAGATGCTCAGGCCGCACAGGCGGGCGACAATCCCCAGCACCACCAGCGCGAAAAACAGGATCGCGAAGTAAACCAGCAGCACCAGCTTGGCCAACGGCCACAGCGAGGCGAACCCGAAGGTGGCGACGGTCACTGAAATCAGGGCGAACACCCCGATCGGCGCATAGCGCATCACCATATGGGTGACTTTGAACATGGTTTCGGAGATGGAGCGGAAGACCGTCACCAGCGGTTCACGGTGCGTCGCCGGCAGCGAGGAGAGCCCCAGACCAAACAGCACCGAGAAGAAAATAATCGGCAGCATATCGCCTTTCGCCATCGACGCCACGATGTTGGTTGGCACCAGCGACAGGATGGTGCCCATCAGGCCATGCGCATGGCTCTGCACCTCAGCGGTGGTATTCTGGTATTTCGAAATATCAACCGCCGCCAGCTGCGACATATCAATGCCCGTTCCCGGCTGAAAGACGTTGGCCAGGGTGATACCCAGCACGATCGCCACCGTGGTGATCACTTCGAAATAGATAATCGTTTTGGCGCCGATCCGGCCTAACTGTTTGGCATCGCCCACGCCGGCAATCCCGACCACCAGGGTCGAAATAACAATCGGGACCACGATCATTTTAATCAGATGGATAAAGATATCGCCCGCCGGTGTCAGCAAATTGCTAATCAACCAATCGCGACTTTCGGCGTGGTAATGCAGATAACTGCCCAGAAGGATACCCAGCACCAGGGCTAGCAAAATTTGCCAGGCCAGACTGACTTTTTTTGTTTTCTTCACTACTGACTTCCTCAATGAAAGGCACCATTCCTTTTCGTCATGGTACCCACTGCAGGGGGTATGAATTGTGTTGCGTTGCTTTGTGGGGTTATTTAACGCGCAATATCAGTATCATTTGCACGGCATGCTGCGCAAGCCTTTAAGAACAGGGCTTTCCTCTGCTTTTCTGCATAAAGCAGCGAATTTCCCCCAGTTACCTTGCATAAGTATTTGTAATAAAAAATATTTCACATCATCCATTTCTATAAATTCATTTGCGTAATTATTTCACTTCAAAGTTTCATTTGACGAAATTTCACTCAGTTGAATCATTGCGTGATCTGCCCCCCAATTAACAAACAAAGCTGTCAAAACCCCTACTCTTAACGTTTGTTTGACATATATTTAACAAGTTCAAAGGAGAAAAAAAGCCATGAGCCAAATACACAAACACCCTATTCCCGCTAACATTGCGGAACGTTGCCTGATTAACCCGGATCAGTACAAGGCGCAGTATCAACAATCCATAACCGACCCTGATACATTCTGGGGCGAGCAGGGGAAAATCCTTGACTGGATGCGCCCCTACACCCGCGTGAAGAATACCTCCTTCGCGCCAGGTAACATTTCCATCAAATGGTATGAAGACGGCACCCTGAACCTCGCCGCCAACTGCCTCGACCGCCACCTCGCCGAGCGCGGCGATCAAACCGCCATCATCTGGGAAGGCGACGACGCCAGCCAGAGCAAGCACATCACCTACCGTGAACTGCATGCGGACGTGTGCCGCTTCGCCAATGTGCTGCTCGGCCTCGGGATTAAAAAAGGCGACGTGGTCGCCATCTATATGCCGATGGTGCCGGAAGCCGCGGTGGCGATGCTGGCCTGCGCCCGCATCGGCGCCATCCACTCGGTGATTTTCGGTGGCTTCTCGCCGGAGGCAGTGGCCGGACGCATTATCGACTCCAGCTCGCGCCTGGTGATCACCGCGGATGAAGGGCTGCGCGCCGGTCGCGCCATCCCGCTGAAGAAAAACGTCGATGACGCGCTGAAAAACCCGAACGTAAACAGCATTGAACACGTCGTGGTCCTGAAACGTACCGGCGGTAAAATCGACTGGCAGGAAGGCCGCGATCTGTGGTGGAGCGATCTGATGGCGAACGCCAGCGCCGAACACCGCCCCGTCGAGATGAACGCCGAAGATCCGCTGTTCATCCTCTATACCTCTGGCTCCACCGGTAAACCGAAAGGGGTGTTGCACACCACCGGCGGCTATCTGGTCTACGCGGCCACCACCTTTAAATACGTTTTCGATTACCACCCGGGCGATATTTACTGGTGCACCGCCGATGTCGGCTGGGTCACCGGCCACAGCTATCTGCTGTACGGCCCGCTGGCCTGCGGCGCCACCACTCTGATGTTCGAAGGGGTGCCGAACTGGCCAACCCCGGCGCGTATGTGCCAGGTCGTCGATAAGCATAAGGTCAGCATTCTGTATACCGCTCCGACGGCGATCCGTGCCCTGATGGCGGAAGGCGACAAGGCTATCGAAGGCACAGACCGCTCCTCGCTGCGCATTCTCGGCTCGGTCGGCGAACCCATTAACCCGGAAGCCTGGGAGTGGTACTGGAAGAAGATCGGTAACGAGAAGTGCCCGGTGATGGACACCTGGTGGCAGACCGAAACCGGCGGCTTTATGATCACCCCGCTGCCGGGGGCGATTGAGCTGAAGGCTGGCTCCGCTACCCGCCCGTTCTTCGGCGTTCAGCCGGTGCTGGTGGATAACGAAGGGCTGCCGCTGGATGGCGCCACCGAGGGCAATCTTGCCATCGCCGACTCCTGGCCCGGCCAGGCGCGTACCCTGTTCGGGGATCATGAGCGCTTTGAGCAAACCTACTTCTCCACCTTCAAAAATATGTACTTTAGCGGCGACGGCGCGCGCCGAGATGAAGATGGCTATTACTGGATCACCGGCCGCGTGGATGACGTACTGAACGTCTCCGGCCACCGTCTGGGTACTGCCGAGATCGAATCGGCGCTGGTGTCGCACCCGAAAATCGCCGAAGCGGCAGTGGTCGGTATTCCGCACAACATCAAGGGCCAGGCTATCTACGCCTACGTGACGCTCAATCACGGTGAAGAACCGACGCCGGAGCTGTATGCGGAAGTACGTAACTGGGTGCGTAAAGAGATTGGCCCGCTGGCGACGCCGGATGTTCTGCACTGGACCGATTCGTTGCCAAAAACCCGCTCGGGCAAAATCATGCGCCGCATTCTGCGCAAGATCGCCGCGGGCGACACCAGCAACCTCGGCGATACCTCGACTCTCGCCGATCCTGGCGTAGTGGAAAAACTGCTCGAAGAGAAGCAGGCCATTACCATGCCTTCTTAAGTAAGGACCGATTCCCTACACCCTCTCCCCCACCGGGGAGAGGATAAAAATAAGTCCCTCCCCCAGGATTTCACTCGCAGGAACGCCGTCAGCGAACCGTATCCCGGCCTTTAACGCCGGAGGGGTTGCTGTCGCCAGCGTCCGCTGCGTGGATGACGAAAGGGAGACCTCTGGAGACGCTAAGATGAATGAACAACTTTGTCAGCGGATAGAAAATAGTGCGCATTTCAGGGAGCTGGTAGCATCACGGCAACGGTTTGCCGCCATTCTGTCAGTGATTATGTTAGTGATCTATGTGGGCTTTATTCTGCTTATCGCCTTCGCGCCAGGCTGGCTCGGCACGCCGCTGCACGCCGGGACCAGCGTAACCCGCGGGATCCCGCTGGGCATCGGGGTGATCGTCATTTCGTTTGTTCTCACCGGTATTTATGTCTGGCGGGCCAACGGTGAATTTGACCGTTTGACCAAGAGCGTTCTCAACGAGGTAAAAGCATGATCAAGAGAGTCCTGACGGCGCTCGCCGCCACGCTGCTGCCCCTCGGCGTTCAGGCCGCAGACGCCATTACCGGCGCGGTACAGCGCCAGCCGACCAACTGGCAGGCGATTGTCATGTTCCTGATTTTCGTCGCCCTGACCCTGTACATCACTTACTGGGCGTCAAAACGGGTGCGTTCGCGCAGCGATTACTACACCGCCGGCGGCAATATCACCGGTTTCCAGAACGGGCTGGCGATTGCCGGCGACTTTATGTCGGCAGCGTCGTTCCTTGGTATCTCCGCGCTGGTGTATACCTCCGGTTACGACGGTCTGATCTACTCGCTGGGCTTCCTTGTCGGCTGGCCGATTATCCTGTTTCTGATTGCCGAACGTCTGCGCAACCTCGGCCGCTATACCTTTGCCGACGTGGCGTCCTATCGTCTCAAACAGGGACCGATCCGCACCCTCTCCGCCTGCGGCTCGCTGGTGGTGGTGGCCCTCTATCTGATCGCCCAGATGGTCGGCGCCGGCAAGCTGATCCAGCTGCTGTTCGGTCTTAACTATCACGTTGCGGTGGTGCTGGTGGGCGTTCTGATGGTGCTCTATGTTCTGTTCGGCGGCATGCTGGCGACCACCTGGGTGCAGATTATCAAAGCGGTTCTGCTGCTGTTCGGCGCCAGCTTTATGGCCTTTATGGTGATGAAGCACGTCGGCTTCAGCTTCAATAATCTGTTTACCGAAGCGATGGCCGTCCACCCGAAAGGCGCGGCGATTATGAGCCCGGGTGGGCTGGTGAAAGATCCGATATCCGCGCTCTCCCTTGGCCTAGGACTGATGTTTGGTACCGCCGGCCTGCCGCATATCCTGATGCGTTTCTTCACCGTAAGCGACGCTAAAGAAGCGCGTAAAAGCGTGTTCTACGCCACCGGTTTTATGGGCTACTTCTATATTCTGACCTTTATCATCGGCTTCGGTGCCATCATGCTGGTCGGCGCGAACCCAGTGTTCAAAGACGCGGCCGGGCAGCTTATCGGCGGCAATAATATGGCGGCGGTGCATCTGGCGGATGCGGTGGGCGGCAACCTGTTCCTCGGCTTTATCTCTGCGGTCGCCTTCGCCACTATTCTGGCGGTGGTCGCTGGCTTGACGCTGGCGGGCGCCTCGGCGGTGTCGCACGACCTGTACGCCAACGTCTTCCGTAAAGGGGCGACCGAGCGTCAGGAGCTGAAGGTCTCCAAAATTACGGTGCTGATCCTCGGCGTGGTGGCCATTCTGCTGGGCATCCTGTTCGAAAATCAGAATATCGCTTTCATGGTCGGCCTGGCGTTCTCTATTGCCGCCAGCTGTAACTTCCCGATTATCCTGCTGTCGATGTACTGGTCGAAGCTGACCACCCGCGGGGCGATGATCGGCGGCTGGCTGGGTCTGCTGACGGCGGTGATTCTGATGATCCTCGGCCCGACCATTTGGGTGCAGATCCTCGGTCATGAGAAAGCGCTGTTCCCGTATGAATACCCAGCGCTGTTCTCCATCGCGATCGCCTTTATCGGCATCTGGCTCTTCTCCGCGACCGATAACTCACCGGAAGGGATGCGCGAGCGCGAGCAGTTCCGCGCCCAGTTTATCCGTTCACAAACCGGGATTGGTATCGAACGCGGCCAGGCGCATTAATTTTCTCCCCCTTCCCCGGCATCGTCCGGGGAAGGGGCTTATTCTGCCCCCGTCAGTTGTAGGTGAAGGTGATCACCCCTGCTGCGTTTGCTGAACCTGCTGTCACTATATTTCCCGTCTTATAATAGTTTGTGGAAAAAGCGAGCGACTGCTGAGCGGCTGCCCCGCCAGGACTGTCGGGATGGGTGAAATAGCTATAGCTGGCATCTGCGCCGTCGTTCGTTACCGTCGTACGGCTCGAGGTATAGAGGCTGATGTCGGTATTCAGCGGCAGCGCTTCGCCATCCAGATTCAACTGGACCCCCACCCCGGTGGCAACATTCTCTTCTGCCGTTAAGGCCATTACGGTGTTATCAGGATTATTCCCACTCGCTTCCGCCGCCACCACCCGCATCGAAACATTGGTTCCCGGCTCGCAAAAGAGATTCATGGACTGCCGCGCTGATCCTACCTTCGTCGCGCTATTAAACTCGCCGGTATTGATGCTGCCCATGGCAAAACTAAGATTATTGCTACTGACATCGCACCCCATCGGGATCATCTGGATGCTGGTGGTTCCGCTGATATGCAGTTGGGAAATCGCTACCGAGCCTGACTTATCCTTTGCCGATACCGTCGCCACCGGGTCGTTAAAGGATAATGTACTATTGCTGGCAATCGCGCCGCCAGTCGCTACCAGCTGCAGCTGATACGCCGGGGTGTAATGTGTGGAAGCGAAGTAATCTAAAAAGCCATTAGGCTCACCGAGTTTAAAGTTGGCATCGCCGATATAATGCACCTGCGAGTCGGGAGTGAAATCATTTGTATCGTTCTCATATTCACCACTGATATTAAGCCACACTTTAACGCGTATCCCGATCCCCTGCACCGAGGTGGTATAGATGTTATCGCCGACCAACGCCCCGGCATTGCTCGAAGACCAGGCAAACACCGCGTAAATTTGCCCCTGGCAATTGAGCATAAACGTTTGCGCGTGATTCATTTTCCCGGAATCGTACAGCACCGTACCCGCGGTATAATTTCCGGCGTTGATCAGTATTTTTTCCGGCAGGTTAGTCATCGAGATATCGCCATAATTTTTCCCCTCACATAACGCCCAGCTGTAGGAGGGGATCAGCACCACAATGAAAAATAAAATAAGCTTTTTCATAAACTTCCCTGTCGAAATCATTATTTATAAGCCACATCAAACGTGGCGGTAAAACCGACAATGCCGGGACTCACCTGGCCATAAGGTGAGTACATCCGTGCCGCCATGGTGAACGTGTGGATGTCCGCTTCGCTATCAAAGGTGAAGAGATACTGGTTATCGGGGCCCAGCGGCTGCTGGTCGGCCATGCTGAGCAGTTGCAAACCAACGCCGGTGGCCCCGCTATTGCCTGTCATATAGTTTTTATAGATCGAAGTATGGGTTTCATCGAAACCAGCCCCACTGAATGTGATCGTCACTGCCGACGCATAGGCGGAACAGTTGGAAAAGAGCAGCTTAACCGGCACGCTGGCGCTGCTCGATCCCGCTTTTCCGGAGAACGTCTGATAGGGAACGGTGCCTAAATCAATACGATTCGACGGCTCCACGGCCACCTCACAGGAGGGCGCTTCGATCGTGCCCGTAACCTTAAAATTGACCGTGCTGTTGCTCTCGTAAGCCAACCCGGGAGCGGAGAGCAGTAAAAGGCTAGCCAGTACACAGCCCCCTGCTCCGCAGTCTTTAATGCTCATATCAGCCCTTTTTTCCTGTTGCGAACGTACGGCCATTATCGGCAGATGGCCTGATAAAACTGAATATTGTCGCTCAGCGTGGTGCTGGAGAAATCATAATGAGCGGTGCACTGCTCACTGCTTTTGTCCCCCCAGCGTGCTAGCAGCTGGCCTTTTTTCTGCAACCCCGTCAGGTAAACCTGCCCCTCATCGCCAACGATATTGCTGCGCGAGACGCTGGTGTTAGGCCGGGCGTTATCGAGGGTCACCAGCGCGCCGAAGGGCACCACCCCGCTGCGGGTGCGCAGTGTGAGCATCGCCTTATAGCCAATTCGCGTGTCATACTGCACTTTGACGATCGCGTTGCGCGTCGGTACCACCGTTCTGGCAACGTTATCCACTTCAGCGCCGGGGATTTCCTGTTCATCCAGCGCCAGGCTATTACGATGGTATGGACGGACGTAGGGCACCACGGCATATCCGGTGGCATCCGTCGTCACGTTTGTCTGGCCGCGCACCGTCACATCGCTGACGCCGGGGGTCTCGACCAGCGCCGAACTCTCCCCCAGAAAGCGTGACAGCGTGAGCCCACCTGAATGGGCGACCATGCCGCCGCGCAGCGAATAGTTGTAGTGATTGCTGTAGCGGTCGTAGCCATAGCCGCCCGCCACGTCGCCTTTTGCCCCCTGGTAGTTGACGCTGAGGTTGCCGGAAGTGCTCTTATCCTGGGTGTTGTACCCTTCCAGCACGCTCCAGTTCAGGGAGCGATCCTCGAACGCTGAACCGTTAAGTCCCACGCTGTGCGTGGTGTCGTTATGGCGGCCATGGTTCATGGTGTAATTCGCGGAGAGTGAGTCTCCCAGCGGAATGCTTAACGTCAGGGAGACGACCGTATCGCTGGCCGGCCGGTTATGACCGCTGTCATCGGTGTTCTGCACGTTGCGGTTATAGGAATAGTTAATAAAGTAGGAGGCTTTGCCGATTGCTCCGCTATAGCCCACCCCGACCGACGCCATGCGCGAGTTGTCCCAGTAGGTTTCATTGATCAGCGACAGCGAAAGTGAGCCATAGCCAAACAGCGTCTGTGACACCGAGGCGTCAAAACGGCCTTTCGTTCTGCCGTTGCTGGTACAGCAGTCATACTGAGTGGAAGCGTTATCGACAAAATCCTGAAACGAATAGTATCCCGCGGTGGAATAGCGATAACCGGCCACGGAAAAGTTGGTCCCGGTCTGGAGAAAACTTTTGCTAAAGCGGACGCGATAAGATTGCCCCTGTTCTTTACTGGTCGATGTGGCCGCGGCGTTGGCGTTGACATCAGCCCATGACTGAGAACCATCAAATGAGAGGGCGCCGATAGTCCCAAGATTAAAACCGGCGCCTAACAGCAAGTTGGTGTATTTATCTTCCGCCTGCTGAAAGCCGCTATAAAGAGTAACGTTGCTGGTCACGCCATAAACCAGAGAGGACTGAATAAAGTTATATTCTTTATCGTCGGAGCTACCTGAGCGCGTTCTGCCACTGCTCAGCGCATAGTCCAGCTGGCCCTCGCGCTGCAGGATCGCCAGCGAGGCGAATGGCACCACAAAGTTTTGCTCGCTGCCGTCAGACTCTTTAATGCTGACGTACAGATCGCCGGCGCTGCCGGTGGCGTAAAGATCTTTTATTTCAAAGGCGCCGGGTGCAACGGTGGTTTTATAAATGCTATAGCCATTCTGATAGACCGAGACCTCAGCGGTGGTACGCGCAATACCCTTGATCGTCGGCGCAAACCCGTGAAGGCTATCCGGCAGCATCTCTTTATCTGAGCTGAGCTGTAGGCCGGTAAAGCTCATGCTGTCGAAGATGCCGGACGACGTATAGGTGTTGCCCACCACCAGTTGACTGCGCAGGGTTTGGATATCGCGGGTGATATAGGAGTATACCGACTCCCAGCGACTGCTATTGTCGCTGTGGCTATAGGTGCTGTAGTTGCGCAGGCGCCACGGCCCCAGGTTCACGCCAGGCTGCAGGCTGATAAACTGGCTGTCGATAGTCGCGCCGTTATGTCGCGGGGTATTGCGCTGCCCGGAAATGCTGTAGTTGAGAATACCGGCGTTAATCCCCTGCTGCCACTGGCTCTCCGGCACATAGTCCCTGGGGCGGTTCAGCATGGCGGCTTGTGGGACGGTAAAATCTATCCGCTGTTGGGCAAGTGAAACCGTAAACGTCACGCCCGGGATCGCCGACAGCTGAGCACAGGTTTTTCCTGCCTCGAACAGCTTCGGATAGGCGGCGGTATTGATGAGCCATGAATGAAGAAGCTCCGTAGAAAGACAGGGAGTCACCGTTGCGTTTGCACCAGCGTCAGGGTTATTTACCTGAAACAGGAGCGATTCAGAACCGACATACTTATCATTGATGAAAACATCCAGGTAATAAGTACCCGGCGGTACGCCATCTTGCGAAAAATAAGACAGATCAACTGAAGTCGCACTATTAGCGGTGACTTCGAGTAGGTTTGGGTTGAAATATTCGCCGGCCTCAGCGCAAGTAGGTAGGGTACTCAGGCACAGAAAAATAGCGACGCAGAGACTTTTAGTTGGAAATAGCGGCTCAATGCTACTGAATAAGAGCGGTATATTTCTTCCCTGACATACCATAATCATTAATCACGCTCCATGTGATTTCTTTTTTTCCTGCCGAGGACAGGTTACTCCTGACGGGTATTTTTAAAGTCGAAAACGGGGCTGCAAACCATGCACCAGAAATATTTTTACCGTTAAGACTAACCTGCGAGAAATTCATATACACTGGTGAACTATTTTTTACCGTTAGGGTCGCTCCTTCTTTACCCCATTGTAATTTGTCGGCATAGCTTTCTGGTGTATTACCTTTTAACGCGGCAGGCCGGTAAATTAATTTTATTTTCGAGTTGATAGCAAACTGCACGACATTTTTATCAGGAATATATTCCGTCGCCGGGATCCCTTTAATATTTAGCCAAAACATGGATTCGCGGTCGTCTGGTAACATCTTTCCTGAACGGACAATACGCACAAATCCTTTTTCTCTGGCTTTAAGACGAAATAGCGGTGGTGTAATAATAAATGCATCTTTTGCTGGTGAAGCAGCATCAACCACAGAGAGCCAGGACTGCACGATATTGCTGTTCTGATCTTTATTCTCAACGCTAATAACGGCGTTATTCTTCGTACCATCAAAGACAAGGCGCGTACCGCCAACCACCACGCTGGCTTGCGCGATAGAAGACGACAGCACTAAACCAACCACAAAAAAAGGATATCTCATACGCTTAAATAAGGGGAATAACAGACGATCCCCCTTTCTCCCTTCAATAAAATGCAGAATTAATGATAGGTCACGTTATAAGTTACCGTTGTCTGAACGGCACCCTTTGTCGGTTCACCAGAGCCCGATTTCACCATCTTAACGGTGAACGGAATCGTTGCGGCACCGGAAGAGATATCGACATCGGAACCTTCTTCGTTATTTTTCATCAGGCTACCGGCTTCGTCATACAGCGCCACAGCGACGCCCGTTGCTGCGTCTTCCGTAGCCTGGTTTTTAAAGTAATCGCTATTCGCGGTATCGGAAACCCCGCCGAAAGTCACGCGGGCGGAGTTATTTCCCCCCTCTTCCACCGTCGGGCAATCCGCTAAGCTAAAGGAGAAATTTTTGGCTGCGCCGAAGGTATACGCTTTCAGGTCCGCCACCGAGGTGGTACCCATATCAATGGCAGTCACACCGCCATCGATGGTCGCCGTACAGGTAGTATCTGAAACAATGCCATTAAAGGTAATGGTGTTATCAGCCTGGGCAACGGTAGACAGCGCGCTGCAGGCAGAGAAAATCAGGGCACCTGCCAGAAATTTTTTACTCATCTTCATATTTATTCCCATATCCATTATAAACGACAATCAGTCCGTCAATTGCTTTATGCAGCGATATTAGAGAATGAAATTCAATCAGCGCGGCGTCATGCCGGCATTTACATGCTATCGGCTTGATGACAGGCACTATTATGCAGAAATAAACGACCCACTATGAATCCATTCAATAATACAAGCTCGCGTAAAAAGAATAACTAACACATGGTAAAAATTCAATTATCAACAGATATGCTATTTTTTATACAACGCGTATTAAAAGATTATCGGCGCGACATAAAAAACCTTAAAAATCACTTGGATAAGCAGTTATATAATTCGTGAAAATAATAAAAACACTGAATTATATTTAGATTGCAATTAAATAACCGACGCCATTGAAATATTTTCTTACAAATTCAGGAGAAACATAAGAATCGACTTAATCTTTTATGATGAGTAATAACGGGTATAAACAAAAACAGGGGAAAATAGTCCACAACTATTCTCCCCCTCAATATTTCATAATATCCGGTTACGGGACCATGTTAAAACAGCAGCCAGCGCACGACCGGCGCAGCCAGCACGACGACCACCCCTGAGAGCATCATCACCAGGCTGGCCACTACGCCCTCCTGCTGGCCCAGCTCATAGGAGCGCGCGGTTCCGGCACCGTGGGAAGCCGCCCCGAACCCGGCCCCTTTCGCCATCCCTTCCCGGATAGCAAGCCGTAAAAACAGCATGTCCCCCACCGCCATACCAAAGACGCCGGTGATCACCACAAACAACGCCACCAGATCGGGTTGACCGCCGAGCGGTTTCGCCGCCGCCAGGGCAAAAGGCGTGGTCACCGAACGCACCGCCAGGCTACGCTGTATTTCGTCAGACAACATCAATCCGCGCGCCAGCCACACGGAACTGGTCACCGCTACCACCACCGCCGTCACCACCCCTGCGCTGAGAGACATCCAGTGGCGTTTAATCACCGCGACATTTTCATAGACCGGGACGGCAAAGGCGATGGTCGCCGGGCCCAGCAGCCAGAGCAGCCAGTGGGTCTCTCCCATATAGCTCTGATAAGAGATATGGCCTGCCACCAGGATCAGCACCAGCAGGATCGGCGTAAATACCAGCGGCATCAACGGCAGTTTATGAAAACGGCGATACAGTTTTTTATTAGCGTAATAGAGGCCCAGCGTCGCCGCCAGACACAGGATGCTTAGCGTGGCATCGCTCATTTATTTATCCTGCTCACTTCGTAACGATAGACCTTGTCAACGACCCAGGCGGTGGCGCCCAGCACCATCAGCGTGCTTAACGCAATCACCAGAAAAATCCGCCAGCCGTCGACCATCAGCAGTTGAGCATAATTGACCACCGCCACCACCGCCGGGACAAAAAACAGCAGCATTTCCGCCAGCAACCAGCGGGCGCCGGCGCGAACCCAGTTCAGGGGGATCACCCGGCAGACGATCAGCAGCAGGAGCATCACCATGCCGACCAGGTTGGCCGGCAGCGGCACCTGCCAGGTGTTCACCAGATATTGCGCGAAGATAAATAACCCGACGTAGAGAAGTACCTGCACCGGGATCTGAAGACGTTGCGCCACGACGGGGACAACGCGAGCTGGCGCGAAGGCCATGAGCGATATTCCTGGAAAAAAGAAGTCAGGGGTGCAGTATAGAGAGCCGCCGACGCGGACAGAAATGAATTAAAATCATCGCAGGTATAGTCTCAGGGAATAATTATGGATATCCGAACGCTGCGCTATTTCGTTGAAGTGGTTCGTCAGCAGAGTTTTACTCGCGCGGCGGAAAAGCTGTTCGTCACGCAGCCCACCATCAGCAAGATGCTCAAAAATCTCGAAGATGAACTGAACTGCACGCTGTTGATCCGCGACGGCCGCAAACTGCTGCTCACCGATACCGGACGCGTGGTTTTTGAACGCGGCCAGGCGATCCTCGGCGAGTTCAGCCAGCTGGAGTCAGAGCTGAGCGATATCAACCACCTGCATAAGGGGGTGCTGCGGCTGGGCATTCCGCCGATGGTCGGGATGCTGATGGCCGAGCCGATCAGCCGTTTTCGCGAACGCTACCCGGGCGTCGAGTTGAAAATCGCCGAGTTTGGCGGCCTGACGGTTCAGCAGGCGGTCAGCAACGGCGAGCTTGATATGGCGATGACCGCCCTGCCGATCGAAGAAGGAAGCAGCCTCACCACCTTACCGTTGTTCAACCACCCGCTGTGCGTCCTGGCGCCCAGGACCGCGACGTGGGAAGGCAAGACCTCGCTCTCGCCGGCGGAGCTGGCGGCGCATCCGCTGGTTATTTACAACGAAGATTTCGCCCTCAGCCAGCAGTTGATGCGCCTCTTTGCCGAGCATGATGTGAAGCCGCGGATCGCCGTGCGCAGCGGTCAGTGGGATTTTCTCGCCGCCATGGTGCAGGCCGGCATTGGCGTGGCGATCCTGCCGGAGCCGATTTGCCAGCGTCTCGACCCGCAGAATTTTTGCTGGATCCCATTGCAAAGCGAGCTGCGCTGGGAGCTGGGGATGATTTGGCGGGAAGGGGTGTATATGTCGCGCAGCGCTGAAGCCTGGCTGGCGTGCAGTAAAGCGTTCTGGCTGGAATAACGCCTGGCGGCGCCAGGCTGGTGCGCATCGGGTGGATACCGCGGAGGTTGTCGGCCCGGTAAGGCGTCAGCTGCCCGGGGGCACACGTGCGTTACGAGAGATCACCCGGCGGCGCTACGCCACCGGGTCTGACGATCACTGATCTTCGATCAACAGCGCTTCCAGCAGGTCGAGGTCGTGCAGCAGCTTCTGCAGCGTCTCGTTACTGATCTGCCGGGTGGCGCGCAGATGGTACAGCTCACCGCGCTCAGAGCGCAGCGCCGCCAGGCGGAAGCGCCGCTCCAGGCTCTCTTCGAGCATCGAGGTTTCCACATCGTTACGACCATCGGCGCGGCGGCGCAGGTTACCGATCACCCGCGAACTGACTTCGGTCAGCAGCTGGTTATCGATATTCTCTTTGGTATCCGCCGCCAGCCGCTCTTCCATCTTCTGGATCGCCACAATCGCCACGTCCGCCGTCGCCGCCCGCGCCAGACGCTCCTCTTTCCGCTGCTGCACATTATCGCTCGATTCAATGTGACGCAGCAGGATCGGCAGCGCAATCACCCCAACGAACAACGAGAACAGGATCACCCCGGCGGCGAGGAAAATCAGCTCATAGCGCGCCGGAAAGACATTCCCGTCCGGCAGCAACAGCGGAATAGAGAGCACACCGGCGAGGGTAATCGCCCCGCGCACCCCGGCAACGGAGGAGATCAGCAGCTCGCGCGTGGTCCAGGAGCCAAACTCCATCGGTTTCTTCTTCAGGAAGCGCTGGCTAAGCTTACGCATCGACCACAGCCAGCCAAAACGCACCAGCATCAGCGCGGCATAGATCAGGATGATGTCGGTAAACAGCATCCAGGTCTCGACGTTGGGGTCGGCTTCCGCCGCCACCAGCGAGCTGGAGAGGATATCCGGCAGCTGCAGGCCCAACAGCAGAAACACCATGCCGTTAAAGACAAACTCCAGCATCGCCCAGGTGCTGTTGGCGCGCAGGCGCATCGCCAGCGGCGCGGTACGCATCACGCCGGAACGGGTGATGGTCATCCCTGCCGCCACCGCCGCCAGAATGCCGGAGACGCCGATATGTTCGGCAATCAGATAGGAGGCAAACGGCAGCAGGAACAGCAGGACGATCTGCGTGGCGGGCTCGTCACCGCCCCAGCGGCTGAGGAAGCGCATCGAGCGGCCATACGACCAGCTCACCACAAACCCGGCCAGCACGCCGCCAATCGCCACCTTCAGAAACTCAACGGTGGCGCCGCCGACGGTAAAGACCATGGTGCCCATCGCCACCGCGACGGCAAACTTGAGCGAGACCAGGCCGGAGGCGTCGTTCATTAGCGCCTCACCCTGCAGAATACCCATGATTTTTTTCGGTATCCGCCCTTCCCCGACGATACCCGAGAGCGCCACGGCATCAGTCGGCGACAGTACGGCCGCCAGCGCGAACGCCGGGATAAGCGGAATGCCCGGCACAATCCAGTAGATCAGAAAGCCGATGCCGACCACCGTCACGACCACCAGCGCCAGCGCCAGGCCAAGGATCTCGCGCCCGTGCTCAATGAATTCGCGGGTCGGCGTTTTCCAGCCGTCGGCGAACAGCAGCGGCGGGATAAACAGGACCAGAAACAGCTCTGGATCAAATTCAACGTGCAAACCAAAGGTCGGCCACGCCAGAAGCGCGCCAATGGCGATTTGCATCAGTGGGAGTGGAACCTGAAAGGGCAGTACGCGCGTCACTACCCCGGAGAGTGAGACCACAAGGGTCATGATGAGGATGGTAAAGAATATTTCCATGTGTTCCCTGTTTGCTGCGTTTTCTTTTATACCTGTGAGGCGTCTTGCCTGTGAATCATACGCTACCCAGATTAACGCAAATGGAAACAGGATGTGGCTTAAAAATAAAACGGGCGGCCTGAGCCGCCCGAGAGGAGCACAAAGGGTTTAAATCGCCCACCCGCCGGCGTAGAAGACCACCAGCGCCACCGCGATAATCACCGTGCCGAGGTTCAGCTTACGCCACTCGCCGGAGACCAGGCGGCCGATCACCAGGGTCGCGAAACCGATCATAATGCCGGTCACGATGTTACAGGTCAGCACGATAAACACCGCGGTGATCAGGCCGGCCATCGCGTCGACGAAGTCGTTGAAATCGATTTTCGCCACGTTGCTCAGCATCAGCAGGCCGACGTACATCAGCGCCGGCGCGGTCGCGTAGGCCGGCACCAGATAAGAGAGCGGAGAGAGGAACAGGATCAGCAGGAACAGGACCCCTACCGTCACCGCGGTCAGGCCGGTTTTACCGCCGGCCGCGGTACCCGCCGCCGATTCGATATACACCGCCGCTGGCGCCGCCCCGACTAAACCGGAGAAGACGCTGCTCAGGGAGTCGGTGGTCAGCGCTTTACCGCCGTTAATGATCTGCCCATCTTTGTCCAGCAGGTTTGCCTGGCCGGCCACCGCGCGGATAGTACCGGTGGCGTCAAAGACCGCCGTCATCACCAGCGCCAGCACGCTGGGCAGCACGACCGGGTTCAGCGCGCCGATGATGTCGAGGCTGCCGATCAGCGAGTTGCCTTTATCATCGCTCAGGGATGGCATGGCGAAAATACCGGAGAAATGGACGTTCGGATCGAAAATCAGGCCGACAATCGACACGCCGATAATGGTCAGCAGAATACCGCCTGGTACTTTCATTTTTTCCAGACCGATGATCACCGCGAGGCCAATCAGCGACATCACCACCGGGAAGCTGGCAAATTTGCCCAGCGCCACCGGCAGACCATCCAGCGGGTTTTTGATCACCAGACCAACGCCGTTGGCAGCGATCAGCAGCAGAAACAGGCCAATCCCGATCCCGGTACCGTGTGCCACACCCTGCGGCAGGTTGCGCAAGATCCAGCTGCGGATGCCGGTTGCCGAAATCACCGTAAACAGGACACCCATCAGGAATACTGCGCCGAGGGCCACCGGAATACTAATGTGCTGCCCCAGCACCAGGCTGAAGGCGGTGAAGGCAGTCAGCGAGATAGCGCAGCCAATGGCCATTGGCAGATTCGCCCATAGCCCCATCGCCAGCGAGCCAACGCCCGCCACCAGACAGGTGGAAACAAATACCGCGGCCGGCGGGAAGCCCGCTTTACCGAGCATTACCGGCACTACGATGACGGAGTACACCATCGCCAGAAAGGTAGTGAGACCTGCAACAATCTCCTGACGCACGGTGCTGCCGCGCGCCGAAATTTTAAACCAGGCGTCTAATGAACCGCCGGTACGCGCTGAAGGCGTAGACATAGAAAACTTCCCCTGAAAATTTTTATTGTTCGTTGGTATGCGTGGTGGACCCTCCACTGCCAGTTAAACGCGATCTCCTTGTACCGAATCGCAGCGCCAGGGGGGCTGCAAAAAAGCAAACGTTTAACTCCACGCATACACTACGGTGTGTCAACCTTGTCTCCTCCCCCTGGATAGCAGATAAAAGAGGGAGCAAAACAGAAAGGCAAACGATTATCCGGCCTTTAGATAACCCTTTTCAACCGATGTTTATCGTATTTCGCTAAATTTCGCTTATGACGAACAGAAAATAACCAGCTGATGCGCAAACGTTATCGTCCATGCGCAATCCGCTAACAATTTTTTAGTCAGTTGCTTTCATTTAGCCGCGTCATCGGATCCGCTGATACCTCAGGCGCCGGGTAAGGTGAAGGGGCCGCCGCGCTCGATGGCCCGCTGCCAGGCCGGGCGCTGCTCCACCCGCTGTCGCCAGGCCTCGATATGGCGAAGATCATCCATGCCGCCGCGGGACAACAGCGCCATCACCGGGAAGCTCATCTGGATATCGGCCATGCTCAGCTGCTCGCCGGCAAACCATGGCCGCGTGGCCAGATGGTTGTCAATGAACCGCGCATGGGTGGCCAGTTGGGGATCGAGCCACGCTTTCTGGATACCTTTGCCCAGCAGCGAGCCCAGCGAGCGGACGCCAAAGGGCACCGGAGGTCTGCCGAGGCTGGCGAACACCAGCTTCATTAACAGCAGCGGCATCAGCGAACCTTCGGCATAGTGCAGCCAGAAGCGGTACTGCAGTTTGTCATCTGTGCCCTGCGGCTTCAGCAGCCCATCGCTGTCCCAACTCTCCTGCAAATACTCAAGGATCGCGCCGGACTCCGCCAGCACATAGCCGTTGTCTTCCAGCACGGGCGATTTACCCAGCGGGTGGATTTTCTTCAATGCCGCTGGCGCCAGCATCGACTTTTCCCGCTGATAGCGGACTATCTGATAAGGCAGCTGTAGCTCCTCCAGCGCCCACAGTACGCGTTGCGATCGTGACTGATTAAGATGATGTACCGTCAGCATGGGCCTCTCCCGTGGTTTGTTCAAATTAACTATAGGAACAGGCGCTGATTGCCGGGAAAATTTCGGCAAAATAGTGAGGAAAAAACGGCGGCGGATGCCATAGTTAAAGTGTCGACGCAAACCGGAACCTCCATCAACAGATTGCGCAATACTGAGGGACGTCGACGTCGGGGGAAACCCTCTCGTGAACCAACGAGATAATGCGAAAGACCAAGACCGGAAAACAACTAAAGCGCCCAGTTGTGGCGCTTTAGTTTTATCACTCCTCCTCCAGCAGCCGGGCGCCGGTCCCCTCTTCCCCCAGTTTATCGCCCGGGTTGCGTAGCGGGCAGTCGCGCCGCGATAAACAGCCGCAGCCGATGCAGCCGTCGAGCTGGTCGCGCAGCGCCGTCAGGGTGTGGATACGCCGGTCCAGCTCCTCGCGCCACTGGGATGACAGCATTTTCCACTCTTTTGCGCTGAGATTGTGCCCTTCCGGCAGCACGCCAAACGCGTCGCCGATGGTGGCCAGCGGGATGCCGATACGTTGCGCAATTTTGATAATCGCCACCGCGCGCAGGACATCGCGCCGGTAGCGCCGCTGATTGCCGGCATTCCGCTGGCTGTGGATCAGCCCTTTACTCTCATAAAAATGGAGGGCCGAGACCGCCACGCCGGTTCGTTTTGCCACTTCCCCGGGCGTCAGCAGCATTTTGATGCGGGGTGATTTCTTTTCCATAAAGCGCTTTACCTCAAGTTAACTTGAGGAATTATACTCGCCCGCAGACAAAACGACGAATCGAGAATTGAGAGAGGCCGCTTTATGTCCCATCAGGATATTATTCAAACACTGATTGAATGGATTGATGAACATATCGATCAACCACTTAACATTGATGTAGTCGCCAAAAAGTCAGGATACTCGAAGTGGTACCTGCAGCGGATGTTCCGCACCGTGATGCATCAGACGCTGGGGGATTATATTCGTCAGCGCCGTCTGCTGCTGGCGGCGGAGGCGTTGCGAACCACCCAGCGGCCGATCTTTGATATCGCCATGGATCTGGGCTACGTCTCGCAGCAAACCTTCTCGCGGGTCTTCCGCCGGGAGTTCGACCGCACCCCCAGCGACTACCGCCATCAGATCTCCGCGTGACGCGACGGCTGAGGCACGTTCACGGGCGCGGGCGCATTGGCTAACCACTGCATAAACTCCCGCGCCGGCATCGCTTTCGCAAACAGCCAGCCCTGGCAATACTGCACGCCGCGCTTGTAGAGCCAGCTTACCTGCTCAGGCGTCTCCACGCCTTCCGCGATAGTCTTTAGACGTAACCCGCGCGCCATCTCGATGATGTGTTCGGCAATCAGGTGGCTGGTGTTGTTGGTGGTCAGCGTATCAACGAAGGTTTTATCGATTTTAAGGATATCGACGTTCAGGGCGTGCAGATTATGCAGATTCGAATAGCCGGTACCGAAATCATCGATGGCAATTTCATAGCCCGCTTCGCGGAACGCCTGAATCACCGGCGTGGTCTTCGGTACGTCGATAAACCCCCGCTCGGTTACTTCGATTTTGATCTGCCCGATACAGACCGCATAGCTGCGCGCTTTCTCACTGATCTGTGAAATCAGCCGCGCCGAGTGGAAGTCCGACGCAGAGAGATTGATCGCCACGTACAGCTGCGGATGGCTGGCAAGAAACTCTCCCATTTCGTAAAACAGCTCATCCACCACGTAGTCCGTCACCTGGGCAATCATGCCTTCATTTTCCGCCAGCGGTATAAACTCCGCCGGGTTCATCACCGGGCCGTCAAACCCTGGCCAGCGCAGCAGCGCTTCCGCCCCGACGCAGCGGTTATTTTTAATATCGATAATCGGCTGGTAGTGCAGGCGCAGCTGGCGGCAGCTCAGAGCCCGCTGCAGCATATTGCGCGGCGAGTGATACTGACGGCGGGTGCGCGACCACACCAGCACCAGTAAAATACTGCAGATGATCCCCAGCGGCAGCGTCAGGCTGGCCTGGTCACAAAAGTTGTGATAATAGCTGGCCCGCGAGGTGGACATAATGACGGCGATCGGCCGGATAGCGGAGCGGGCTATCGTATACACCCGGCCATTCTGATTAAAAAAGGTATCGCCTTCGCGAATTAACGCATGGAGCTCCGCGGGCTCGACATTGTTACTCACCGAGAAAAAGAGGTTGGTTTTGGTATCGAACACGCCATAGGCTAAATCGCGATCGCTGGCGATCACTGAGCTGAACGAGAAGGGATTGACCACCACCACATAGGGTCCCTTCTGCATATAATTCATAGCAAAGCCGGGATAAAACGGCGTGTCCCGGTAATAGTAAATCGCGACATCCGGCTTTTTGGTGTAATTGGCCGCCGGCATCCGCCAGCCGGTTTGCTGATGAACGGACGTTGAACAGATAAAGCGCTGACCGTTAGCGTAGATCAGATCTTCCACATACAGCAGGCCGCGAACGATATGCAATAAATAACGCTGATGGTCCGCTGAGCACAGCTCCCCGCGATACTGGCTGGCTTTCGCCCGGGCCTGATCCGCTTCGCGGATGACCATTTCCGTTTTTTGCAGCGCCAGCTGCGAAAATGAGTGTAATTGATCAATGGTTTCGGCTTTCGCCCGCAGCTGGGCAAACCACAATGCCAGTACCACTGGCAATAAAATAACCAAACCCGTTCCGATGAGCCTTAGCGCCTTATGCGGCGCACTGTCACCCATTTACGCTTACATCCATGCGATATGCCTTAATTAAGGTAGACCAAACACGTTAGCAATCGCGACTGCGATAGATATCAGCAGATTTTCTGCCAGCCCTCACGGGCGTCAGCTTTACCCCTGATGGTGAAGAATAATACTTATTTATCAGGTATTCGGAAGATATTCCGCCAAGATTAAGAATAGACGCGTATCTGACTCGGTTTCTCCGTGTAATAAACAAGAACAGGTAATAAAACCCGCAGAATAATAATCATTAGCAAGGCAATGAAAATAAGATCAGCGGGGGTTGCTCACTAATATCCACACAAATAACATTGCTATTAAACGCAGCGAAAGCTCATTTTTTGACTGGTGAAGAAAGCGCCAAGTGTGATATAGTTCACACAAGTTGATGAAACAGAAATAGCGTTTCATCACTCTCTAGTACGCCAGTTGAGACCAGAGCGCTATGCCATCGTCAGTCGCGCCAGGTCGTCCATGGCTCCCCGACTTTCTTTGAGGATAGGTTAATGGCTTCCATTACTACCAGTGTCGTGTTGTTGCGCTGGCCCCTGGTGAGCGCAGTACTCATGTTTCTCGCCAGCTCACTGAATATTCAGCTTCGCAAAAGCGATTACGCCGGTCTGGCGGTGATCTGCAGCTGCCTCGGCCTTGCCGCCGCCTGCTGGTTCGCCACCGGTTTGCTCGGCATCACCCTGCTCGATATTGCCAAAATCTGGGGCAATATCAAAGATGTGATGATTGAAGTCATGAGTCAGACGCCGCCAGAATGGCCAATGATGATGACCTGAGGTTAAAAAGCTTCCCGACGGGAAGCTTTTTCGTTTTCTGCAGCTCTTATTTCCCCAATTTCGCCATCATCTCCGGACGCATAAATTTATGGATCACCACCATAAAGAGCAGCGATGGCACCAGCAAAATCAGCGCGGTAATCGACGAGACCTGATAGTTACCCGACATGCTGGCGTTATAGAGCAGCAGCGGCAGCGTAGTGATATCCGGCGCCCCGACGAAGAAGGTGCCGGTAAACTCATCCAACGACTCCAGAAAAACAAAGATGCAGGCGGCAACGATCCCTGGCGCCGCCTGCGGCAGCACGATGTGCCAGAAGGTATACACCGGTCCGGCGCCCAGGTTACGCGATGCCCGCGCCAGCAGCGGGTCGATGGCTGAAAACGCGGCCACACAGATCCACACCGAGTACATCAGACCATGGACGCTATGCACCAGCACCACCCCCGCGATAGTTCCGTTCAAGCCCCACTGGTAAAACAGACGAGCAATATTCATGTATACCGTCAGGTTGGGAAAGGCCTGCGGGAGGAGAAACAGCAGCATAAACAGCACCCGCAGCGGCATTTTCCGCCGGGAAAGCGCATAGCCGGCGGGAACGGAAATCAGCAAACAGACCCCCACCGACAGCAGGGCGATCAGTATGCTGGTTAACAGCGAGCTGGAGACATCGCTGTACGGATTGAAAACCTGATACCAGTACTTCAGGCCCCACTGGCTGGGCAGCGAATGGGGAAAATACCAGCTTTCCGCTACGGTCCAGATCAACAGGTTCAGAAGCGGGCCAAACATCGCCAGCAGCATAAACAGCAGCAGCAGGGTCTGCAGCACCGGGCTGGCGTTCACTTTACGGCGTCCTCTTACCCACCATGACGGAGAGGAAGCAAGGTTCAGCGCTTTCATCATTCACCGCCTTTTTGCTGCAGGCTATGGCGCAGGTAAAACCACGACAGCGCGCCGCAGATCGCCAGCGACACCACGCCAAGCGCATTCGCCACCGCGTAATCACCATAGGAATTGACGCGAAACGCCATATCCACGGTCAGCATCGTCGGCGTCCCCACGCCGATCATCAGCGGTACCGACAGCACCGACATCATGGTTACCGTCGACAGCACCAGCGCCACGCCGATGGTCGGCAGGACCTGCGGCAGCATAATATCGAACAGCAGCCGCGGCCGGGAGGCGCCAAGGTTACGTGCGGCGAGGATCTGCGACGGCTCCAGCGCCGCCATCGCTCCGCAGATCAACAGCGTAGCAAAGGCCAGCTGCTTCCAGACAAAGGTAATGACAATTCCCTTCCATCCCAGCCAGGAGAGGGTCTCCAGCGGCCTGACCAGATCGGCCGCCACCAGCGCATTGTTCATCAGGCCATTTTTGGCGAGAAAAGTGCGCATCATCTGAGCGACGACGATAAAAGGAATAAACAGCGGCAGGCGATACAAAAAACCCAGCAGGCGAACAACGGGCCGGCAAGGCGACAGCGCAATCACTGCCGACAGGGTAATGGCGATCAGCGCTAACAACGCCACCGAGATCAGCACGATAAGCAGCGAAAAGAGCACATCGTTGGCGTAAAGCGCGTAGACCTTGCGAAAATGATCGAGGGTGAACGGCTGTCCCGGCGCGGTAAACGCCGAGACCAGCGAAAACCCCAGCGGATACAAAAACAAGATCGCGACCATCAGCGCGGCCGGGGCAACCAGCAGCAAATATTTTAATGAACTGGACATAAAGAACCTGGCGTTGGCACAAGCAAGCGCCCGGGTCGGCGACCCGGGCTGGAAAAAGGGTTAATTGGCCACCTGGCTTTCGTAACCCTCTTTGATATCGTCAAAGTAGGGAGCGATCGGGAAGCTTTTGCCATACTTCGCCAACGCTTCTGGCGAGATTTCGGCAAACAGTTTTTGCCAGGTCGCTGCATCCAGCTTCGGCTTCACCTGCCCGGCGTCGATGCCCGGATACCAGTTGAACTGCTTAACGATCCCCTGCGCCTGCACTTCCGGGCTGGTGGCCAGCGCGATAAAGTCGCGCGCCAGCTGCGGATTCGCCGCTTTCGCCGGAATGACGTAATACATCGGCTGACCCGGCATGCCCGGGGCCAGTAAAGCGAGCTTAATCGATGGCGGCAGCTTGCCCTGATCTTTCCAGCTATAGAACATGTCGACCCATACCGGGCCCATGGCAATCTCTCCCCGACTTAGCATGTCGAGCGTACCAGCGTTGCCCGGAGTGAAAGTGACATTTTTATTGAACGCCTTCAGTTTCTCATAGGCTTGCTGCCAGCCCTTTTCGACGCTTTTATCATAAGGCGCGGAGGAGAGGCGCTCGGCGTCGGTCCCGTAGGCGTAGATCCAGCCCACCACAAAGCTAACGCCGGACATGCCGTTCTTGATGCCGTTATAGCCAAAAGCCTGAGGATGTTTCTGCGTCCAGGCCACCAGCTCGTCATACGACGCCGGTGGCGTATTGACGAGATCGCTGTTCCAGGCGATAGCGGTCTGGCTTAAGAACATCGGCATGACGTATCCGTCGACGTTAACGCCCAGCGCCTGGGTGGCGCTCGGCGAGCTCACCATGCCGCCGGTCTGAATATCCTGGCGATATTTTTGCAGCAATCCCTTTTCCACCTGCTCCCCGCCCGCCTTCTGATGCACCACGGCGACGTCGATATCCCATTGCTGCGCGCCGCTCTCCTGCTGGGCGCTCAGCTTCTCGCTAATTTTATTCGACCCGGCGTCGCCTGGGCCGGTACCGATCACCCGCACCTTGACGCCGGGATGAGCGGCTTCAAATTTTGGCCCCAGCCAGGTTTTCACGTAATCCACCATATTCTGATCGCCCGCGGTGGCGACGTTAAGAAAGGTGTCGGCCTGGGCGCTAACGCTCAGGCAGAGGGTCGTTAAGATCGCTGCTTTCGTCTTAGTAAACATGGATTGTCCCCAGAATGAACACGCTGATATCACTGTGATAGTGGTAAAGGAAAAATATGGAGGGCCGGCATCGGCACATGGAGCCTGACGCGGCTTTTCGTCGGCCAGCACTGAGCGGAGTCGGCCTGCAGCAGGCGGTCATGACAGCGCACGCTGTGGCGATACAGATTGCCCAGAAACGCGCTCTGCTCCACCATCCCCTCCAGGGCGAGCCCTTCCTGCGGCGCGGGCTGCGTTAATTCAGCGAGCGTGGCATCGGCGCTGCGAAAATAAATGACTTTTTCACCCTGCTGAGCAGCGGATAAACCGGATATTGCGGCAGCGGATATTTCATCAGAGGTTATTTTATTATCGGCGCCCATAAAATCAGCGACGAAGGGTGTCGCGGGTCGCTGATATATTTGTTCCGGCGTGCCGGTTTGCTCAATTCGCCCCTGGTTTAATACCGCAATTCGGTCCGCCATCACTAATGCCTCCTGCTGATCGTGGGTGACAATTAATGACGTAAAGCCGAGTTTCTTTTGCAGAGATTTAATTTCATGGCGCACATTGAGCCGCACTTTGGCATCCAGATTAGATAACGGCTCATCCAGCACCAGCACCTGAGGCTCTATCGCCAGCGCCCTCGCCAGCGCCACCCGCTGCCGCTGGCCGCCCGAGAGTTCGGTCACCTTCACGTCAGCCAGCCCGTCGAGATTGACGATCCGTAGCAGCTCCGCCACTCGCCGTGTGATATCCGCCCCGCGCCATTTGCGCAGCTTCAGGCCATAGCCAATATTGCGCGCCACCGTCAGGTGCGGCCACAGGGCGTAGCTTTGAAACACCATGGTGATATTGCGCTGCTCCGGCACCTGATGGGTGATCGATCGGCTGGCGATGGCGATCTCCCCGCTTTCCACCGGAATAAAACCGCAGAGGGCATTCAGCAGGGTGGTTTTTCCACATCCGGAAGGGCCGAGCAGGGCGATCATCTCCCCCTGCTCGACCGCCAGATCGATATTATGTAAAACCACTTTATCGCCATAACTAATTTTAAGGCCAGAGATCTTTAAATAACTCATATTCGCTACCTGAAAGCGCTGTTGCGGGCATTTTTTATTGGTATGAACACGTGTTCATTTAGCTGTAAAAAAAATGCAACGTTGACTCGACATGATGTGAGCCTACTTTGTCGGGTATTTATGACAATTTAATTAAGCGACAAAAATTTTTTGCGAGGGTAAATGAAAATAGATGTGCTTGGCTGCGGGAGCGCCTTTTCCTGCACGCAAAATACTTCCGCGTTGCGGGTAATCGACGCGGACAACAAACAGTGGTTAATCGACTGTGGCCCCACCGTTCCCCGCGCGCTCTGGCAGCGCGGCGGCGGGGTCAACGATATCGACGCGATCTACTTCACCCACGTTCATCCGGACCACTGCACCGGTCTGACGGCGCTGCTGAATTACTGGAAAAGCGGCTCCCGCCAGAAGCCGTTGATTATCTACTGCCAGCCGGCGCAGCAGCCGGTGCTCAAGCAGCTGGCCGCGCTGGCGAACTGGCCGCAGGCGGAGCTTGGCTTCACCCTCGACTGGCAAGCGTGTCGCGACGCCTGGACGTGGCAGGACTGGCAGATCCGCACTGCCCCCACCCAGCATGAGCTGAGTAATCGCGCCATCCGTATCACCATTGCCGGGCAGACGCTGTTTTACAGCGGCGATGGCCGGCCGACCGCCGACTCGATGGCCCTGATGGCCGGCGCCGGGCTGGCGTTTCAGGAGTGTGCCTCGGTGGCGGCTCTGGACGATGACGCCTCTCATGGCGATTTCCCCTCTTGCCTGATGCTGTTCAGAACGCTGCAGCTCCCAGCGCTGGGGCTCTATCACTGCGAGGATGCTTCCCTGCCGGCGCTGAAGCAGGCCTGCCAGCCGTGGCCGGGTTTATTCGTTTCCCGGGATGGGCTCGCCTTAACGTTGCCGCGTCCCACGTTTAACGACGAGGCGCATATCCTATGAGCCCTGCACCCCGTAAACCCAGCGTCACTGCCCAGGACGTTGCCCGGCGAGCGGGCGTCTCCCGGGCGGTGGTGTCCCGGGCGTTGAGCAGCAACGGCAGCATCTCTCCCGATGCCCGGGCGCGGGTGTTGCGCGCCGCCGAAGAGCTGGGGTATCAGGTTAATTTCCTCGCCCAGGGGCTGAACCGCCAGCGCAGCCACTTAATCGGCGTGATCGTCTCGCGCATCAGCGATCCTTTTCGCAGCGCCCTGCTTGATGCCCTGCTCAACGAGATCCAACGCCAGGGCTTTCAGGCGCTGGTGAGCGAGATCCATAGCGAGCAGGATCTGGCGCACACCCTGCGCCGTTTCGCTCAGTTTCGCGTCTCCGGAGTTATCGTTACCTCCGGCCAGCCGCCGGAAGCGCTGGTGAACGAGTGCGTTCACCAGCATATTCCGGTGGTGGGCATTAACCGTCAACCGACGATCCCCGGGGTGGATTATGTCTGCTCTGATAACGCCGCTGGCGCCGAGCTGGCCGCCGACCAGCTGTTGCGCAGCGGCTGTCGGCGCTTCGGCTGGCTCAATACTCACCCTTCCACCTGGGCCGGACGCATGCGCGGGGAAGCGTTCAGCCGGGCGCTACAGACGCGCGGAGTGAACATCGAACGCGACCTGGCGCACCTCGCCTGTCCGGAAGAGGGCTACGTCGGCGGTGAGCAGGCCGCGGCGCTCGCTGGCGAGGTGCCTGAGGGGATCTTTTGCGCCAATGCCCAGCTTGCCTGTGGCTTTCTCGATGGAATGCGCCAGCGCGGCAAACAGGCGCCTGAGGATTACCAGCTGATTGGTTTTGATAACACGCCGCCGACCGCGCAATATAGCTACCAGCTCACCACCCTACATCAGGATGTGGCGGCGATTTCCCGCCAGGCGCTTACCCGGCTGCAGGAGCGCGCCGCCGACCCTTTACAACCTTCACGCACCACCTGGGTGGAGGTGACATTAATTCACCGGCGCACGTCGCCCTTTGTTATCTGAGAGCAGGACTATGACGGAAGCACAACGAGAGTCATTATGCGCCTTGATTCGCCAGGCTGGCGCCCACGCCCAGGCGCTGCGCGATGCGGGATTACAGGTCGATAAAAAATCGCGCCAGGACTTTGTGTCGCAGGCGGATCTCGCGGTAGAACAACAGATTAAAGGCTGGCTGCAGGCCCATTTTCCCCAGGAGGGTTTCCTCGGCGAGGAGAGCGGTTTTGCTGGCGATGAACAGACCGTCTGGGTGCTCGACCCTGTCGATGGCACCACCAACTTTATCCTCGGTATGGATTACTGGTGTATCTCGCTGGCGCGAGTATGCCAGGGCGAGCTGACGCTTGGCATTATCTACGCTCCCGATCGCGATGAGTTTTTCTTCGCCGGCCGCGGCGAAGGCGCGTATCTCAACGGCCAGCGTCTGACGCTACGCGAACCGGATCCGGATGCGGTGGTGGTGGGTATGGGCCGTTCCAGCCGCGCCCCGGCCAGCGACTACGCCCAGGCCATCGCGACCCTGCTCGACGCCGGCCTGGAATATCGCCGCTTCGGCGCGGGGGCCCTGATGCTGGCGCATGTCGCCGCCGGCCAGCTCCATGCCTATTATGAAGCGCATATGAACAGCTGGGACGCGCTGGCAGGCATGCTGTTGATTGAGGAGGCGGGTGGAAAGTGCAATGCGTTTCTCGCCAATGAGGGTCTGCGGCGAGGCAACCTCGTGCTGGCGGGCTGCGCAAGCGTCCAGCCGCGGCTGGCGGCCCTGCTGGCGAAATAACGCCACGCCGCCGGCGGCTGGCCGGCGGCGTGGACTGACTACCGCCAGGGTTCGCTGCGGGGAATATTATTCGGACAGCGCTTAATTGCGCAAAAGGACTGGTAAAAACAGGAGTCAGACCGCTCGCCGCCGGCATGGTATGGGCAAGATGGCCGCTCACGTAATTTTTCCCATTGCGCCTCATCGTACACCGTAATATTGTAGATTTTTAATGAATGATACTGGTCATTAATTAAAACTCTCGAGGAATAGAGCTTCATCGACTCGCCGGGCAGCAGGATCACATCGGCCTCGTACCACATGATAAATTTTAAGAAACGCAGACTGGATATTGCCGAAAAGGCGATGCCGGATTGCGGGCAGATCAGAGTATTAAGAATAGTCCATTTCATATTCCTTCCTTATACAGATGCTACAAATTGTTACCGTATATAGTGATAGCATTCATTATTATAAACCGCAAGCGTCCCTGACAATTATGTGACTTAAGACAATTCCTAACAACACAACCCATTATTAGTAACGTTTCATTTTCCTCTCGAAATTTATGATTAGGCCCGATAAAAAACAGCCAAATTAACCTTAAAAAAGAAAATATAATAAAAAATAAGATAATATAAACTTAATTGACAATACGTCTTAGTCCCTCTGGATGAGGCCTCAGTCATTGGTATTAGATGATGCAGCACTGAGCATTACCCGCGGTTGGCAAGAAAAGAGGAGCGTAGCAGGCAGCTATTTATTGCGCGGTTACCTCGTCGTACGTCACCAGCTCCGCGAGGCCCTCAGACCGCGCTCGGGTAAATGTCGCGGGTGTCCCGCCAGATCGCATTCCTTAGCGATAATATCGACATAGCGATTGAGCATATTCTGCTCAATCGCTATGTCGGAAGACAGTCCACAGAATATTGCCACGCCGGTCTAACAAGCCCCGCTGAGGCCCTACCAGGTTTTGCCGATATTAAACTGAAACTGTTCTGCTTTATCACCATCGTACTTTTTAAACGGCTCTGCCCAGGAGAAGACCAGTGGACCAAGGGGAGACATCCACTGCACGGCAATCCCCGCGGAGAGACGAATATGACTCGGATCGCCGTAGTCAGGGATACCTGCCGCCAGCGTCTGCGCGGTGTTGTGCCAGGAGGTGCTCCAGACCGTCCCCGCGTCAACAAACAGCGAGGTTCGCAGACTATCGGCGTATTTGTCATTCACAAAGGGGGTTGGAATGATAAATTCGCTGTTCAGCACCGCCATGGCATTCCCGCCGACCGCATCAGACGAGGCGTCCAGCGGGCAGGCGCTATAGCTGCTTTCGCTACCATTGCAGCGGTAATAAGCCGCTTTAGGCCCAATGGTGTTAGAAGAGAAGCCGCGCACCGACGACGAACCGCCAGCGTAAAAGTTATCGTAGAACGGCACACTTTTGCCGTCTAACCCGCCAGCATAGCCTGCGCGCAGGCGTTCCATCCAGACCCAGCGCTTGTTTTCGCTCAGCGGCAGATACTGGGCGGTGTCAAAAGAGAGTTTGTAGTAGCTATTATCCGAACCAGGGAGCGTCACTTTACCGCTCAGGCTGCTCTTGTTTCCCGCACGCGGGAAGAAGCCGCGATCGAGATCGTTGTAGCCCCATCCAAGACTCACAAAATAATCGTTGGCGCTATATTTTGCGCCACTGTCGCCATCTTTCGTCACCACGCTGGGCTCGATTCCCCGAGAGCTGAGGTAGCGCCAGGTCGTCAGCTCCGGATCCATATTGGTCAGGCGATTATGGACATAATCCAGCCCCAGGTTCAGGGAGTTATTTTCGCTAATGGGAAACCCTAGCGTACTGCCTAAGCCATAGCTCTGCTGGTTATAGCTCCCGGCATCCGCATCGGAAGCATCATAGCTGTTATAAAAAATCTTTCCGCCCAGGCTGATGCCATCGACGGTAAACCACGGGTTCGTCGCCCCCAGTTCAAGATAAGACTGATAGCTGTTGCGCGTCCCATTGAAGCTCACGCTATTGCCCGTACCCAGCCAGTTATCCTGCGTCACGCCAAGCTGATAGCTCACGCCGCTATCCGTACCAAATCCCAGGCCCACGTTGAATGAGCCGGTGTTGCGCTCCTTCACCTTGTAGACCACATCGACCTGATCCGCCGTTCCATTGACCGGAACGATCTGCTGTTCAACGTTCTCAAAAAAACCCGTTCGATCAAGACGTACTTTCCCTTGCTCGACTTTTTCGTTGTTGAGCCACGCCCCTTCCATTTGGCGCATTTCACGACGTAACACCGCGTCCCGGGAGGTGTCGTTACCGGAAAAGCGGATCTGGCGTACCGAGTAACGGCGGCCGGCGTTGACCTGAATATGCAGCGTCACACGATGATGCGCGTCATCGATTTCCGGCGTGGTCGTCACCTGCGGCCAGGCATAACCATACTTACCAAAACGCTTTTTGATCTCATTTTCAACCGTGGTGACTTGCGCCCCGCTATACCATGCCCCCGCCAGCGGCTGGGCAAGGGCCTCGATCTCCGGTCCATGCTGCGCCAGGTCGCCTGTCACCTGAGTTCGGTCGACCTGATAACGTTCGCCTTCATTGAGGGTGATGGTGATATACAGGGATTTTTTATCTGGCGTCATACTGACCTGCGTGGACTGGATCGCAAAGCGCGCATAGCCGCGATCGAGATAAAAACTGCGCAGCGTTTCCAGATCGGCTTCCAGCTTCTGTTTCTGATATTTTTTATCCGCTACCACATTCCACCACGGCACATTATCGCGTAGCTGAAGCTGGTCCAGGAGCGTCTCTTCCCGAAACGCCTGATTACCGATAATGTTTATTTGTGCGATTTTCGCCGATACGCCTTCCTGAAAGACGAACGTTAAGTCAACGCGATTACGCGGTAACGGTGTCACCACAGCGTGAACCTGCGCGCTGTATTTCCCCGCGCTGTAATAGAA
This sequence comes from Klebsiella sp. GG_Kp175, assembly GCF_040062325.1. Lineage (NCBI taxonomy): Bacteria > Pseudomonadati > Pseudomonadota > Gammaproteobacteria > Enterobacterales > Enterobacteriaceae > Klebsiella > Klebsiella sp. GG_Kp175. The sequence goes on along the minus strand of NZ_JBEAFX010000009.1, from coordinate 62,681 downwards.
ATCCTGCAACCCCTTTTCTATTTCGCTAAGCGAATTTCGATCCAGTGCGCTACCTGCTGAAATACCTGTCGCGGTGAGATTTTCCTTTAACGCATCATCCTTCACCGACTTATTCCCGGAAAAACTGATGCTGGCAATAGTGGGCCTCTCCTTAACCTGCACCACCAGCGTTTTCCCATCGCGCAGGATCTGCACATTCTCGAAATTGCCGCTCGCATACAGCGCGCGCACTGCCTCGCTGACTTCCTCTGCCGTCACCGCTTCTCCCGCGTGCAACGGCATACTTAATAGCGCCGCCCCGACGGTCACGCGCTGCAGCCCTTCAAAACGGATATCATCAACTTGATATGAGGTTGCGGCGTACAGCGTTAAAGGGGTAATCAATAATCCGCTGATGATATGAGTCTTTTTTAACATGAATGTGTCGTCTACGAGATAATGAGCAATAGCAGTTATCTGCTGGCGTTGAGCTTATTTGTTCAGGATGCGTATCTAAGATATGCGACAGAAATAACCTGAGCGAGGCGCAGAATTACATGCAATTATGGCGACAAAATGGAGAAAAAAAGGATGTTAAATCATGTTTAAAAATATATTTAATGATGGAACTTTTCCTGAACGCCGTGGTTCTAATGGCCAACACCAGAGCTATATTTAGATTTACCTGAACGGTCTTTATTGAAAAAGCCCCCTTTCTTGCTAATGGAAAGGGGGAAGGATCTCGTTAGGAATGTTGTTCACTGGAATCACCAGGAACAGGCACAATCATATTCTTAAAGCCAGCAGATATAATGAAGAGAAATTGAATAAATTATGCAATCGACATCACAACATTTTATCTTGTATTCACCACCAGACGCCGATGGCGAACATCTCCATATTTTCCTCAAAATAGCAGAATACAGTAGGGACGCCTTATCAAGGCATCAAGGAAAGTCTATCGTTATCTACAATAGCCAAGCAGTGGCGCCTCGCCAGGGAAGGTGAGGCATAGGCTTCACCATCCTGCCGCCTCCCATCATCAATCACAGGGAATCGCGTATGACACGCTTACTTAAAACGATGTTACCTATCATTCTCTGCACCCTCGTTGGGTTATCGTTCGCTTCACCCACGCAGGCGGCCTCCAGTCTGCCGATTGTTCTCCCCGCGCTAACATGCGATGCGCTAAGCGCTACCGACTTCAGCGCCGCCGTTGGCGCAAAGGTCACGATCAACCACACTGAAATGCAGACCTCCGCGCAGGGAAGCTGGTGCAAGGTGAGCGCCACTATCGCCCCCCAGATTGGCGTGCAGATTGCCCTGCCGACCCAGCGCTGGAGTCAACGTTTCTTGCAGGTCGGCTGCGGCGGACTGTGCGGGAGTATTAACCTGAGTCTGTCGAATGCCAGCGGCTGCCTGCCGGCAATGAACGGCGAGTTTGTGGTGGCAGCAACCGATATGGGGCACCATGGCAGTATGATGGATGCGTCATGGGCAGAAGATCCGCAAAAGCGCATCGATTTTGCCTGGCGCGCCAACCACCTGACCGCAGTGCTGGCCAAAGCGGTGATGCAGACGCTTTACCGCCAGCCGCCAAAGTACGCGTACTTTATGGGCTGCTCAGACGGCGGTCGCGAAGCATTGATGGAAGCGCAGCGCTTTCCGCAGGATTTTGACGGTATCAGCGCTGGCGCGCCAGCGGCCTTTTTCCAGTTTCAGAACTCCTTCTTCCACGGCTGGAATGTGGCCGCCAATCAGCGTCCGGACGGTACCGCTATCTTGTTGAAAGATCGCTTACCTTTGATTCACCAGGCCATACTGGCTCACTGTCCGACGCTTTCCGGCGTGCAGGACGGCATCCTGCAAAACCCCTATGCCTGTCAGTTCTCTGAGACTTGGCTCCCCCGCTGTCCTGCCAACGCTCAGGACCGTTCCGCCTGCCTGACACAGGAAGAGATTGAGGTAGTGAAAAAGCTCTACCGCGGCGCTTACGACAGCCACGGCGCCCAGTTCGTCGCTGGCGGTCTTCCGCTGGGCTCCGAGCTACGCTGGCCGGTGCCGGAGACGCCGACCGGCCACTCAATGTCGGAAATGATGGTACTACCGGCTCTGCAATCCGTGCTCCTGCCGGGAGGAAAACAGAAGATCCAATCGATGCGGGATTTCCCACTTAATCAGCAGAATTTTGACGCCGTCGCTCAACTGGCACCGCTCTATAATGCGGCAAATACCAATCTTCATGCCTATCAGCAGCGCGGCGGCAAGCTTATCCTCTGGCACGGTCTGGCCGATGACTCCGTCAGCCCAGCCTTTTCTATCGCCTATTACCGCGGCGTAGAAGCAGAGATGGGCCATGCCGCAACGGATTCCTTCCTGCGGTTATTCCTGCTGCCTGGGGTAGCACATTGCGGTAATGGCGAAGGTTACGATCAAATTGATCTCCTTACCCCGCTGATGCGCTGGACCGAGGAAGGCATCGCGCCGCAAGAGATTATGGCCGGCAAACGGGCGCCAGCCGCCGCCAGGCTGCCGCCGATGACAGAAAAACCAGATGCCCAAACGCAGTTTCACGGCGTGCAGAAAGTCAGTCAGCCTTACGCTGACGCCGCTCCAGCCGTTATCGCAACGCGTCCGGTGTATCCCTTCCCGGCCATTGCCCGTTATAACGGGCACGGCAACGTGAATGACGGCGAAAATTATCATGCAGAGCAATCAACCGCGTTTGGTCATCTGCAGGTGGCAAAACCCGCCAGCGACTTTATTGGCCCTGATAACCAAAAAAATTATCAGGTTCGCCACGGCGAGCTCACCGTTCAATAAATCAAGGGCTCCTCATTGAGGAGCCCTTCGTTTTTGGGATTGGCCTCAATCATGCATAGCAAAACGCTCCAGCAATCGGTATTAAGCGACCTGCTCTTGTGGATCGATAATAATCTGGATAAGAAACTGACCGTCGACGATCTGAGCGATATCTCTGGTTATTCCTCCTGGCATTTGTTTCGGCTCTTCCGTCATTATTTTGATCGATCGCCGATGGAATATATCCGCCAGCAGCGCATGTCGCTCTGTCGCCGTTTATTGCTGACGACGCCTGGTTACCGTATTGTCGATATTTGTATTATGGTTGGTTATGACGATCTCAGTGCGTTTAATCGTACCTTCAAAAAATATCATGCGCTCACACCCACTCAATATCGTCATCAGGTCACCCGGCAAAAATAAGGAAGGTCCCCCTCCTCCGCATCGCTGCGGTTGGGAATGGAAGGGGGACAGGGGGTATTGCAGAAGGGAAATAGCAGGGTGCTATTATCGAGCCCGATCGGGATCAACGACCTTGCGCGACGGAAATCAGTATAAAAGGATATTTTGAGCTAATAATGTAGAGGGCGTGAAGATTTTGTCACCATTTATAATTGTTTCCACCGCTCTCATCTGAAATAAAAAAACCGGGCCGCGCTGCACCCGGTTTCATTCTCATCAGCACCATCAGAAGTGAGTATTTACGCTCACAAAGAAGGTCCGCCCCGATTCGTTATAGGTCTCGGCACCCGCGCCATACAGATAAGCTCCCGTCGTCGCGTTGCCGGTCGTTTGCGCATTCCCTGCCCGATAGTGGCGGATATCAAACAGGTTATCTATCCCGCTGGTGAAGCTCAGGTTTTTGTTCACATCCCAGGTCGCACTGAGACCGACAATACTGTATGGGCTGACTTCGTTTAATTCGCTGCCGCTGACCGCCTCGCCCTTATAATTAAAGCGTTTTGGTTTCTGTCGGCCATACCAGGTAAAGGTGCTCTGCAGAGAGAGATCTTCACGGACCTGCCAGCTCAAAGTCGAGTTCAGGGTAAACTGCGGGATCACTGACAGTCGGTCGCCTGTCGTCTTATTCTTGCTCTGCAGCATCCATGTCAGGTTATTGCTCCAGTTAACCGTCTCCCCCATCGGAAGATTCAACGTTCCTTCCAGGCCTTCCACTAACGCCTTTGGTACGTTTTCCCACTGATAGATATTGGTGGTGCCGTTGCTGGCAGTGCCCACCGCCGCGTACCCTGACTCAATCTTGTTGTGATAGTCGTTACGGAACCAGGTGATTCCCGCCTGATAGCCCTCATGCTTATACTCAAGACCAATCTCTTTATTAACGCTGGTCTCCGCTTTCAGGTCGCTATTCCCCATCAGATAGCAGGCGGAACTACTGGCGTAACAGCCTTGACCGTTGCTGTAGAGAATATAGTTCGGGTTCAACTGGTAGAGGTTAGGCGCCTTGTAAGCGCGGGCAATGCCCAGCTTCAGCGTCCAGTCGTCCGTCAGCTCCTGGGACAGGTTCAGTGAGGGGCTCCAGTTATTGCCGACGATGCTGTGGTGGTCGAAGCGCAGAGCGGGTGTCAGCATGGTGCTGTCCGTTAGCGCCATATTATCTTCGGTAAACAGCGAGAAGATCTCGGCGCTGGAGTACGGGCTACGACCGGTAGCCGATACGCCATCGATAGTTCCGTAAGAGAGCGCCTGGGTTGTCGATACGCCATCTTTCATCCGCTGCTGATTCCATTCTGTCCCCAGCGTCAGATTCTGATCGACCCCCAGCGTAAACGGAATATTCACTTCGCTATGTAGCAGAACATCGGCCAGATCGATATCTGAAAACTCGCTACTGGAGAAGATCCCTTCCGTCCCCCCCGCCAGCCCTTCATTCATTCGCGAGTTGCGGGTGTGTTCGTACTGGGCATAGCTGTTGCTGGTCACGCCATTATCCCAGCCGCCGGTCCATGTCACGCCATAAGTTTGCCGGTAGAGACGGTTAGTCTCTTTCCCGTACATACTCTTCACCAGCGTACTGGTATTGGTGTTTTGTGTGTCGCCGGCATAGAGGTTGCCCTGTCGGCTGTAGCCGGCCTCAAACTCCAGGGCCTGCATCGGGGCGAACTCCCAGCGCAGCTTACTGTGAATATCTTTGTTCACCACCCCTTCACGTCCGGCGGGATAAGAGCCCGCGTAGGAGCCTGTACGCTCGGCTTCATGACCGGCGTTAATGTCCTGAGCATCGGCCTGGGTTTTACTCAAATTACCCCAGAGATTGAAGCTGACACTGTCTGACAGCGGACCATTGAGGCTAAAGTTGGTACGTTTCGTCGACCCTTCTTTACGATGCTGCGGAGCATTCATATAGGTATTCCACGACCCATGCCATTCAGGCGTGGTCGGTTTGGTCACGATGTTGACGACCCCGCCCATCGCGCCATTACCATAGCGCGCCGCCGCCGGGCCGCGGATCACATCGATATGATCGATCATCTCTGCCGGCACCCAGTTGGTATCGCCACGGGAATCACGATCGCCGCGCCAGCCATACCGCACCGAGTTACGGCTGGTGACCGGTTTTCCATCGACCAGCACCAGAGTGTTCTCTGGTCCCATCCCACGGATATCAATTTGCCGGTTGTTGCCTCGCTGACCGCTGGTGGAGTTACCGGTCAGATTGACTCCGGGTTGCGTGCGAATTAACTCCGACACATCGCGGGCGGGGGGATGTTTGCGAATCTCGTCCGCAGTAATGGTCGACACGCCCGGCGCCTGCAGGTTCTGCCTGGCGGCAGTCACCACCATCGTTTCCTCGTGATTTTCAGCAGTGGGGGTGCTCTCGTCAGACGTCGATGGTTCGATAACGCTCTCTGTCGCCTGCAGCGGCACGCTACAGGCAAACAGAGGAATGGCGATCCCCAGCGGGAAGAGAGACGTGTATTTCATAGAATATGCCCTGTTTTCTGTTGCTGTCGGGCATAACGCCTTCCCCAATTGAAAAAACAATGGGATAAAATACTTGCCTCAGCGCCTCGCCAGATTTTGGCGCAGGCCAGCGCCTTCCCGGCATTAATGGGAATAAGAAGACAGCGTGAGGCATAATAAAATTAAGTGCCCTGTTTCATCATTAGAGAAAAAGCGCTGCGCGCTATTCTTTGATAGCGTAATCCAGACAGCGTGTCATTAGAGTAATGTGCCGTGTTACGGTAATAAAAATGAGATTCATTATCAAGATGATAATAATCAATATCAGAGAAAAATAAAATAACATTTACCAATCAGCTGGTTACCAAAAAACAAATGGAAGAGAATAAAGTAAAAATAAAATCATCACTTTCTATTCATCATTAAAAAAACATATTTTTATCACATTATCTCCATAGTTAAATTAAAGACAAAAGCACATTAATAGTAAGTAATACTATTTGCGAAAGACTCTTTGTCGGTATCGTTACACCTTTTCCCCCATGTCATACCCAGCTAACGGCGGCCGTTCTGCTAAAATAAACACATCCCCCTGCGGAGTGCTCCTCCATGAACGCCAACTCGCTATCACGCCTGTTTATCGCCTGGCTTACCTGCCTCGCGACGCTGTTATTCGCCCCTTTTCTGCTGGCGGCGGAGGCGGAAATCGCGCCGCCGGTGGCAACCGAAGACAATACGCTGTCGATCCATATCGACGACATGCTGCAGCCGTGGAAAGGCGATCTGCCCGGCATGCTCGATCGGCGCACCATCCGGGTATTAACCACCTACAGCAAGACCTTCTTTTTTATTGATAAAGGCACCCAGCGCGGGGCAACGCACGACATTTTTATCGCGCTGGAAAACGATCTGAATAAACAGCTGGCGAAAGATAAAAAGCTAAAACAGCGCCACCTGAAGCTGCACATCGTTTTTGTGCCGGTCAGTCGGGATAATCTCTTTACCGCGCTTAATGAAGGTAAAGGGGATATCGCCGCCGCCAACCTGACTATCACGCCCTCGCGGGAAGCCCAGGTCGATTTCGCCCAACCGCTCTACAGCAACGTGAAAGAATTACTGATCTCCGGCCCGGCATCGCCGAAGGTCGACAGTCTGGAGCAGCTCTCCGGTCAAACGGTCTTTGTTCGCCGCTCCTCCAGCTATTACGAAAGTCTGCAAGCGCTGAACGCCCGATTTGCCAGCGAGTCACGACCGCCGGTTACCCTGGAAGCGGCGCCGGAAGCGCTGGAGGATGAAGATCTGCTGGAAATGCTCAACGCCGGGCTGGTGCCGTTGATCGTCGTCGATCAGCATAAAGCGGTTTTCTGGAAACAGGTATTTCCGAAAATCCAGGTCCATGACAACGTGGTGCTGCGCGACGGCGGCAACATTGCGTGGGCGGTACGCCAGGACAGCCCACAGCTGCTGGCGCTGCTGAACAACTTCGTGAAAAAGAATCGTCAGGGCACCACGCTGGGTAATACCCTGCTGCTGCGTTACCTGAAAAATGCCCAATATGTTAAAAATGCCGCAGCGAGTAAGGAACGGCGCAAGTTCCTCGCCATGGTGGACGTCTTCCGTAAATATGGCGATCGCTATGATGTCGACTGGCTGCTGATGGCGGCCCAGGGATACCAGGAGTCGCGGCTGAACCAGTCGGTTCGAAGCCACGTTGGCGCCGTCGGGGTGATGCAGGTGATGCCCCGCACCGGAAAAGAGCTGAAGGTGGGCGATATTAAACAGCTGGATCCCAATATTCATGCTGGCGTGAAATATATGCGCTGGATGATAGATCGTTACTATGCTGATGAGCCCATGACCCGGCTGGATAAAGCGCTATTTGCCTTTGCCTCCTACAACGCCGGTCCGGCGCGTATCGCCCGCCTGCGCACCATGACCAAACAGCGCGGGTTTGATCCAAACGTCTGGTTCGGTAACGTCGAAAATCTGGCGGCAGAAAAAATCGGCGCGGAAACGGTGACCTACGTCAGCAATATCTATAAGTATTACATCGCCTATCGGCTGATCGTCGATGACATGGCCCGCAAACAGAAAGCGACGGCGGCGCCGCGGCAGGAGCCGGTGGCGCCGCCAGCCAAACCGCAGCCCAGCGTGGCGATGCCCGCGACCGCTCAGGTGCCCGCGGCCTGAAGCGCTTGCGGCCAGCGGTCAAAACCACTTCTGAGGCGGTGGTGAAATAATCATAAAAAAAGCCCCGGCGAAACCGGGGCTTTCTGTGTTAACTACGTGGATATTGCGTTTAAGGCAGGCCTTAGAACGGGATATCGTCGTCGAAGTCCATCGGCGGTTCGTTGGAAGGCGCTGCCGGAGCCTGCTGCTGCGGACGGGACTGCGCGCCGCCGCTGAACTGGTTGCCGCCCTGCGGCTGCTGAGGCTGACCCCAACCGCCCTGCTGCTGTCCGCCGCCTGCCGGTGCGCCGCCGCCCTGACGGCCGCCCAGCATCTGCATGGTGCCGCCAACGTTTACCACCACTTCAGTGGTGTATTTATCCTGACCGGATTGATCGGTCCACTTGCGGGTACGCAGTTGGCCTTCAATGTACACCTGAGAGCCTTTACGCAGATACTCACCAGCGACTTCAGCCAGTTTGCCGAACAGCACAACGCGGTGCCATTCAGTCTGCTCTTTCATTTCGCCGGTCTGCTTGTCACGCCAGGATTCGGAAGTTGCCAGCGTGAAGTTGGCGACTGCGCCGCCACTTGGCATGTAGCGTACTTCCGGGTCCTGCCCCAGATTACCGACGAGAATCACCTTGTTTACGCCTCTGCTGGCCATGTTCGTGTCTCCTGAATACGTTTCTTAATAGTGTAAACGCGCGAGTGTACCATTTCCACGTAGCATTTTAATAGCTGCGAGGCTGATTCCAGAGATAGTACCCGGCTACGACATTGTTGCACACTCGACCTGAATTTGCATTCCGATACTGTATATTCATTCAGGTTAAATTGTGTCATAATTAGCCGTTTCTGCCGTTTGTCCTTCAAGCAAACCAGGCAATCCGTGTATCTACCTACCGGGAAAGGTGAATGGATAAGATCGAAGTTCGGGGCGCCCGCACCCATAATCTCAAAAACATCAACCTCGTTATCCCGCGCGACAAACTCATTGTCGTCACCGGGCTTTCCGGGTCTGGCAAATCTTCACTGGCTTTCGACACCCTGTATGCCGAAGGCCAGCGTCGCTACGTCGAATCGCTCTCCGCCTATGCGCGACAGTTCCTGTCGCTGATGGAGAAGCCGGACGTCGACCATATCGAAGGGCTGTCGCCGGCGATTTCCATCGAACAGAAATCAACCTCTCACAACCCCCGCTCGACGGTGGGTACTATTACCGAAATTCACGACTACCTGCGTCTGCTGTACGCCCGCGTCGGCGAGCCGCGCTGTCCGGACCACGACGTGCCGCTGGCGGCGCAGACCGTCAGCCAGATGGTCGATAACGTCCTCGCCCAGCCGGAAGGCCTGCGTCTGATGCTGCTGGCGCCCATTATTAAAGAGCGTAAAGGCGAGCACACCAAAACGCTGGAAAACCTCGCCAGCCAGGGCTATATCCGCGCACGGATCGACGGCGAAGTCTGCGATCTCTCGGATCCGCCGAAGCTGGAGCTGCAGAAGAAGCACACCATCGAGGTGGTCATCGACCGCTTCAAGGTGCGCGACGATCTGGCGCAACGTCTGGCCGAGTCGTTTGAAACCGCGCTGGAGCTCTCCGGCGGGACCGCCATCGTGGCCAATATGGATGATGAGAAAGCGGAAGAGCTGCTGTTTTCCGCCAACTTCGCCTGCCCGATCTGCGGCTACAGCATGCGCGAGCTGGAGCCGCGCCTGTTCTCCTTCAACAACCCGGCGGGCGCCTGCCCGACCTGCGACGGTCTCGGCGTGCAGCAATATTTCGACCCCGATCGCGTGGTGCAAAATCCGGAGCTGTCGCTGGCGGGCGGCGCCATCCGCGGCTGGGATCGGCGTAACTTCTACTACTTCCAGATGCTGAAGTCGCTGGCGGAGCACTATAAGTTTGACGTTGAAGCGCCGTGGGGCACCCTCAGCGCCAGCGTGCAGAAAGTGGTCCTGTACGGTTCCGGTAAAGAGAATATTGAATTCAAATACATGAACGACCGCGGCGACACCTCGGTGCGCCGCCATCCGTTCGAAGGCGTGCTGCATAATATGGAGCGCCGCTACAAAGAGACGGAATCCAGCGCGGTACGCGAAGAGCTGGCGAAGTTCATCAGCAATCGCCCGTGCGCCAGCTGCGACGGTACGCGTCTGCGCCGCGAGGCGCGCCATGTGTTTGTGGAAAACACCCCGTTGCCGACCATTTCCGATATGAGCATCGGCCACGCGATGGACTTCTTCAACAATCTGAAGCTCTCCGGCCAGCGGGCGAAAATCGCCGAAAAAGTGCTGAAAGAGATTGGCGATCGCCTGAAGTTCCTCGTCAACGTCGGCCTCAACTACCTGACGCTCTCCCGCTCGGCGGAAACGCTCTCCGGCGGCGAGGCCCAGCGTATCCGACTGGCGAGCCAGATTGGCGCCGGACTGGTTGGCGTGATGTACGTCCTGGATGAGCCCTCCATCGGCCTGCACCAGCGCGATAACGAGCGCCTGCTCGGGACCCTGATCCACCTGCGTAATTTAGGCAACACGGTGATCGTCGTTGAGCATGACGAAGACGCCATTCGCGCCGCCGACCATGTGATCGATATCGGCCCCGGGGCCGGGGTCCACGGCGGCCAGGTGGTGGCGGAAGGGCCGCTGGAGGCCATTATGGCGGTACCGGAATCCCTGACCGGCCAGTTCATGAGCGGTAAGCGCAAAATTGAAGTGCCGAAGCAGCGCGTGCCCGCCGATCCGGAGAAAGTCCTCAAGCTAACCGGCGCGCGCGGCAACAACCTGAAAGACGTGACGCTGACCCTGCCGGTGGGCCTGTTTACCTGCATCACCGGCGTCTCCGGCTCGGGTAAATCCACGCTGATCAACGACACCCTGTTCCCCATTGCCCAGCGTCAGCTTAACGGCGCGACCATCGCCGAACCGGCGCCGTATCGCGATATTCAGGGGCTGGAGCACTTCGATAAAGTCATCGATATCGACCAGAGCCCGATCGGCCGCACGCCGCGCTCCAACCCCGCGACCTATACCGGGGTGTTTACGCCGGTGCGCGAGCTGTTCGCCGGGGTGCCGGAATCACGTTCCCGCGGCTATACGCCGGGCCGTTTCAGTTTTAACGTCCGCGGCGGTCGCTGCGAAGCCTGCCAGGGCGACGGGGTGATCAAGGTCGAAATGCACTTCCTGCCGGATATCTACGTACCGTGCGACCAGTGCAAAGGTAAGCGCTATAACCGCGAAACGCTGGAGATTAAGTACAAAGGCAAAACCATCCACGAAGTGCTGGATATGACTATCGAAGAAGCGCGCGAGTTCTTTGATGCCGTACCGGCGCTGGCGCGTAAACTGCAAACCCTGATGGACGTGGGTCTGACCTATATCCGTCTCGGCCAGTCGGCGACGACCCTGTCCGGCGGCGAGGCGCAGCGCGTCAAGCTGGCGCGCGAGCTGTCCAAGCGCGGTACCGGCCAGACGCTGTATATCCTCGATGAGCCGACCACCGGTCTGCACTTCGCCGATATCCAGCAGCTGCTGGAAGTGCTGCACCAGCTGCGCGATCAGGGCAATACCATCGTGGTGATTGAGCACAATCTCGACGTGATAAAAACGGCCGACTGGATTGTCGATCTCGGCCCGGAAGGCGGCAGCGGCGGCGGCGAAATTCTGGTTTCCGGTACCCCGGAAACCGTCGCCGAGTGCGAAGCCTCGCACACCGCGCGCTTCCTGAAGCCGATGCTAAAATAATTAGCGAGAAAGCTGCTGCCGGACCGGCTCCGGCAGCATTTTCACCGCCTGCTGATAAGACGCATCGACCAGGTAGTAGATTTGCGAATCCGGCAGCGAGCCATCCAGAAAGACGGTGCTCCAGTGTGCTTTATTGAGATGCTGGCTGGGCCGGACGTCGCGATGCTGCTGCCGTAGCAGCTCCGCCAGCTCCGGGCTCGCCTTCAGCGCAACCGCCGGCCGCTGGTCTTCGACCTCCTTCACCATGGCAAACAGCACGTCCGAGACCTTAATCTGCGTGGCTTTCCAGTCGCTGTGGACGCTCTGCTCTGCTCCCGGCTTCGCCATGCAGTACTGCAATAACTCCGAAATTGTCATCTTTTATTCCCCCATGAGCGTCGCAACGATGTGCCGCGAACCGCCGTGTATCCGATGCTCCCCCAGCCAGATGCCCTGCCAGGTCCCCAGCCTGACGCGTCCGTCCTCGACCGGCAGCATCAGCGACACGCCAAGCATCGATGATTTGATGTGCGACGGCATATCGTCAGGGCCTTCATAATCATGTTCGTACGGCGCATTGTCCGGCACGGCGTTAAGAAAATACTGCTCCATGTCATACCGGACGGTGGGATCGCAGTTTTCGTTGAGCGTCAGGGAAGCGGAAGTATGCTGGAGCAGGAGGTGTAGCAGGCCGACCTTCACCCCGGACAGCCCGCGGATCTGGCCGAGGATTTCGTCGGTGACCAGATGAAAACCACGGGATTTAGGCCCAAGCGTCAGGGTTTGCTGATACCACATCATCGACTCCTTTTTGCGAATGAATCCCTCTAAGTGTGCAGCAATACGTGAAAAGGTAAAACCTTCCACCCCGGATTTTGCATAAAAAAACGGCAGCGTCACCGCTGCCGTTTATCGCGTTCTGGCGCCTGTCAGTATTCGGAATTGACGATCACTTCTTCCCCCAGCGCGCCGGCCATCGGCAGCGGCTTATAGGAGGAGTTGGCGGCACGCAGCACGCGGATCCCGCGGGCGCCCGCCTCGCGGGCGGCGGTAATATCGTTATCCGAGTCGCCATAGAAAACCTTTATCTGCTTCGTCTGCAGCCACTGGGTCTTGGTATTCTGACCCGGCTTATCGCCAGCGAAAATCACTGGGTTCATATTGGCGGCGGGGATAAGAAAATCATCCTGCAGGGTTTTAGAAACGGTTTCTGTTTTGGTCTGGCTGCGGCCGGTGACGAACCAGATGCTGTCGCCACGCTTCACATGCATGGCAATCAGCTGGCGCGCCACCTCTTTTGGCATGCTGAATTCGTCCCAGCCGTTGTTCATTTTTTCCCAGAACTGCGGGTTTTTCAGGTAATCCTCACTGCCGGGAGAGAAGGTTTTTTGCCCGCGCCAGAAACCAGGACTGGAGAAGAGAACGGTGTCATCGATATCAAAGCCGACGGCCATCGGCGGACGCCCCAGCAGGCTGTTCTCAATTTGCGCCACCGAAACCCAGTGGATCGGCGCCTGCTCGGCCAACTGGGCCACGTTGGTGCCGACCCACAGCGGCTGTGGCGTGGAGGCGCGCGCTACTACGGCGCTGTTCAGCGTGAACAGGAGAGAAGCCGCCGCAAGGGCGAGAGTAAGTTTGCGCATATTTATCCCTAAATCTATCAATCATTATTGTTTTCAATAATGTGCATGCTTAGTAACGCCCCGACCTTACCCGCAGGCGACAGGGATGAAAAGCCTTTTTCGCGTAGATGTCATAGAAAAAGAGGATGATCACAATCAGAGGGGGTTGCCCCTGCCCGTTGACCGGCAGAGACAACCTGCTGGAGAGCGGCTTACATTACCGCGGCAAAGGCTTTCGCGACCTGCTGAACATTACGTGAGTTTAACCCCGCCACGCACATGCGTCCGCTGGCAATCAGGTAGACGCCAAACTCGTCGCGCAGGCGATCCACCTGCGCCGCACTGAAGCCGGTGTAGCTGAACATCCCGCGCTGCTTGAGCAGGTAATCCACATCGCTGCCCGGGGCAACCTGCTGCAGCGCGTCGACCAGCGCCTGACGCATAGTCAGGATATGCGCGCGCATGGCGTCCACTTCCGCCTGCCAGGTGGATTTCAGCCCGGCATCGTTCAGCACCGTCGCCACCACCTGCGCGCCAAAGCTCGGCGGGCTGGAGTAGTTGCGGCGCACGGTGGCCTTCAGTTGGCCAAGCACGCGGCCTGCGGTTTCACTGTCTTCACAGACCACCGACAGGCCGCCGACGCGCTCCCCGTACAGGGAGAAAATTTTGGAGAACGAGTTGCTGACCAGCATCGGCATCCCGGCGCTGGCGATGGCGCGAATGGCGTAGGCATCCTCTTCCAGCCCTGCGCCAAAGCCCTGGTAGGCGATGTCGAGGAACGGGATCAGCTGACGCGCTTTCAGGATCTCCACCACACGATCCCACTGTTCCGGCGTCAGGTCGGCGCCGGTCGGGTTGTGGCAGCAGGGGTGCAGCAGCACAATGTCGCGCGCCGGCAGCGTTTGCAGCGTCGCCAGCAGCGCTTCAAAGCGCACGCCGTTGGTGGCTTTATCAAACCAGGGGTAAGTACTTACTTCGAAGCCAGCCCCTTCAAATATGGCAATGTGGTTTTCCCAGGTCGGGTCGCTGACCCAGACATGAGACTCAGGAAAGTAGCGTTTGAGGAAGTCGGCCCCGACCTTCAGCGCGCCCGAACCGCCGACCGTCTGAATGGAGGCGATGCGGTTTTGCTTAAGCGCGCTATGCTCCGCGCCAAACAGCAGCGGCGCAATTGCCTGGCGGTAGCCGCTCAGCCCTTCCATCGGCAGATACAGCGAGGCGCCGTGCGGCTCGGCGTTCAGGCGCGCTTCCGCTTCCGCCACCGCCTGCAGCTGCGGGATAATGCCGTCATCGTTGTAATACAGCCCGATACTCAGGTTGACTTTGTCGCTTCGCGGGTCTTCTTTGAAGCGTTCCATCAGAGAAAGAATAGGGTCGCCGGCGTAGGCGTCAACTTTTTGAAACACGCGATGTATCTCCAGGTTTACATGGGGCAGGTTCTTACACAATAAACCGGATATGACGGCAGGTCGAGAGGATGTTGAGGGGAAAGTGACCGCGCAGCGGTATAAACCGCTTTTTTGTCCGCGGCTATACCGATAGCGTACCGGATAAGCGTCTGAGCTATCCGGTACGAACAAGGCTTAGTCGAGGTATTTCATGGCGACGCGGGAGGTCAGTCGCGTAATAAGTTCGTAAGCACTCACTTTCGTGATCTCGGCGATGCGCTCTACCGGGAGTCCCTCTCCCCACAGCACCACCGCGTCGCCGGCTTTATCCTGGGCCTGCGGGCCGAGGTCAACGCAGATCATATCCATCGCCACCCGGCCGACAATCGGCACTTCGCGGCCATTGACCAGCACCGGGGTGCCCGACGGCGCGGCGCGCGGATAACCGTCGCCATAGCCCATCGCGACCACGCCGAGACGCGTGTCGCGTTCGCTGACCCAGGTGCCGCCGTAGCCGACGGGCTCCCCTGCTTTATGCTCGCGCACGGCAATCAGGCTGGACGTCAGGGTCATCACCGGCTGACAGCCAAAATCTTTCCCGGTGGAGCGATCGTCCAGCGGCGACACGCCATACAGGATAATGCCCGGACGCACCCAGTCATAATGCGACTGCGGCCACAGCAGGATACCGCCCGAAGCGGCGATAGAGCGCAATCCCGGCTTGCCTTCGGTAAAGGTGGTGAAGATATCCAGCTGGCGTTCGGTGGCGCCGCAGGTCGGCTCATCGGCGCGGGCGAAGTGGCTCACCACGTTAACCGGCTGGCGGACGTTTTTGCACTGGCTCAGACGCTGATAAAACGCCTCGGCTTCCTCCGGGCGCACCCCTAAGCGATGCATGCCGGTATCCAGTTTCATCCACACGGTCACCGGCTCGGGGAGGTCGGCTTGCTCCAGCGCCGCCAGCTGTTCGGGGCTATGCACCGCGGTATGCAGACGCTGAGCGGCGATCACCGCCAGGTCTTCCGCCGCAAAAAAGCCTTCCAGCAGGAGGATCGGCTGCGCGATCCCCCCCGCTCGCAGGCGCAGCGCCTCTTCCAGGCGGGCGACGCCAAAAGCGTCGGCGTCGGTCAGCGTTCGCGCGGTCTCAAGAAGACCGTGTCCGTAGGCGTTCGCTTTCACCACCGCAACCAGTTTGCTGGCAGGCGCCAGTTCACGCAGACGTTGCAGGTTGTGTCGCAGAGCGCGGCGGTTGATAACTACAGTTGCCGCTTGCATTTGAATTCCTTAATAAAAGAAGGAGGAAGGGTTACTCATCATCATACTGAGGACCGGCATAATTATCGAAACGCGACCACTGACCGTTGAAGGTCAGTCGCACGGTGCCGATCGGGCCGTTACGTTGTTTACCAATGATAATTTCCGCGATGCCCTTAAGATCGCTGTTCTCGTGATAGACCTCATCACGGTAAATGAACATGATTAAGTCGGCATCCTGTTCGATAGAGCCGGACTCACGCAGGTCGGAGTTGACCGGACGTTTATCGGCACGTTGTTCCAGTGAGCGGTTCAGCTGCGACAGCGCCACCACCGGCACCTGTAGCTCTTTGGCCAGCGCCTTCAGCGAGCGGGAGATTTCGGCGATCTCCAGGGTACGGTTGTCAGAGAGCGACGGCACGCGCATCAGCTGCAGGTAGTCGATCATAATCAGCCCGATGCCGCCATGCTCGCGAGCGATACGCCGCGCGCGGGAACGCACTTCCGTCGGCGTCAGGCCGGAGGAATCATCGATATAGATGTTACGTTTTTCCAGCAGGATGCCCATGGTGCCGGAGATCCGCGCCCAGTCTTCATCGTCCAGCTGACCGGTACGAATGCGGGTCTGATCGACGCGCGACAGCGAGGCCAGAGAACGCATCATGATCTGCTCGGAGGGCATCTCGAGACTGAAGATGAGTACCGGTTTGTCCTGCAGCATCGCTGCGTTTTCCACGAGGTTCATCGCGAAGGTCGTTTTACCCATCGACGGACGGGCGGCGACGATAATCAGATCCGACGGCTGCAGGCCGGCGGTCTTTTTGTTGAGGTCGTCGTAGCCGGTGTTGACCCCGGTAACGCCGTCATGCGGCTGCTGGAACAGCTGTTCGATACGGGCGACAGTGGCGTCGAGGACATCGGCGATGTTTTTCGGCCCTTCGTCTTTATTGGCCCGGCTTTCAGCGATTTTAAAGACGCGGGACTCGGCGAGATCGAGCAGATCTTCGCTGGTTCGCCCCTGCGGGTCGAAGCCGGCCTCGGCGATCTCATTGGCCACCGAGATCATCTCGCGCACGACCGCGCGTTCGCGCACGATGTCGGCATAGGCGCTGATGTTCGCCGCGCTGGGGGTATTTTTGGACAGTTCCGCCAGATAGGCAAAGCCGCCGACGCTGTCCAGCTGTCCCTGACGCTCCAGCGACTCCGCAAGGGTGATCAGGTCAATCGGGCTGCCCGACTCCTGCAGGCGCGCCATCTCGGTAAAAATATGACGATGCGGACGGGTATAAAAGTCGTCGGCAACGACGCGTTCGGCAACGTCGTCCCAGCGCTCGTTATCCAGCATTAAACCGCCCAACACCGACTGCTCCGCTTCAATCGAGTGCGGCGGGACTTTCAGCCCGGCGAGCTGCGGATCGCGTTCGCGGGTTTCTGTCTGTGGTTTGTTGAAGGGTTTATTTCCTGCCATAGCCTAACATTTCACCGATACGGAAAAGAGCGTGACAGTATAGCGAGAAAGCCATTGCCGCTAAAGAACCCATTAAGCGTGGCTGGCCTGAGGCGGGTAAGAAAATCCGTCGCTGCCGCCGCAGGCTGTTAAGCTTACTGGATAATCTCAGAACAACACAGGAGCGAACATGGCAACACGCATCGAATTTTCAAAACACGGGGGGCCGGAGGTGCTTCAGGCGGTTGAGTTTACCCCTCGCGATCCTGCGGAGCATGAAATTCAGGTCGAAAACAAAGCTATCGGCATCAATTATATCGACACCTATGTTCGCAGCGGCCTCTATCCGCCGCCGTCGCTGCCGAGCGGTCTGGGCACCGAGGCGGCCGGCATCGTCAGTAAAGTCGGCCATGGGGTGACGCACATTAAGGCAGGCGATCGGGTGGTGTACGCCCAGTCGGCGCTCGGCGCCTACAGCACGGTGCACAATGTGCTGGCCGATAAAGCGGCGGTCTTGCCGGACGCCATCTCTTTCGAACAGGCCGCCGCGTCGTTCCTCAAAGGATTAACGGTCTGGTATCTGTTGCGTAAAACTTACGAAATTAAGCCTGATGAGATGTTCCTGTTTCATGCCGCCGCCGGCGGCGTGGGGCTGATTGCCTGTCAGTGGGCGAAAGCGCTGGGGGCGAAACTTATCGGCACCGTCGGCAGCGCGCAGAAGGCGCAGCGCGCCAAAGCGGCGGGCGCCTGGCAGGTGATTAACTATCGCGAAGAACCTATCGCGGAGCGGCTCAAAGCGCTCACCGACGGTAAGAAAGTCGCCGTAGTCTATGACTCGGTAGGGAAAGATACCTGGGAAGCCTCTCTGGACTGTCTGCAGCGCCGCGGCCTGATGGTCAGTTTTGGCAACTCCTCCGGCCCGGTGACCGGCGTTAATCTGGGGATCCTGAATCAGAAAGGTTCTCTGTACGTCACCCGCCCATCGCTGCAGGGCTATATCACCAACCGGGAAGAGCTGGCTGAAGCCTGCAGTGAGCTGTTTTCGCTGATCGCCAGTGGAGTAATCAAAGTGGACGTGCCGGAGAGTCAGACCTATCCGCTGATCGAAGCGCGACGAGCGCATGAAGTTCTGGAGAGCCGGGTGACACAGGGGTCGAGTCTGCTGCTGCCGTAAGCGGTCAAAAGGACAAAAGGACAAAAGGACAAAAGGACAAAAGGACAAAAGGACAAAAGGACAAAAGTTTAGGGCTTCCACCTGGGAAGCCCTTACTTTTTTTTAGTTCGGCTGTATGTAGGGTACAGCGCGATGAATTCGTTAACGCGCTAATAGTGACAGATTTGCGTAGCGATGCCTACGCGGTTCTGTGCAAAATTGTTCAGGTTGTGACACACCCCTCAATACCTTAGTAACGCCAACGGTTATTGTCGCGAAAAGCGTTTCCGTCCGGGGTTTTCAGCGCCCCAATAACCCACACCACCACCACCGCCAACAGCAGCCACGGCAGCAATTTGATCATTAAAGCAAACAAACCGCCGACGAACATCAGCGCCGTAGCCACCACGATGGCGGCGATAATCCCCAACAGCGATACGCCGGTGACCAGCAGCATGACAAAAAATCCGATGACAAATAACAGTTCCAGCATGGCTCTCTCCCCACAGTCATTAATATGTCGCTCTGCAGGTATTACAAAAAACATGCCAACAATAACAAACTGAATTTAAAAGAAAACGCCCCGCAATAGTGTGCGAGGCGTGGTCAATTTCACC
Organism: Klebsiella sp. GG_Kp175; assembly: GCF_040062325.1. Classification (NCBI taxonomy): domain Bacteria; kingdom Pseudomonadati; phylum Pseudomonadota; class Gammaproteobacteria; order Enterobacterales; family Enterobacteriaceae; genus Klebsiella; species Klebsiella sp. GG_Kp175. Next base: position 43,602 of record NZ_JBEAFX010000009.1, on the reverse strand, counting down.
AGGTTTTGGTGAGAAACTAACGCTTATCGGCCACCAGCTTTAGGGCCTGCTCCAGCACCGCAATGTCGGCGCCGGGTTTATGCGCATTTTCGCTCAGGTAGCGACGCCACTGGCGGGCGCCTGGGATACCCTGAAACAGTCCCAGCATATGACGGGTGATATGGCCCAGATAGGTGCCCTTGCTGAGCTCGCGCTCAATATACGGGTACATGGCCCGCACGACGGCCACCGGATCGGCATCCGCGCCGGCGACGCCGAAAATCTCCCGGTCGACCGAAGCCAGAATACCCGGATTCTGATAGGCCTCACGCCCGACCATCACCCCATCCATATGCTCAAGCTGCATTCTGGCTTCATCCAGCGATTTGATACCGCCGTTAATCGCCATCGTCAGGTGGGGGAAGTCACGCTTCAGCTGCCAGACGCGGGGGTAATCCAGCGGCGGGATCTCGCGGTTCTCTTTCGGGCTCAGACCGGAGAGCCAGGCTTTGCGGGCGTGAATAATAAACATCTCACATTCGCCCTTGCCGGAGACCGTCTCAATGAAATCACAGAGGAATTCATAGCTATCCTGGTCGTCGATGCCGATACGGGTCTTCACCGTGACCGGGATCGACACCACATCGCGCATCGCTTTGATACAGTCGGCCACCAGCGGCGCGTTACCCATCAGGCAGGCGCCAAACATCCCGTTCTGCACGCGATCGGAGGGGCAGCCGACGTTGAGATTGATCTCGTCATAGCCGCGCGCCTCGGCCAGCTTCGCGCACTGCGCCAGGGCCTGCGGGTCGCTGCCGCCGAGCTGCAGTGCGACCGGGTGCTCTTCTTCGCTATACGCCAGGTAGTCGCCTTTGCCATGAATAATCGCCCCGGTGGTCACCATTTCGGTATACAGCAGCGTATGCCGCGACAGCAGCCGCAGGAAGTAGCGGCAATGTCGGTCAGTCCAGTCGAGCATCGGCGCGATGGAGAAGCGATGAGCAGGGAAAACAGGTGACGTTGATTCAGGCATCATGGCGAATAAATAAGCATCCGGGTAAAAAGGGGCGCTACTATAGCATAAAGATAAACCACAGGCGCGTAGTGCGCCGCGCTTCGCCCCTTCCCGGTGTCGATTACTTTATCCGCGGTTTGCCGTCATGTGGGCCAAAGAACTGCGGCGGATGGTCAACCCAGCGATCCTGGCGCGTCGCGGCATAGCCAGGATTGAGCGGGTAGTAAATTCGGTTGTACTTTTTGTTGGCCTCACCCACCACCAACAGACGAACCTCCTGCTCGGTGTTATTGAGAAAAGTGTGGCAGATGCCGGTACCAGCGGGAAAACCCACGCTGTCCCCCGGCTCCAGTTTCCAGAGATAGCCGTTTATCCACACTTCCGGATAGCCCTCCAGCACATAGATGAACTCTTCCTCATCGCTCTCCGCGTGCGGGTAAGAGGTGCGCCGCCCGGGCGGCAGTCTCTCGTGGTGGATCCCCAACCGATTGAGGCGTAAACCGCGCCCCAGCGGCGCGCCAATGGAAAAACGCTCCGGGCTGTCGGGATAAGTGGCATCGTCGGGCCCTTCCAGTTCGCGCCAGTGGCGAATGCAATCAGGTCGTTTCATCGTTTTCTCCCGAAAATGAGACACTTCAGATATAGCATACCTGGGTCAGGCGTGTTGCGATTAAATCGGGCATGACGGTTTTAGCGGCCGGCTAAGGCGCAGCCTCCACGAGCGTCAGCGGCCAGCCCCCGGAACTGGCGCAGGCACCGACAATCTGAAGTATGACCCGCATCACCCGTCGGGTCTCGGCGTTTTCCGCGGAACGTGATAAAGTAACAGATTCAATTTCACGCAACCTGAGGATGCTCATGGATAAGACCCCTTCGCAAGAGATGTTAGCGCATGCTGAAAAGCTGTGTGCGCAACGCGGCGTACGCCTGACCCCACAGCGTCTGGAAGTGTTGCGCCTGATGAGCCTGCAGCAAGGGGCAATCAGCGCCTACGACCTGCTGGATCTGCTGCGCGAGAAAGAGCCGCAGGCGAAGCCGCCGACGGTCTACCGCGCGCTGGAGTTCTTACTCGAGCAGGGTTTTGTCCACAAGGTGGAATCGACCAACAGCTATGTGCTGTGTCATCTTTTTGACCAGCCGACCCACAGCTCGGCCATGTTTATCTGCGACCGCTGCGGCGTGGTGAAGGAAGAGGCGGCTGAAGGGGTGGAAGATATCATGCATACGCTGGCGGCCAGAATGGGCTTCGCCCTGCGCCACAACGTGATTGAAGCCCACGGCCTCTGCGCGAGCTGCGTGGAAGTAGAAGCCTGCAGCACGCCGGGACACTGCCACCACGATCATACTATTCAGCTCAAAAAGAAAGCCCGCTGAGCGGCAGCCGCAGCGGGAAAAAGGGTTAACGGCGCGTCCCTGCGCCATTCAGACAGGCACTAACACAAATGCTTCTTTCTTCGGATCAAGGAACGCTACCAGCGATAGTCGTTCTTATGCTCCCAGTCTGAGACTTCTTTCTCAGCCTGATCTTTCGCATAGCCGTAACGCTCCTGAATTTTGCCGACCAGCTGGTCGCGCTTCCCTTCGATTACGGTCATATCATCATCGGTAAGTTTGCCCCACTGTTCCTTGGCTTTACCTTTCAACTGTTTCCAGTTACCGCCGATTTCGTCTTTATTCATGATAACGTCCTCATCATTCGGTGGGTTTACAGCCCGTTTTGTGCCGGACATGGTATTAACTATAGATGAGAATGCTGGCGCCGATTCGTTATTCGGAATTTTTAACCACCATACCGATGGATAAGGCTGAGGAGATTTCCCCGGCTTGCGCTACGCTGAGCCGGGCTACTGAGTTGCCCCGGTAAGCGGCGCGCAACCGCGGGAATTCATGGATAGCCGTTATGAACGGCAATAACTAGCTAAACCAGGTGCCGCGTCGCCAGTGGCGGCGCCAGATCAGCGCCAGCGACAGGCCGCGCAGGGCGAGAAACACGGCCAGCGCCAGCCACAGGCCGTGATTGCCGAGCACCGGGACCGTAAGCAGCGTCACGGCGAAGCCGGCCGCGGCGACCGCCATGCTGTTCCGCATCTCCGCGCCGCGCGTCGCGCCGATAAACATGCCGTCCAGCAGATAGCACCAGACCCCGACCACCGGCAGGATCGTCTGCCAGATCAGATATCGATCGGCCAGCTGCTGCAGGGAAGGCAGCGAGGTTAACAGCGCGATGATGTGCCCCCCCGCCAGGCTGTAAACCAGGGCAAACGCCAGCGCCACCATACCGGACTGCCGGCAGGCCGCCCGCCACACCTCCAGCAGCTGGCTGCCGTCGCGCGCGCCGTAGGCCTGGCCGGAGTGGGCCTCCACGGCATAGGCAAAGCCATCCAGCGCGTAGGCGGTAAAAGTCAGCATGGTCATCAGTACGGCGTTGACCGCCACGATATCGCTGCCCAGCCGGGCGCCGAAGACGGTCAGCGCGCCAAAGCACAGCTGCAGCAGGAGGGAGCGCAGCATGATGTCGCGATTCAACGCCAGCAGACGGCGCATGTCTCCGCGCCAGGCGTTTTTCAGCATCGCCAGCGACACGCCGCGCAGCGTCAGCACCCGCTTCGCCATCATCAGGCCGATAATCAGGGTCGCGTACTCCGCGGTGACCGTGGCCAGCGCCGCCCCCTGGACGTTCATCCGCAGGCCCATCACCAGCCACAGGTCGAGCACAATATTCAACAGATTACCGACCACCAGCAAAATCACCGGCGCCCGGGCGTACTGGACCCCCAGCAGCCAGCCGAGCAGCACCAGGTTGGCCAGCGAGGCGGGCGCGCTGAGCCAGCGGATTTCGAGAAACCGTCTCGCCTGCTCGAGAACCGCCTCGCTGCCGCCGACGATATGCAGGGCGAGGTTAATCAGCGGCAGGCGAAACAGGATAATTAACACCCCGGCGCCCAGCGCCAGGACCAGCGGCTGCACCAGCGCCCGCGCCAGTCGCAGCGGATCTTTGGCCCCCCAGGCCTGAGCGGTCAGCCCGGTGGTGCTCATGCGCAGAAACAGCAGCAGCATAAACAGGAAACTGGTGGCCGTTGCTCCGACCGCGACGCCGCCGAGGTATACCGGGCTGTCAAGGTGGCCGATCACTGCGGTATCCACCAGCCCCAGCAGCGGGACGGTGATATTGGAGAAAATCATGGGGAGTGCAAGGCGCCACAGCGCTTTATCGGCAGCGTTGAGCAGCATGTTCGGAGACCTGATAGAGGACAAACGTCGCAGCGTCATGCATCAGATGACGCTGCGCAGGGGCAGGCGTTACAGCCATTCTCCATTACGGATCACGCCAACGGCCAGACCCTCAATGGTAAAACTCTGCTGACGCAGATCGACAACGATAGGGGTAAACTCGCTGTTTTCCGGCAGCAGTTCGACGACGTTGCCCTGCTTTTTCAGGCGCTTGACCGTCACTTCATCGTCAATGCGCGCTACCACCACCTGGCCATTGCGCACATCCTGGGTTTTGTGGACCGCCAGCAGATCGCCATCCAGAATACCGATGTCTTTCATCGACATCCCGCTGACGCGCAGCAGAAAATCGGCGTTGGGCTTGAACATCGACGGGTCGACCTGATAGTGGCCTTCAATATGCTGCTGCGCCAGCAGCGGCTCACCGGCGGCGACGCGGCCGATCAGCGGCAGGCCGTGCTCTTCTTCCGTCAGCAGGCGGATACCGCGCGAGGCGCCGGAGACGATCTCGATCGCGCCTTTACGCGCCAGCGCTTTCAGGTGTTCTTCCGCCGCGTTTGGGGAACGGAACCCCAAGCGCTGAGCAATCTCCGCACGCGTCGGCGGCATGCCCGTCTGGCTGATATGATCCCGAATGAGATCAAACACCTCTTGCTGCCTGGTCGTTAACGCTTTCATTCCGCCCCCTGGGTGTATATACAGTTATGCTGTGAGTATATACAGCTAACGGTGATTTTGGAACCACATGGCACACAAAAATCGGCAGATTGTTTATATTTTGCGAGGGTTAGCGAAGAACGTTAGTGATAATGGCTCCACAGCAGCGTTCCCCAGGTGATCAGCGCGATGATAATCGCCAGCAGGACCGCCGCCGACCCCATGTCTTTGGCGCGCCCTGAAAGCTCATGATAATCCGAGCCAATACGGTCCACGACCGCCTCAATCGCGCTGTTGAGAATTTCGACTATCATCACTAGCAGGACCGAGCCAATCAGCAATACGCGGGTGATGGCGTCGACGTCCAGCCAGCAGGCTATCGCGACGGCCACAATGGCGGCGACGCCTTCCTGACGAAACGCGGCCTCGTTGATCCACGCCGCGCGAAATCCTTTCCAGGAGTAACCTGCCGCCTTAATGATTCGGGTTAACCCGGTGGTATTATTGGCCATCACAAAACCTTTTTTATGTAAATGACGTCGATGAGTGTACGCGTTTGCCGCGCGGTAACGGAAATTTTGCCCGCTTTCTGTTATTCTTGCCGCGCATTTGCATGATTAACCAGAGGCTTCACATCGTTTATGTCCGGCTGGCAACGAATTTACTATAAATTACTGAATTTACCATTACGGGTGCTGGTAAAAAGCAAGTCTATTCCGGCAGAGCCTGCTCAGGAATTAGGACTCGATACCTCGCGTCCGGTCATGTACGTCCTGCCCTATAACTCCAAGGCGGACCTGCTGACGCTGCGCGCCCAATGCCTGGCGCATGATTTACCTGACCCGCTAGAACCGCTGGAAATCGACGGCGCCCTGCTGCCGCGCTACGTATTCATCCACGGCGGGCCGCGCGTATTCACCTATTACACGCCAAAAGAAGAGTCCATCAAGCTGTTCCACGACTACCTCGATCTGCACCGCAACCATCCGGATCTCGATGTGCAAATGGTGCCGGTGTCGGTGATGTTCGGCCGCTCGCCGGGTCGTGAGAAAGGGGAAGTCAATCCGCCGCTGCGGATGCTTAACGGCATTCAGAAATTTTTCGCCGTCTCCTGGCTCGGCCGCGACAGCTTCGTGCGCTTCTCGCCTTCCGTATCGCTGCGTCGCATGGCCGATGAGCACGGTACTGATAAGATCATCGCCCAGAAACTGGCTCGCGTCGCGCGGATGCATTTTGCCCGCCAGCGCCTGGCCGCCGTCGGCCCGCGTCTGCCGGCCCGCCAGGATCTGTTTAACAAGCTGCTGGCGTCGAAGGCCATTGCCCGTGCGGTGGAAGACGAAGCACGCAGCAAGAAAATTTCCCACGAGAAGGCCCAGCAGAACGCGATTGCACTGATGGAAGAGATTGCCGCGAACTTCTCTTACGAGATGATCCGCCTGACCGACCGCATTCTCGGCTTCACCTGGAACCGCCTGTATCAGGGCATCAACGTGCATAACGCCGAGCGCGTACGCCAGCTGGCGCACGACGGCCATGAGATTGTCTATGTCCCCTGCCACCGCAGCCACATGGACTATCTGCTGCTCTCTTACGTCCTGTATCACCAGGGGCTGGTGCCACCGCACATCGCGGCGGGTATCAACCTTAACTTCTGGCCGGCCGGGCCAATCTTCCGCCGCCTCGGCGCGTTCTTTATTCGCCGCACCTTTAAGGGCAACAAGCTCTACTCCACGGTGTTCCGCGAGTACCTTGGTGAACTGTTCAGCCGCGGCTATTCCGTGGAGTATTTCGTCGAAGGCGGCCGCTCCCGTACCGGCCGTCTGCTCGATCCGAAGACCGGTACGCTGTCGATGACCATCCAGGCGATGCTGCGCGGCGGCACCCGGCCGATCACTCTGGTGCCGATCTATATCGGCTACGAGCACGTGATGGAGGTGGGGACCTATGCCAAAGAGCTGCGCGGCGCCACCAAAGAGAAAGAGAGTCTGCCGCAGATGCTGCGCGGCTTAAGCAAGCTGCGCAACCTTGGCCAGGGCTACGTTAACTTCGGCGAACCGCTGCCGCTGATGACCTACCTGAACCACCATGTGCCAGAGTGGCGGGAAGCAATTGACCCAATCGAAGCGGTCCGCCCCTCCTGGCTGACGCCGACGGTGAATAACATCGCCGCTGACCTGATGGTACGCATCAACAACGCCGGCGCGGCCAACGCCATGAACCTGTGCTGTACGGCGCTGCTGGCCTCCCGCCAGCGTTCGCTGACCCGTGAGCAGCTCACCCAGCAGCTGGAGTGTTACCTCGCGCTGCTGCGCAATGTGCCCTATTCGCCGGATGCCACCGCGCCGTCCGCTTCGGCCAGCGAGCTCATCGATCATGCACTGCAGATGAATAAGTTCGAAGTTGAAAAGGACACCATTGGCGACATCATCATTCTGCCGCGCGAGCAGGCGGTGCTGATGACCTACTATCGCAACAACATCGCCCATATGCTGGTGATGCCGTCGCTGTTAGCCGCCCTGGTGACTCAGCATCGTCATCTCAGCCGCGCCGAAGTGCTGCGCCATGTGGAAACGCTCTACCCGTTCCTCAAAGCCGAGCTGTTCCTGCGCTGGGAGAAAGCGGAGCTGGCCGGAGTAATGGATGCGCTGATTGCCGAGATGCTGCGTCAGGAGCTGATCGTCATCGATGGCGATGTGATGAGCCTTAACCCGTCGCACTCTCGCTCCCTGCAGCTGTTGGCCGCAGGCGCCCGCGAGACGCTGCAGCGCTACGCCATCACCTTCTGGCTGCTGAGCGCTAACCCGTCGATCAACCGTAGCTCGCTGGAGAAAGAGAGCCGTACCGTGGCGCAGCGCCTGTCGGTGCTGCATGGCATCAACGCGCCGGAGTTCTTCGACAAAGCAGTGTTCAGTACCCTGGTGTTGACCCTGCGCGATGAAGGCTATATCAGCGATACGGGCGATGCCGAGCCGGAAGAGACCCTGAAGGTCTACCGGATGCTGGCGGATTTGATTACGTCGGATGTACGTCTGACGATCGAAAGCGTCACGCAGGACGACGCGTAACGCGGCGTTTGCCGTCCTCACCGCCCCCCGGTAAACCGGGGGGATGGGGACAGGGGTTTTACAGGTAGCTCATCGCCAGGCCGAGGAACAGCACCAGCCCGACGTAGTTGTTGTTCATAAACGCTTTAAAGCAGTTATCGCGGTCGCGATTGAAGATAAGCTTCTGCTGCCAGCCAAACAGACCCGCCGCCACGAACAGCGACCAGTAGTATTCCCAGCCCAGCCCATTCAGCCAGCCCACCGCGCCCATCAGCGCCAGCACGGCCACCTGCAGGATACCGATAATCAGACGATCGTTTTCGCCGAACAGGATCGCCGTCGATTTAATGCCGATCTTGACGTCGTCATCGCGATCCACCATCGCATACTGGGTATCGTAGGCCACCGCCCACAGAATGTTGGCGAGGAACATCAGCCAGCAGCTCAGCGGCAGCGATTCACTGACGGCCGAGAAGGCCATCGGGATCGACCAGCCAAAGGCCGCCCCCAGCACCACCTGCGGCAGATGGGTGTAGCGCTTCATAAACGGATAGACCCACGCCAGCGCCAGCGCCGCCACCGACAGCAAAATCGTCATGGTGTTGAGGGTAAGCACCAGCAGGAAGGAGAGCAGCACCAGAACGATAAACAGCGTTCGCGCCTCTTTCTCGGTGACGTCGCCGCTCGGCAGCGGACGGCGGGCGGTACGCTTTACGTGACCATCAAATTTTCGATCGGCATAGTCATTCACCACGCAGCCGGCGGCGCGCATCAGCCAGACGCCGGCGACAAACACCGCCAGGATCCACAGCGGCGGGACGCCCGGCGAGGCCACCCATAGCGCCCACAGCGTCGGCCACAGCAGCAGCAAGGCGCCGATCGGTTTGTCAGTGCGCATCAGGCGATGAAACGCCAACAGCTTATTCTGCGACAGACTCCACTCCATTTTTTCTTCCTCTTAGTACAACGGCGACGCAGGCAAAAACAGCTCGGTCAGCAGCAGGGGTTTGCCGCTCAGCCGCAGGCGGGAACGACGTCCCCACAGCGCTGCATCGCGACCAATTTCAATAAAATCGCGGGTTAACGTCGACGACGTGAACAGGTATCGCCCCAGCGGGGTCTGCCCGAGCTGCTGTAGCGCCAGCTCCGGCCCACACAACGTCGACTCCGGCACCACCGTGCGCCCGGCCAGCCAGGGCTCACCGTCGGCATTGAGTATAATCTCCCGCAGCCAATAACGCGGCTCGTCGGGCAACAGCGCCGCTTCGTCAGCCAGCGCCTCACGCCCGATATACCCTTCGTTAACCAGGGTGACGGTGACCTGCTTTCCTTGTTGCTCAAAACGCTGGGTCATTGAGTCCTCCAGCAGCAGCCAGTCACTCAGAGGCGGCGCCAGGGGCGGCATAACGGCAAAATAGCGCAGCGCACGCAGTCGCGTAAGCGCAGGATGGGACATGCCTGATTCTCCGGTACATAACGTGCAAGCATTGTATCGCAGAATAGGCGGTTGGTGGCGGGCAAACGTCAATATACGATCATTCACGCAACAGCCATGCAACAGACCGCCGCGCGTGCAAAAAAAGGTGCATCCCAGAGGATGCACCTAAAGGCTGTGCCTAAACATCAGCATTGTGGGGAGACGATTACCCCTTGCCTTTTACACTGCTGATAAAGGTGGAACGAGCGGATTTCGAGCCGAGGCGCTCAGCTTCGTTCATCAATTTCAGGGCTTTATCGATGTCACCTTGTTTCACCGCCTGCTTAATACCGTTGTTGAAGTAGGTTTCGGTATCGCTGAGCATCGGTTCGCTTTTAGCGGCCGGCGCAGCAGCAGCAGCTGCGGCGGCTGGCGCGGCTACCGGCGCCGCGGTGTTACCGACGGTGACCGGGCCCGGGCCGGAGGAGCCGAACAGCGGCCCCACCAGCACGCTGGAGGTGCTGTTGGTTTTCACTTTCAGCTTCAGCACGCCATCGGTGGTATGTTTGGCGATCGGATCCGGAATGTCCGGCGCCGCATTGCCTGCGCCTTTGGCATAGGCTTTCGCCGGATCCAGCAGGGTGGTGGTCTGCTGGAGATCTTTCTCAGTGGTAAACACCAGTACATAGAGCTTCTGCTGGCCCAGCGCCGGAGTCAGGCGCATCACGCCGCCCAGGCGATCGGCAGTCATCACGCCCGGCTGCTGATAGGTGAAGTAGTTGCTGGGGAAGAACGCCGCTGGCGTCATGTTCTGGTCGAGAATCAGCACGTTCGGCGCAAAAATCTGCTTATGTTTGTTCAGCTCGCTGTCGAGGGTCAGGGTCAGCTCACCGATATTGGCCGGCACGCTCCAGGCGGCGACCGGTCCGACGATCCCCGGTACATCCAGGCGTTGACCGCCGGTGGTTAAATCTACGCTCTGCGTCTTCGATTGATCGGCAGGCGTCCAGATCAGCTGCTGCAGCGCACTGGCTGGAATAGACGGCGCGGCGCTGGTGTTCTGCGGTACAAAGTTAACATCGGCAAGGCTCATCCCCGGCACGCATGCCAACATCCCTGCGGATAAACACAGAGCGACGAGAGTTTTCTTCATTTTCATTCTTCTCACCTTGGATAGCATCGGTTTAGCGGTAGCCAGGCAATAGCGCGCTAACCCTGAATAGTCAGGAGGGGCCGATGCCCCTCCCAGGTTACACCCGTCCTGCGGACGGTATTACCACCACACTTCCATCTGGGCACCGAAGGTAACTTCGCTGTCGTCACCGCGGCTGGAGGTGAAAGCGCCGCTTCCGCTGCTGTCTTTTGTCTGCAGACCGGAGGTGTTGCTGTAGCCCCAGTTTTCATCCCACTTCGCGTAGGTTGCGAAGATACGGATAGCCGGACGAGACCAGACGCTGTTCCCTGCCTGCCATTGCTGAGCCAGAGTAATTTTGTACTGGTTGTTGTTTTCGCTGGTACGCTGGGATTTCACGTTGTCGTAACCGATTTCCAGCTGGGTGCTCATGATCGGCGTCCATTTGTACATCGGACGAACACCCACGGTGTACCAGGTGGAGCCGTTTTTGCTGTCCAGATCCACGTCCTGGTACATCGCAACGTACATCAGGCCCCAGTCATCGTTGAAGTCCATCGCGCCGTGATCCAGAACGCGGATCATGCTGCCGTTGTTATCGATGCTGGTCCCTTGAGAGTGGCCGCTGTTCCAGGAGGTCATTGCGTCAGTGGCGTACTGAACGACAAACTTGTTGAAGCCGCCCCAGATGGACTGAGTATGTTCACCGGTCCACATCCAGCCGTCTTTCGACGCGCCGTCTTCCAGACGGTAGTCATCCTGCGGGTTAGCACGGCCGTAATCGACGCCTAACTCCAGCACGCCGCCCGGGTTGGTTTCCAGGCCCGCCAGACGGATGTCAAAGACGTCGTTGGCAGTTTTCGCAGCATATTTTTTGGTGTCATCGCTGGAGAAAGTATAAGAGCCGCCGCTTTCTGAGTTACGAGTAGCGGCCAGAGAGAGCTTACCGAAGCCAAGGTCAACGTTTTCCAGACCTGCACCCGGGCCGGAGATATCCCAGTAGTAGAAGTCGATCATGTGAACGTCATGACGCTGATAGAAGCGTTTACCCGCCCACAGCGTGGAGCCCGGCAGCCAGTCGATCAGGTTTTTACCCTGGATGTTGGCTTCACGGAACGCCGGAGAGGTGCTTTCCCAGTCATCTTCCTGATTCACGGAATAGGCAACGTTAGTATCGAAATAAAAACTCTTATCCCCTTCCTTCCACAGCTCCTGGCCCAGCTTCAGTTCCGCATAGGTTTCACATTCGTTACCAAGACGATATTTACTTTGAGCGCCGGTCGCTTTGAAGCACTGTTGCTCGCCGCCGCTGCCGGTCCAGCCAATGCCGGAACGCGCGTAGCCATGGAAATCGACAGCCAGCGCCTGAGCAGACATAACGCCTGCCGCGACGGCGACCGCCAGTGGAAGTTTGCGCAGAGTAATCATCATTCTATCTCCTGAGATCATTGCTTTTCTTTGCACGCTTCGCCGGTGTACCGCCAGCCGGGTTCGCGCCTTTTTTTAATGGGAAGCCTTACACGCCCGGCTCTTTATGCAGCCGACGACAAGCGGTGCCATCCTCACGGAATAAATGGCAACGTTCTGGCGGCAAACCGATGGCGAATGTGGCTCCCTCTTCTACCAACACCACGTCGTTCTGGCGGTAAACCAGGTTCTGACGGATGGCGGGGATCTGGATATGAATTTGCGTTTCGTGACCTAACTGCTCGACGACCTGGACCTCGCCTTCGAGGGTCACATCGGCGATATCGCTGGGCAGTAAATGCTCCGGGCGGATACCTAAGGACATGTTGGCGCCCGCCTGAACGTTGGCGCTGTCCACCGGCAGCCAGATTTGCTGACGGTTCGGCAGTTCAACCTGCACCTGATCGATAGCCGTCGCGGTGACTTTAACCGGCAGGAAGTTCATCTTCGGTGAACCGATAAAGCCGGCGACGAAGCGGTCAGCCGGATAGTGATAGAGTTCCAGCGGTTTCCCGACCTGCGCCACCCGGCCAGCGTCGAGGACCACGATCTTGTCCGCGAGGGTCATCGCTTCCACCTGATCGTGGGTGACATAGATCATGGTGCGGCCCAGTCGCTTATGCAGACGGGAGATTTCGATACGCATCTGGACGCGCAGGGCAGCATCGAGGTTGGAAAGCGGCTCATCCAGCAGGAAGACGCTCGGCTCAGCCACCAGGGTACGACCAATCGCCACGCGCTGACGCTGACCGCCGGAGAGGGCTTTCGGTTTACGCTCCAGCAGATGGGCCAGCTGCAGCACTTCCGCAACCTGGGTCACCCGCTGGTTAATCAGATCTTTTTTCGCGCCGGCCAGCTTCAGGCCAAACGACATATTTTCCGCAACGGAAAGGTGGGGATAGAGCGCATAAGACTGGAATACCATCCCAACGCCGCGTTCTGCCGGTGGGATCTCGTTCATGCGGGTGTCCCCGATAAACAGGTCCCCGCTGGTAATAGTTTCTAACCCGGCAATCATACGCAGCAGGGTAGATTTGCCGCAGCCCGATGGCCCGACAAACACGACGAATTCCCCTTCGTGGATATCGAGATTGATATCTTTCGATACCACCACGTCACCCCAGGCTTTCGTTACATTTCGCAGCTGTACGCTCGCCATGCCCTTCTCCCTTCGTTACAACCTGTCACTAACAGTCACATTCAAGATGGGTCGACTATGCGGCATTCATTAGCCGGGCAAATCCTCCACCCCCCGGCTTTTTTATGGGGGAGGAGATGGGAGGATGAGAGATTGGCTCTCGCCGCGGGGGATGGCGGGCGGCGCGTGATTTCGTGATGGAGGCGACAAAATTGGGCGCTTTTTTCTGTGCTCCAGGACGCAATACGGCCGTTTTTGCAATGGAGATCACACAACCAGCGGGTGGGGCGTAGACCTGGGGAGGATGGAAAGGGGTTGTTAAAAAAGGAAACTCATCATCGTTAAGCCACCGAAGTGTATCCACGAGTACAACACCAAAAAGGACGGGTATATGAAAATCAAAACTGGCGCTCGCATCCTCGCGCTGTCGGCACTGACCACGATGATGTTTTCCGCCTCTGCCCTCGCGAAAATTGAAGAAGGTAAGCTGGTTATCTGGATTAACGGCGACAAAGGCTACAACGGCCTCGCTGAAGTGGGTAAAAAGTTTGAAAAAGACACCGGCATTAAAGTTTCCGTAGAACACCCGGACAAGCTGGAAGAGAAATTCCCGCAGGTTGCGGCGACCGGCGACGGCCCGGACATCATCTTCTGGGCGCATGACCGTTTCGGCGGCTACGCGCAGTCCGGCCTGCTGGCGGAAATCACCCCGGACAAAGCGTTCCAGGACAAACTCTATCCGTTCACCTGGGATGCCGTTCGCTATAACGGCAAACTGATCGCCTACCCGATCGCGGTGGAAGCGCTGTCCCTGATTTACAACAAAGACCTGGTGCCGAACCCGCCGAAGACCTGGGAAGAGATCCCGGCGCTGGATAAAGAACTGAAAGCGAAAGGTAAGAGCGCGCTGATGTTCAACCTGCAGGAACCGTACTTCACCTGGCCGCTGATCGCTGCCGACGGCGGATACGCGTTCAAGTTTGAAAACGGCAAGTACGATGTGAAAGACGTCGGCGTGGACAGCGCAGGCGCGAAAGCGGGCCTGACCTTCCTGGTTGACCTGATCAAGAACAAGCACATGAATGCCGATACCGATTACTCCATCGCGGAAGCGGCCTTCAACAAAGGTGAAACCGCGATGACCATCAACGGTCCGTGGGCGTGGTCTAACATCGATAAGAGCAAGGTTAACTACGGCGTGACCCTGCTGCCGACCTTTAAAGGCAAACCATCGAAACCGTTCGTTGGCGTGCTGAGCGCGGGGATCAACGCCGCCAGCCCGAATAAAGAGCTGGCGAAAGAGTTCCTCGAAAACTACCTGATGACCGATCAGGGTCTGGAATCGGTTAACAACGACAAACCGCTGGGTGCCGTGGCGCTGAAATCCTTCCAGGAAAAACTGGAAAAAGATCCGCGCATCGCCGCCACCATGGCGAACGCCCAGAAAGGCGAAATCATGCCTAACATCCCACAGATGTCTGCCTTCTGGTATGCCGTTCGTACCGCGGTTATCAACGCCGCCAGCGGTCGTCAGACTGTCGATGCTGCGCTGAAGGATGCCCAGAGCCGTATCACCAAGTAAGAAAACGGCGGGTGGCGCTTGCGCTTACCCGCCCTACCACTACGGCTCGGACCGTAGGTCAGGTAAGCGAAGCGCCACCTGACAAATAAGCTTTCACCGCTGTAGAGGATGATCCCCATGGATGCCGTTAAAAAGAAACACTGGTGGCAAAGTCCGCAACTCACATGGTCTGTGATTGGCTTACTGTGCCTGCTGGTGGGTTACCTTGTTGTTTTGATGTACGCCCAGGGGGAGTACCTGTTCGCCATCATGACGCTGATTTTAAGCTCAGTTGGCCTGTATATTTTCGCTAACCGCAAGGCTTATGCCTGGCGCTATGTCTATCCCGGCCTCGCCGGCATGGGCCTGTTTGTCCTGTTTCCGCTGATCTGTACTATCGCTATCGCGTTCACCAACTACAGCAGCACCAACCAGCTGACCTTTGAGCGCGCGCAGCAGGTGCTGATGGATCGCTCCTTCCAGGCCGGCAAAGCCTATAACTTCACGCTGATCCCGGCAGGCGACGAGTGGAAGCTGGCCCTGACCGACGGTGAGAGCGGTAAAAACTACCTTTCCGACGCCTTTAAATTCGGCGGCGAGCAGAAGCTGGCGTTAAAAGAAACCGACGCCCTGCCGGAAGGCGAGCGCGCCAACCTGCGCGTCATTACCCAGAACCGCACCGCGCTGAACCAGCTGACCGCCGTGCTGCCTGACGACAGCAAAGTGATCATGAGCTCGCTGCGCCAGTTCTCCGGCACCCAACCGCTGTATACGCTTGGCGAAAACGGCGTGCTGACCAACAATCAAACCCACGTCAAATACCGCCCGAACAACGACGTTGGTTTCTACCAGGCCATCAACGCCGACGGTAGCTGGGGCACAGAAAAGCTGAGCCCGGGCTACACCGTGACTATCGGCTGGGACAACTTTACCCGCGTCTTCCACGATGAAGGCATCCAGAAACCGTTCTTCGCGATCTTCGTCTGGACGGTGGTGTTCTCGGTGCTGACCGTGGTGCTGACCGTCGCGGTGGGGATGATCCTTGCCTGCCTGGTGCAGTGGGAAGCACTGAAAGGCAAAGCGATTTACCGCGTCCTGCTGATTCTGCCGTATGCCGTACCGTCATTTATTTCGATTCTGATTTTCAAAGGTCTGTTCAACCAGAGCTTTGGTGAAATCAACATGATGCTCAGCACGCTGTTCGGCATTAAGCCGGCGTGGTTTAGCGACCCGACCACCGCGCGCACCATGATCATCATCGTCAACACCTGGCTGGGCTACCCGTACATGATGATCCTGTGCATGGGGCTGCTGAAGGCGATTCCGGACGATCTGTACGAAGCGTCGGCAATGGATGGCGCCGGCCCGTTCCAGAACTTCTTTAAAATTACCTTCCCGCTGCTGATTAAGCCGCTGACGCCGCTGATGATCGCCAGCTTCGCCTTTAACTTTAACAACTTCGTCCTGATTCAACTGTTGACCAACGGTGGTCCGGACCGTCTCGGCACCACCACCCCGGCCGGTTATACCGACCTGCTGGTGAGCTACACCTACCGTATCGCCTTTGAAGGCGGCGGCGGTCAGGACTTCGGCCTGGCGGCGGCTATCGCAACGCTTATCTTCCTGCTGGTTGGCGCGTTAGCGATTGTGAACCTGAAAGCCACACGCATGAAGTTTGATTAATTGGAATAACCAGGCGTTATTGGCGCGGGCAGTTTGGACTCGGCCAGCGCGGAAGAACCGGAGCGTACACGTAGTACGTGAGGATTCTGAGCACTGCCCGAGTTCAAAATGGCAAGCAAAATAGCCTGGTGCGAAGTCAAGGGGAGTAAAATTACAATGGCTATGGTCCAACCCAAATCGCAGAAGCTACGTTTATTTACCACGCATCTCCTGCTACTGATTTTTATCGCGGCGATTATGTTTCCGCTGCTGATGGTTATCGCCATCTCGCTGCGCGAGGGTAACTTCGCCACCGGCAGCCTGATCCCGGATACCATCTCCTGGGAGCACTGGCGTCTGGCGTTAGGCTTCAGCGTCGAACACGCGGATGGCCGCGTCACGCCGCCGCCGTTCCCGGTCCTGCTGTGGCTGTGGAACTCGATTAAGGTCGCCGGGATCACCGCGATCGGTATCGTCGCCCTCTCCACCACCTGCGCCTACGCTTTTGCCCGTATGCGCTTCCCGGGGAAAGCGACCCTGCTGAAAGGGATGTTGATTTTCCAGATGTTCCCGGCGGTGCTGTCGCTGGTGGCGCTGTACGCGTTGTTTGACCGCCTGGGCCAGTACATCCCGTTCGTCGGCCTCAACACCCACGGCGGCGTGATCTTTGCCTACATGGGCGGTATCGCCCTGCACGTCTGGACCATCAAAGGCTACTTCGAAACCATCGATGGCTCGCTGGAAGAAGCGGCGGCGCTGGATGGCGCGACCCCATGGCAGGCGTTCCGCCTCGTACTGCTGCCGCTGTCGGTGCCGATTCTGGCGGTGGTCTTTATTCTGTCGTTCATCGCGGCTATCACCGAAGTGCCGGTCGCCTCGCTGCTGCTGCGCGATGTGAACAGCTATACCCTGGCGGTAGGTATGCAACAGTATCTCAACCCGCAGAACTATCTGTGGGGCGACTTTGCCGCCGCGGCGGTACTCTCCGCCATCCCGATTACGGTCGTGTTCCTGCTGGCGCAGCGCTGGCTGGTGAACGGCCTGACGGCGGGCGGGGTGAAAGGTTAAGTTTTTTGTAACACCGGCCCCAAATTTCAGAGGAGGGCCGACGGTCTAGCCGCAATACACGACCCCAACCGGGTATTGTCGCCGTCGCCCTCAGCTGAAAAAGTAAGGCCAATGCCACTGCTATCCTCAACTGGACCCTACATAAATTCTATTTGTGACTGTTGGTCAGCGGCCCTGGAGGCCGCTTTTTTTTATTCGCGTTTCAGGCGATTAGAGTTACACAGCCAGAGCGTAATCACCAGAATCAGGATCGCGGCGGAATAAATAAGTACCGCCATCGGCGACTCATGGTCGATGATGATCAGACGCACAATCGCGGTGATGCCGATATAGACAAAATAGCGCAGCGGGAAATGGAACCCCGACTGAAAATACTTGACGATCAGCGCGATAAACTCGAAGTAGAGAAAGTAGACCACCAAACCTTCCACCAGCCGGTACTTACTGGTCGGCTCCGGGGTAAAGAGGACATCGGCCAGATGCAGCGTCTCTTTACCGAGGAAGACGATCAGGATAATCCCCAGGCACAGCAGCCCAAGATTCAAAACCGTTTGCATCGCAGTGGCGATAAAATTCACCAGTGGGCGATAAACCGACGACATATTCACACCTCATAATCAGTCCGTGTTGCGTCCGGTATAGCGCAAAAGTGTGATCCAGATCTACAGTTACCCCTCACCGCGTGGGCTTTAATTTTTTTCGCCCTCAGGGCAGGATTTCGGCAAAAGAGAAAAATGCTCTCCTTAACGGCGTGTGATCGACATAACTGATTCCCATGATTTGCATAAAAATTTGCTTATACAATCATTGTTAATCAATAGCTTAATTTACATACAAGCCTGCATGTTTAGATATGGCTAAAAATAAAATTTTTCTCCAGACCTTAATAAATAAAGGGTTATTTGAGAAGGTTTTTTTCTGCCGATTCCCTTAGCATATTTCCTCATCATCTTACGTCCAGGAATCATAATAATGTCTGACCAAACATCCTCTCTTTTTATTCGCTGGCTACAGCGAGAAGTCGTACCAGCATTAGGTTGTACTGAACCCGTTGCTATTTCATTTACCACCGCTTACGCCGCGAAACATTTAGCGATACCCTGCGAAAAAATTAGCGGTTTTATTTCTGCCAACCTGTATAAAAACGCCACGGGCGTCACGATTCCCGGCACGACAGTTAATGGCGTCGCGCTGGCCGCCGCCATCGGCGCCTTTGGCGGCGATGCCGATAAGGGATTACAGACCCTGGCAGGCATTACTTCACAGCATGTGGAACAGGCACAAGCGCTGGTGGACGCCGGCCACGTTAATATTGACGTCCAGGACACGCCTGACTTTATTCATCTCGATCTCACCCTCAGCGCCGGTGACCAGACCTGTCGCGTCGTGGTAAAAGGCACGCATACCAATGTGGTCGAGTTATATATTAATGGCGAACAGCAGCCATTACACGCCGGGGAAAATAGCGCCACAGCGCAGGCCGAACTGCCAACTTTCTCTCTCCAGGAAGCGTATGACTTTATTATCTCCACCCCGGTTGAGAATATTACGTTTATTCTGGAAGCCGCCCGCCTCAATAGCGCACTGGCTGCAGAAGGAAAATCGAAAAAGTATGGATTGAATATTAACGGAACATTCTCTGAAGCCGTTAAAAATGGTTTGTTAAGCAATGACTTAATGAGCGAGGTCATTATCAACACCGTCGCAGCTTCCGATGCGCGTATGGGCGGCGCCCCGGTGGTGGCTATGTCGAACTTCGGCTCTGGCAACCAGGGGATCGCGGCGACCATGCCGGTGGTAACCGTCGCCGAGCATCTGAATGCCGATGAAGAGACGCTCGCTCGCGCGCTGGCGCTCTCACATCTGACGGCCATTTCCATCCATTCGCGCTATACCCGCCTGTCCGCACTGTGCGCGGCCTCCACCGCCGCCATGGGCGCCGCCGCCGGTATGGCATGGCTGTTTACCCGCAATATCGAAACCATCAACACCGCCATCATCAATATGATTAGCGATGTTACCGGCATGATTTGTGATGGCGCCTCCAACAGCTGCGCGATGAAGGTGTCCTCGGTGGTCTCCAGCGCCTTTAAATCTGTATTGATGGCGATGCAAAACCGCTGCGCCAGCGCCAACGACGGCATTGTCTGCGCCGACGTCGAACAGTCGATTAATAACCTGTGCCGCCTCGTGATTAAGCCTATGGCGCAAACTGATAAAGAGATCATTCGCATTATGGTCAGCAAATAAGACCAGCCCTTTTGTACCCTACGCAATAATGATTTATTGCCTGCACCAACAGGTATTTTACGATGAATAAAAAAGTCATATTACGCGGCGCCAGCGCCATTATGCCCCTGTGCATCGGGGACTTTCCTTTCTCGTTCATTGTTGGCGCGTTAAGCGTCAGCGCCGGAATGAGCGTCTGGCAAAGTACCGCGTGGTCGGCGATTGTGATTGCCGGCTCGGCGCAGATGCTGGCACTGAATATGTTAAAAACCGGCGCCACGCTCGGCGTGATTATTTTCACCACATTAATTATTAATCTTCGCCACGTGCTGTATAGCGCCTCTATTTCCGGTACCGTGCGCGAAGCCTCATTCTTTAAAAAATGCTTTATGTCCTATGCGCTCACCGACGAGGTGTATGCCACCACCGTTAAAGAGATGGAAGGAAATAAAAAGGAAAAATATCTGTTTTATGGCTCGGCGATGATCACCTTCTGGGCGATTTGGGTGCTGGCCGATTTTCTTGGCGCGCTGGTCGGCGCCTCGTTTCCCCACATTGAAAAATACGGTCTCGATTTCGCCATGGTCGCCGCCTTTATCGCCATCGTGGTGCCACAAATTAAAAGCCAGGCCTGCACCGTCGCCGCGGTAGTGGCCGCCGTTTCCGGCGTGCTGTTAGTGGTCCTGCCCTACTCGCTGGGTATCGTCGTCGCCTCCGTGCTCGGCGTCCTCGCCGGCCTGTGCGTCGACCTGGCGGAAGAGCGCAAGCAGAGGGCAACAACCGAATCCGATATGCCGTTAGTGGAGGCGCTGGAAAATGAGTAATAGCTACTTTATCGCCCTGACGCTGGGCATGGCCGCGGTCACTTTTCTTATTCGTTTCTCGTTTATCGGCCTGGCCGGCAAGATCCAGATGTCTGAGCGGGTGACCAAAACATTGCGCTTCGTGCCGGTCACCGTCCTGCCGGCCATCATCACCATTCAGATCCTGAGCGTGAATTCCAGCATGGAGTTCGACTTAAAAAACCCGAAGGTGATCGCCGCTATTATCTGTACGCTCGCCAGCTTCCGTTTGGGTCTGGTGTGGGTGGTGGTCAGCGGCGTCGGCTCACTGGTGCTGTTGAATTATTTTCTGTAACTGTTTGAAGGGTAACCACATGATTATTACTACCGCTGACGCGCCCGCCGCGATCGGTCCGTACGTTCAGGGCGTCAATCTCGGCGCGATGACCCTCACCTCCGGCCAGCTGCCCATTAATCCGCAGGACGGCACCATGCCCGACGACATTGCCGAACAGGCGCGCCAGTCGCTGGAGAACGTGAAAGCCATCGTCGAAGCCGCCGGCCTCAGCGTTGGTCAGATCGTCAAAACCACGGTGTTTGTGAAAGACCTGGCGGATTTTGCCGCCATCAATGCCGCCTACGAGGCCTTCTTTACCGAACATCAGGCGGCCTTTCCGGCGCGCTCCTGCGTGGAAGTGGCCAGGTTACCGAAAGACGCTGGCGTCGAAATCGAAGCGATCGCTTTCGCCCGTTAACCCCCCGGCTGGAGGAAGAACCTCCAGCCCCTTCCCCACCGATTTTTGTCGTTCCACGTTGTTCATATTACAGGCACTATAGCCACTGAATGACCCGAGGAACGCAGCATGTTGACTATCCGAAAGGCATTATCCGACGACGCGCCACAACTGAGCGCGATGGGTTATGCCAGTTACCAGCACCACTTCGCCCATCTCTGGCGCAATGCCGATGAACTGGCGTTATTTCTTAAGCAAGAATATGCCGAAGATGCGCTACATCGGAGTCTGACCGATGCCAACCATCATTGGCTCATCGCCGAAGCCGCTTCCCCCGTTGGTTTCGCTAAATATAGCTATCAACAGCGAATGGCTGACGACGGCACGACGGGTACGCTGCTGCATAAGCTCTACCTGATGCCGGGGGAGACTGGCCACCGCTACGGCGAGCAGATTTTTCACGCCATCGAGACGCGAGCAAAAACGGCCGGCGAACGCTGGCTGTGGCTGGAAGTACTCGCCGCGAATCCCGCCGCGCGCCGTTTTTACGAACGCCAGGGGATGCAGCACATCAGAGACACGACTTTCCATTCCGCCAGCCAGCAAAGCACCTTGCATATTCTGGCCAAACCGCTGTGAGAGGAACTATGCCTGAGCTTCGTGATACCGGCGTACGTAACGTCGTCTGTGGGAAAAATGTCGTTATTTACCAGCCCGCCAACCTGTACGACTGCACGCTGGGCGATAACGTCTTCGTTGGACCGTTCGTTGAGATCCAGGGGAATACCCGCATCGGCGCGGAGAGTAAAATCCAGTCGCATACCTTTATCTGCGAGTACGTCACCATTGGCCGGCGCTGTTTTATCGGTCACGGGGTGATGTTCGCCAACGACCTGTTTCGCGACGGCAAACCAAACGCCGACCGCGCCAGCTGGGGGCGGATTGAGATTGGCGATGACGTGTCGATCGGTAGCGGCGCCACGATTCTGGCCGTCAGCATCTGCGACGGCGTGGTGATTGGCGCGGGCAGCGTGGTGACGAAGTCCATCACCGAGAAAGGCGTGTGGGCGGGAAACCCAGCCCGCCTGCTGCGGAGGCTGTAAAAAAATGCCGACCATAAGGTCGGCATTTCGTCTTAACGGCGCAAGCGTTATGCGCGCCAGGCTTTATAACGGTTAATCAGACCGTTAGTGGAGCTGTCGTGGCTGCTGACTTCGCTGCCGTCTTTCAGCTCCGGCAGGATGCGGTTAGCCAGCTGTTTGCCCAGCTCAACGCCCCACTGGTCGAAAGTGAAGATGTTGAGGATCGCGCCCTGGGTGAAGATTTTGTGCTCGTACAGAGCAATCAGCGCCCCGAGGCTGAACGGGGTGATCTCACGCAGCAGGATGGAGTTAGTCGGGCGGTTGCCTTCGAACACTTTGAACGGCACCACGTGCTCCAGGGTCGCCGGATCTTTACCCTGATCGCGATATTCCTGCTCCACCACTTCACGGGATTTACCGAAGGCCAGGGCTTCGGTCTGGGCGAAGAAGTTGGATAGCAGCTTCGGATGATGATCGGAGAGCGGGTTGTGGGTGATAGCCGGGGCGATGAAATCGCACGGTACCATTTTGGTGCCCTGATGGATCAGCTGGTAGAACGCGTGCTGACCGTTGGTGCCCGGCTCGCCCCAGATGATCGGACCCGTCTGGTAGTCCACGGCGTGGCCATTACGGTCAACATACTTACCATTGGACTCCATGTTGCCCTGCTGGAAGTAGGCGGCAAAACGGTGCATGTACTGGTCGTACGGCAGAATCGCTTCGGTTTCTGCCCCGAAGAAGTTGTTGTACCAGATACCGATCAGCGCCAGCAGTACCGGCAGGTTTTTCTCCGCCGGGGTGGTGGAGAAGTGTTTATCCATCGCATGCGCGCCGGACAGCAGCTCAACGAAGTTGTCGAAGCCCACGGAGAGAATGATGGACAGGCCAATCGCCGACCACAGGGAGTAACGGCCGCCAACCCAGTCCCAGAATTCGAACATGTTGGCGGTGTCGATGCCGAACTCGCCAACCGCTTTCGCGTTGGTGGAGAGCGCCGCGAAGTGTTTAGCCACGTGCTTGTCGTCGCCCGCGGTCGCCAGGAACCAGTCGCGCGCGCTGTGGGCGTTGGTCATGGTCTCCTGGGTGGTGAAGGTTTTGGACGCGACCAGGAACAGGGTGGTTTCCGGATTGACGCTCTTCAGCACTTCGGCAATGTGGGTGCCATCGACGTTGGAGACAAAGTGCATGTTGAGGTGGTTTTTATACGGACGCAGCGCTTCGGTGACCATGAACGGACCGAGGTCGGAGCCGCCGATACCAATGTTGACCACGTCGGTGATCGGTTTGCCGGTGTAGCCTTTCCAGCTACCGGAGATAATCGCTTCAGAGAAGGTTTTCATCTTCTCCAGCACAGCGTTCACTTCCGGCATCACATCTTTGCCATCAACCACAATCGGCGTGTTGCTGCGGTTGCGCAGCGCGACGTGGAGTACCGCGCGATCTTCGGTGCGGTTGATCTTTTCACCGGAGAACATCGACTTGATGGCGCCCGCCAGGTCGGTCTCTTTCGCCAGATCCTGCAGTTTAGCCAGCGTCTCTTCGGTGATGCGGTTTTTGGAGAAGTCCACCAGCATCAGATCGTCAAACGTCGCGGAAAACTTAGAAAAACGGTCGCTATCTTTGGCGAACAGCTCGCTGATAGTGACATCTTTCATTTCGTCGAAGTGTTTCTGTAATGCCTGCCAGGCAGAGGTCTGCGTTGGGTTGATGTTTTTCATTAGCAATACTCTTCTGATTTGAGATTGTGACTTCGGTCGATTGTAGCGCCGGTGACGGAAAATTGTGATGATTTTTGTGACTTGTCCCTGACGCCGGTCAGGAATCGGGTCAAAACGGAGTAAAAAGCCCCATTAGTATAGCTATCATAAGGCTTTTTTCTGTTAGCCGCAG
The DNA here is from genome assembly GCF_040062325.1 of Klebsiella sp. GG_Kp175. Taxonomy (NCBI): domain Bacteria; kingdom Pseudomonadati; phylum Pseudomonadota; class Gammaproteobacteria; order Enterobacterales; family Enterobacteriaceae; genus Klebsiella; species Klebsiella sp. GG_Kp175. Next base: position 19,514 of record NZ_JBEAFX010000009.1, on the reverse strand, counting down.
GGGCATGAAAAATCCGCATAACCGCAGCGTTGACATAGCTGGCGTTAAGCCTTTATATATCCGCAGTGCTTACGTATTGTAAGTATCTATTGCTCGCGCATTTCACGCTACAGCGAAAGGGTATTCGCGGGGGATATAATGTCCTTATTCCCCCGGCCAGGTGAAAGACGTCGGTAATTGCCAGAAGAGGTGCGTTGCCCAGGTAACCGTATTGGAGGAACCAGTCCGGCGAAAATACGTGAGGGGGAGCAACGCCGAGGTGAAAGAGCGTCTGGTTACGCTCCTCACCGGCCACAGGGGCTGAATCCCCTGGGTTGTCACCAGAAACGTTCGCAGTCGGGCGTTTCATACCCGAACACTTCAGCGCCCAGAGCGGTGAGTCGGGTCTACAAGGTGGAGCACTTCTGGGTGACATCGTAGTTGTTTATCATTCTGCGCCACCCTGTTTATCGCTCTTCCCTTGTGCCATGGCTGAATAATTTGGCCTGGCTTATTAAGACATTTTGTTGCGATCCGGCGGCATCCAGCCCCTGCCAGGATCGGTGTTCAGGAATCGTTTTAATAAGTCAGGCCCCCTGACACGAGGTTGTTATGACAGATTTAGTCGTCGCCAAATTTGGCGGCACCAGCGTTGCTGATTTTGACGCGATGAACCGCAGCATTGATGTGGCGCTGCTTGATGCCAATACCCGTATTGTTGTGCTCTCCGCCTCTGCCGGCGTGACCAACATTCTGGTGGCCTTAGCGGAAGGGCTGGAACCCACCGAACGTTTTTCCCAGCTGGACGCTCTGCGCCAGATCCAGTTCAATATTCTGGAGCGTTTGCGCTATCCCAACGTGATCCGCGAAGAGATTGAGCGCCTGCTGGAAAATATCACCACGCTGGCGGAAGCCGCCGCGCTCGCCTCCTCTAGCGCGCTGACTGACGAACTGGTCAGCCATGGCGAACTGATGTCCACCCTGCTGTTTGTGGAGATTCTGCGTGAACGCGGAATTCAGGCGCAGTGGTTTGACGCCCGTAAAGTGCTGCGCACTAACGATCGCTTTGGCCGCGCCGAACCGGATATCGCCGCTGTCGCCGAACTGACCCAGCAGCAGCTGACGCCGCGTCTCGCGGAAGGCCTGGTGGTGACGCAGGGCTTTATCGGCAGCGAAGCGAAGGGCCGCACCACCACCCTCGGCCGCGGCGGCAGCGATTATACCGCCGCTCTGCTCGGCGAAGCGCTGAATGCCACCCGCGTCGATATCTGGACCGATGTGCCCGGGATCTATACGACCGACCCGCGCGTCGCGCCAGCGGCGAAACGCATCGACGTCATCGCCTTTGAAGAGGCGGCGGAAATGGCCACCTTTGGCGCCAAAGTGCTGCACCCGGCGACCCTGCTGCCTGCCGTGCGCAGCGATATCCCGGTATTTGTCGGCTCCAGTAAAGAACCGAAAGCGGGCGGTACGCTGGTGTGTAAAACCACCGAGAACCCGCCGCTGTTCCGCGCGCTGGCGCTGCGCCGCCGCCAGACGCTGCTGACGCTGCACAGCCTGAATATGCTGCACTCCCGCGGCTTCCTCGCCGAAGTGTTCGGTATTCTGGCGCGCCATAACATCTCCGTCGATTTGATCACCACCTCCGAAGTGAGCGTGGCCCTGACCATGGACACCACTGGCTCAACCTCTGCGGGCGATACCCTGCTGACCCAGGCGCTGCTGACCGAGCTCTCCTCGCTGTGTCGCGTGGAAGTGGAAGAAGACCTGGCGCTGGTTGCCCTGATCGGCAACGAGCTGTCGAAAGCCTGCGGCGTCGGCAAAGAGGTGTTTGGCGTCCTTGATCCGTTTAACATCCGCATGATCTGCTATGGCGCATCCAGCCACAACCTCTGCTTCCTGGTCCCTGGCGCCGATGCGGAGAAGGTGGTGCAGACGTTGCATCATAATTTGTTTGAATAAAATTCCTTAGCACGATAAACAATACCTATAGCCGGGCTCGAACCCGGCTTTTTTATAACAACATCAACACAACCAGCTGACCAGCTCGCCGCCCTACCGGTTCGGCGCGGCCGGTTTGCGTATCGCAAGGAACACAACATGCTCGCAACTCTGACGCGGCTGTTCCCGTTATGGGCACTGCTGCTCTCCGTTCTGGCCTATTACACCCCCACCACTTTCACCCCGATCGGCCCGTGGGTTACCACCCTGCTGATGCTGATTATGTTCGGTATGGGGGTACATCTAAAGCTGGCGGATTTCAAACGCGTCCTGTCGCGTCCGGCGCCGGTCGCTGCAGGGATATTTCTGCACTATCTGGTGATGCCGCTCGCCGCCTGGCTGCTGGCGCTGCTGTTTCATATGCCGCCGGAGCTCTCCGCCGGGATGGTGCTGGTGGGCAGCGTCGCCAGCGGGACGGCCTCCAACGTGATGATCTTTCTGGCCAAAGGGGACGTGGCGCTGTCGGTGACTATCTCCTCGGTCTCCACCCTGGTCGGCGTCATCGCGACGCCGCTGCTGACCCGTCTGTACGTCGACGCGCACATTCAGGTCGACGTCATGGGGATGTTGCTGAGCATTCTGCAGATTGTGGTCATTCCCATCGCCCTGGGGCTGATTGTCCATCATCTGCTGCCGAAGGTGGTGAAAGCGGTGGAACCGTTCCTCCCCGCTTTCTCGATGGTGTGCATTCTGGCGATCATCAGCGCGGTGGTGGCAGGTTCCGCGGCCCATATCGCGTCCGTTGGCCTGGTGGTGATTATCGCGGTGATCCTGCATAACACCATTGGCCTGCTCGGCGGCTACTGGGGCGGACGTCTGTTTGGTTTTGATGAATCCACCTGCCGTACGCTGGCGATCGAGGTAGGGATGCAGAACTCCGGCCTGGCGGCCGCGCTGGGTAAAATTTACTTCGGCCCGCTGGCGGCGCTGCCGGGAGCCCTGTTCTCCGTCTGGCATAACCTGTCCGGTTCGCTGCTGGCCGGATACTGGTCAGGGAAGCCCATCGCCAAAAAAGCCAGCAAGCGCTGAGCGTGACACGTCCGGGCGCAGGCCCGGGCGTGTGCGTTATCCAATCTGCAAACGTACTGGTTTACCTAACTTCATTAACATCATGACTAACGCATCCAGGGTAAACTTACTGGTTTTCTGATTGACCACATCTGAAATGCGTGGGCGCGAAATGCTCAACTTCGCGGCAGCATCGGCCTGCTTCAATTGATGTTCATCTATCCACTCAGCGATTTCCTGCATTAACTGTCGTTTAAGCGCCATCAACTGCTCAACTTCTTTTTCCGCTTGTCCGCGAAGCTGCTCTGCGTCAGCATCATCAAAGCCCAGTTCACTGAATATATTGCTCTCTTCAGAGGTCACATGACGGATACCATCCACACTCTTACGATTCATTTATGACTCCTGTGTTCCTGCTGTATAACCCGCAAACGGCTTCTGACAATCTGTTTTTCGTGTTCGGCGGTCCGTCGCGTCTTTTTGTTAAAACAGTGCAGGACATATATCGCCTCTGCAAAACGGGCCAGATAAATTACCCGATATGCACCGGAAAATTGGCGCAGGCGGATTTCTTCAACCCCCCGCCCCAGTTGAGGCATTGCTTTCCAGTCCGCAGCCTCTAAACCCGACTGTAAACGATAAAGCTGAAATCCGGCATCTCTGCGGACGTCCTCAGGAAACTGGCGCAGATCGTCAAAGGAAGAGCCCATCCAGACGATACGCCTTAATCTTGGTTGCTGATTGAGCATACCACATCCTTGTATAAAATTTTATACACCACTCGCCCGATATTTATCGTCGATAACAGGTTGATCGTGCCGTTACCCTAAGCCAGTTCACCTCACGGGTCACGAACGAGGGAAATATTCTGCGAGGCGCTTTCCGGATGCGTTCTATTTTGCGCTGATTACCGTACACTGGGTGCTCTGGTCTGACTGAGGGCACCACCATGGCACTCCCCCGAATTACACAAAAAGAGATGACCGAGCGCGAACAGCGCGAATTGAAAACGCTGCTTGACCGCGCGCGCATTGCGCACGGCCGCCCGCTGAGCAATGCGGAAACGAACAGCGTGAAAAAGGAATATATCGATAAGCTGATGGCGCAGCGCGAAGCGGAAGCGAAGAAAGCCCGCCAGGTGAAAAAACAGCAGGCTTATAAGACGGATAAGGAAGCAACCTTTTCCTGGTCGGCGAATACGCCGACCCGCGGCAGGCGTTAGCGCCCTTTCTTTTTACGTCCCGGCTGGGTGAAACGTTTGCCGTTGCCAGCCGGGCGGCCTTTATCGTTGCTATTTTCCACCTTCACCACCGGGCGCTTGATCCCGGGGGTCGCCGCTTTGGCCTTCGGCTTCGCTTTCGGCTTCGCTTCGGAAGAGGAGTTTTCAATCAGCTTGAACAGGTCGATCAGCTCGTCATCGGTCAGATCGCGCCACTCACCCAACGGGATCCCCGTCAGGCTGACGTTCATAATCCGCGTACGCTCAAGCTTCGTCACTTCATAGCCAAAGTGCTCGCACATGCGACGGATCTGGCGGTTTAACCCCTGCACAAGGGTGATGCGGAAAACGAACGGCGCTTCTTTCTTTACCTTACATTTTTTGGTCACGGTCCCGAGAATCGGTACCCCCGCGCCCATGCCGCGAATGAACTCATCGGTCACCGGCTTATCGACCGTAACCAGATACTCTTTTTCATGGTCGTTGCCGGCACGCAGGATCTTATTCACCAGGTCGCCATGATTGGTGAGGAAAATCAGCCCCTGGGAGTCTTTATCCAGACGGCCGATAGGGAAGATACGCTTGCTGTGGTTGACGAAATCGACAATGTTGTCGCGCTCGCCGTCTTCTGTGGTGCTCACAATGCCGACCGGCTTATTCAGCGCAATCAGCACCAGATCATCCGCTTCGCGCGGCTCAATCAACCGTCCGTTAACTTTGACCAGGTCGCCAGGCTTCACCTGATCGCCAATCGTGGCGCGCTTGCCATTGATAAAGACGTTGCCTTGTTCAATAAAGCGGTCCGCTTCGCGACGCGAGCAGATGCCGCTTTCACTGATGTATTTGTTTAATCGGGTTGATGAGTCGGGCAGCATAGATTCTCCTGTAAAAGCGAAATATACCCTACCTTGTGGGCGAGAAAAAACCTGGATTGTGTGATTCATTATCCAGAAGCTTCGTCGGGCTTGTGAACAGCATTCCGCTTACCTACATCATGCGCCATATCAGCGCGCCGGTATGGGGGCGATGCTAGAATTTCTGCTTCAATAATATTTTTAAAACAGGAAGAAAAGATGGAACTGCTGTTACTCAGTAACTCCACGCTGCCGGGGAAAGACTGGCTGGAACACGCCCTGCCGCTGATTGCCGGTCAGGTCAAAGGCCGCCGTAAAGCGGTATTCATCCCCTTCGCTGGCGTGACGCAATCCTGGGATGATTACACGGCCAAAGTGGCTGCGGTTATGGCGCCCATGGCGGTCAGCGTAACCGGTATCCACAGCGTAGACGACCCTATCGCCGCCATTGAAAGCACCGAGATGGTGATCGTCGGCGGCGGGAACACCTTCCAGCTGTTGAAAGCGTGCCGCAGTCGCGGTCTGTTGGCGCCGATTGTCGATGTCGTCAAACGCGGGGCGCTGTATATCGGCTGGAGCGCAGGTTCAAACCTCGCCTGCCCGACCATTCGCACCACCAACGATATGCCGATTGTCGATCCGCAGGGATTTGATGCGCTGGGGCTTTTCCCGCTACAGATTAACCCGCACTTCACCAACGCGTTGCCGACCGGGCATCAGGGCGAAACCCGCGAACAGCGTATCCGCGAACTGCTGGTCGTGGCGCCGGAATTAACGGTGATTGGTTTGCCGGAAGGAAACTGGATCCAGGTCACCGATGGTCACGCGACGCTCGGCGGCCCGAACCCGACGCTGTTGTTCAAAGCGGGGGAAGAAGCGATAACCCTGCCTGCGGGCCACCGCTTCTGAGCCTGGGGGGCTAACGTTTCCCGGATAGCGGCGCATTGCGCCTTATCCGGGCTGCCTCAACGGGACGTCCAAACGCAAAACCCCGGTTAGCACAGCGCCGCCGGGGAATGGCTCAGTAGTCATCCCGTTCGTCGTCTTCATCCGGTTGCTCCATCACGCTGTAAGCCACCGAGCAGAACAGGCTGTTCAGGCGCTTCATATCCCCCAGCAGCGCCAGATGCAACGTACTGGTTTCGATACTCTGCACGTTCTGCTGATGCAGGCGGTCAACGTGCGCATGCGAGTAGCGGCGGTTAAGAATGCGGAACCGGTGTTTGCTGCGCCGCAGGCGACGGGCGCTCGGCACATCGCTGGAGAAGAAGACCGACATCGCCAACTGCAGATTGCTGAGCAGCAGATCGTACAGGGCGTCCAGCTCCTTTAACCCTTCCACCGAGAAGGCGCGACGCGCCGCCAGCGATTTATCGGCGATCTCGCTGCCCATCCGCTCGACGATATCGGAGGCCTGCTCGAGGTTTAACGACATCTCAATAATTTCCGCCCAGCGCCGGGACTCTTCTTCCGCCAGCTCATCCTTTGGCATTCGCGCCAGATAGAGCTTAATGGCGGTGTAGAGGACGTTGATATCGTCCGCCATGCGGCGCAGTTCTTTCTCCTGACGCGGTTCGCCATGCATCACCTTATGCAGGCTCTCCAGCATTTGCTCCATCGCGTCGCCAATGCGCAGCGTCTCGCGCGCGGCGTTGGCTAGCGCCAGCGCCGGGGTGTCCAGCGCCGACGGGTCAAGATGCTTGGGTTTGAGATGGTTATCCAGCTCGGGTTCATCGCGGATCATGCGCTGGCACAGCTTCGCCATCGGTCCGGCAAAAGGCACCATCGCGATGCAGCGCAGCAGGTTGTAAAAAACGTGGAAGTAGATAACCAGCTCGGACTCGGCCAACGGCAGCTTGTGCATCGCCGCGGCCAGCGGATGGACGAACGGCAGAATGATCAGGCTCCCCACCAGCTTAAACAGCAGGCTGCCCAGCGCCACCCGGCGCGCCGCCGCGTTCGCCGCGCTGTTGTTGAGCATCGCCAACAGCCCCGATCCCAGGTTGGCGCCAATCACCAGGCACAGCGCCACCGGGAAAGAGATCGCTCCCGCCGCGGTCAGCGTCGCGGTCAGCAGCACCGCCGCCAGGCTGGAGTAGCTAATGATCGCGAATACAGCGCCAATCAAGGCATCCAGCATGATATCCCCGGTCAGCGAGGCAAAAATCACCTGCACGCCGTTGGCCTGGGTAATGGGGTGGACGGCCTGCACAATCAGCTCCAGGGCCAACAGGATCAGCCCAAGGCCGATCCCCACTCGCCCCAGCTGCCCGGCGCGGGTCTGCTTGCGGCCGAGGAAGAAAATCACCCCGATAAATATCAACAACGGCGACAGCCACGACAGGTCGAAGGTCAGTACCCTCGCCATCAGCGCCGTCCCGACATCGGCGCCCAGCACCATCACCAGCGCCGGCGTGAGGCCCACTAAATCCTGGGCGACAAACGAGGTCACCAGCATGGTGGTGGCATTGCTGCTTTGTACCAGCGCAGTCACGCCAAGACCCGCGCAGAAGGCGAGCGGCTTTTTCTCTACGCTGCTACTGAGAACGGTACGTAGGCGAGCGCCATAGACGCGCATCACCCCGGTACGCACGATATGCGTGCCCCACACCAGCAGAGCGACCGCGGACAACAGGTGTAGCAGAGTTAACACGGAATCAGCTTCTCCTTATCGTTATAGGTGTTCCGACGTTCTGGAACCTATCTCAGTATAAGGGGTTAACCTCAATAAAGAGACAAGGCGCTCACAGAGCGCCTTGTTAGTTGTAAGGAAAGATGACGACTAGTCCGCATCATAGCCCAGATTAGGGGCTAACCAGCGCTCGACTTCCGCCGGGGTCATCCCTTTACGCCGCGCGTAGTCTTCGACCTGGTCGCGCTGGATCTGCGCCACGGCGAAGTACTTGCTGTCCGGATGGCTGAAATACCAGCCGGAAACCGATGCCCCCGGCCACATGGCGAACGATTCGGTAAGCTTCATGCCGGTATGGGCTTCGACGTCCAGCAACTGCCAGATGGTGCCTTTTTCAGTGTGCTCCGGACAGGCCGGATACCCCGGCGCCGGACGGATCCCCTGGTAATTCTCGCGAATAAGTTCCTCATTGCTGAGGTTCTCATTGGCCGCATACCCCCAGTAGACCTTGCGCACTTTCTCGTGCAGATACTCGGCGAAGGCTTCCGCCAGACGATCGGCGATGGCCTTGATCATGATCTTGTTATAGTCGTCATGCTGCGCTTCATAGGCCTCCGCCAGCGCGTCCTCTTCCAGGCCGCCGGTGACGGCGAAGGCGCCAATGTAGTCCGCTTTGCCGCTCAGCTTCGGCGCCACAAAGTCGGCGAGGCAGTAGTTGGCGAAGCCGACCTTCTCCGTCTGCTGGCGCAGGTGATGGCTCACCGTCAGCACGTGGGTGCGGGTTTCATCGCGATAGATTTCAATATCGTCGCCCACCCGGTTGGCCGGGAACAGGCCCACCACGCCGCGCGGGTTGAGGGTTTTCTCTGCGCTCAGTTTATCCAGCAGCTCGTTAGCGTCTTTGAACAGGCGCTGCGCCTCTTCCCCTACCACTTCATCTTCCAGAATGCGCGGATATTTACCCGCCAGCGACCAGGTCATAAAGAACGGCGTCCAGTCGATGTAATTGCGTAGCGTCTCGATACTGGCTTCCACCTCCTGAATCCCCAGGCGATGGGCCACCGGCGGCGTATAGCTCTCCCAGTCAAAGGCCAGATCGTTTTCCCGTGCGGCCGCCAGGGTCACCGGCGGGGTGCGCGGTTTTTTACGCCCATGCTGGATACGCACCGTTTCATACTCTTTGCGCGTGCGGGCGACAAACTCATCGCGCTGCGTATCCGAGAGCAGCGCAGCCACCACCCCGACGGTGCGCGAGGCGTTCTGTACGTAAACGGTCGGGCCGCTGTAGTTCTGCTCGATTTTCACCGCCGTATGCGCTTTCGAGGTGGTCGCGCCGCCTATCAGCAGCGGAATGGTAAAGCCCTGACGCTCCATCTCTTTCGCCACGTTAACCATCTCATCCAGCGATGGGGTAATCAGCCCGGAAAGGCCGATGAGATCCGCGTTTACCTCTTTGGCGGTTTTGAGAATTTTATCCGCCGGGACCATCACGCCAAGATCGATGATTTCGTAGTTATTACACTGCAGCACCACGCCGACGATGTTTTTGCCGATGTCATGAACGTCGCCTTTTACCGTGGCAATCACCATTTTGCCGTTACTGGAGCCCTGTTCTTTACTGGCTTCGATAAACGGCTCAAGGTAGGCCACCGCCTGTTTCATGACGCGAGCGGATTTCACCACCTGCGGCAGGAACATTTTGCCTTCGCCGAACAGATCGCCGACCACGTTCATGCCGTCCATCAGCGGCCCTTCGATCACCTCAATCGGGCGGGCAGCCTGCTGACGCGCTTCTTCGGTGTCCTGTTCGATAAATTCGGTAATGCCCTTCACCAGCGAATATTCGAGGCGTTTTTTCACCTCCCAGCTGCGCCACTCCGCCTGCTGGGCATTGGCGCCGTCGTCAACTTTACTGCCGCGATATTTTTCCGCCAGTTCGAGCAATCTTTCGGTGCTGTCATCGCGGCGGTTGAGGATCACGTCCTCCACCGCGTCGCGCAGCTCGCCCGGCAGGTCATCATAGATGGCCAGCTGACCGGCATTGACGATCCCCATATCCATGCCGTTGCGGATCGCATAGTAGAGGAATACGGCGTGGATCGCCTCACGAACCGGGTCATTGCCGCGGAAAGAGAAGGAGACGTTGGAGACGCCGCCGGAGATCAGCGCATGCGGCAGCTCGCGTTTGATGTCTTCGCAGGCGCCGATAAAGTCCTGGGCATAGTTATTGTGTTCTTCGATACCGGTCGCCACCGCAAAGATATTCGGGTCAAAGATAATATCTTCTGGCGGGAAGCCGACCTCTTCGGTGAGGATTTTGTAGGCGCGACGGCAAATCTCAATTTTACGTTCGCGGGTATCAGCCTGGCCCACTTCGTCAAAGGCCATCACCACTACCGCAGCGCCGTAGCGGCGAACCAGTTTCGCATGGTGGATAAAGGGTTCGACGCCCTCTTTCATCGAAATCGAGTTAACGATGCCTTTGCCCTGAATGCATTTCAGGCCTTTCTCAATAACTTCCCACTTGGAGGAGTCGATCATGATCGGCACGCGGGCAATGTCCGGCTCGCCGGCAATCAGGTTGAGGAAGCGCACCATCGCCGCTTCTGCGTCGAGCATCCCCTCGTCCATGTTGATATCGATAATCTGCGCGCCGCTTTCCACCTGCTGACGCGCGACGTCCAGCGCTTCGCTGTACTTCTCTTCTTTGATTAAGCGTTTAAATTTCGCCGAGCCGGTAACGTTGGTACGTTCGCCGACGTTAACGAACAGGCTGTCATCGCCGATATTGAGCGGCTCAAGGCCGGCGAGGCGGCAGGCCACCGCGATTTCCGGCAGCTGGCGCGGCGGCAGGCCCGCTACTGCCCGGCTCATGGCGGCGATATGCTCCGGGGTCGTACCGCAGCAGCCGCCGACGATATTAAGGAAACCGGCTTCCGCCCATTCGCGGATCTGCGCCGCCATGGTATCGGCATCCAGATCGTATTCGCCGAAGGCGTTGGGCAGGCCGGCGTTCGGGTGCGCGGTGACGTAGCATTCAGCGATGCGCGACAGCTCCTGGACGTACTGGCGCAGTTCGTCCGGCCCGAGGGCGCAGTTCAGACCAAACGATAAGGCTTCGGCGTGGCGCAGCGAGTTATAGAAAGCTTCGGTGGTCTGCCCGGAAAGCGTGCGGCCGGAGGCATCGGTAATGGTGCCGGAGATCATCAGCGGCAGGTCAACGCCCAGCGCCTCCAGCTCCTCTTTCACCGCATAGATGGCCGCTTTGGCATTCAGGGTATCAAATACCGTTTCAATCAGGATCAGATCCACGCCACCTTCCACCAGCGCCCGGGTGGACTCGCGATAGGCGGCCACCAGCTGGTCAAAGGTAATATTACGGAACGCCGGATCGTTCACATCAGGCGAAATGGAGGCGGTGCGGTTAGTTGGGCCAAGCACGCCCGCCACGTAGCGCGGTTTTTCCGGCGTGCGGGCCGTCCAGGCGTCGGCGCTGGCGCGGGCCAGCTTCGCCGCCGCATAGTTGATCTCTGCCGACAGGGATTCCATCTGGTAATCCGCCATCGCGATGGTTGTCGAGTTAAAGGTGTTGGTCTCAATGATATCCGCGCCGGCCTCGAAGTAGGCGTCGTGGATCTCGCGGATCACCTCGGGCTTGCTGAGCACCAGCAGGTCGTTGTTGCCTTTCAGGTCGCACGGCCAGTCAGCAAAGCGCTCACCGCGAAAGTCCTGCTCACTCAGACGATAGCCCTGGATCATGGTGCCCATGCCCCCATCCAGAACCAGAATACGTTCTTTTAACTGCTGATGCAGTTGCTCAACTTTGCTGCTCACACTTGCTCCCGACAACGCTCAACTCAGGCCAAATAGCCAACAAACCATACTGGCATAAACCACCGGAGCGGAAAAGACAACAACGGGCAATATGAGACATGTTCAGCTTCACTCCTCCGATGAGTCCGGTTGTGATTGCATTATCGCCAAATAAAACGAAAATTATTTCCACGATACAGAAAAAGGAGTCCGCGATGGCCACTACCCCCGTTCCCGCGAAACGCGGCAGAAAACCCGCGGCTGCCACCGCCCAGCAGGCTGGCGGTCAGGTTCAGTCGCTGACCCGCGGCCTGAAATTGCTCGAATGGATTGCCGAATCCCACAGCAGCGTCGCGCTGACCGAGCTGGCGCAGCAGGCGGGTCTGCCCAACTCAACCACTCACCGCCTGCTGACCACCATGCAGCAGCTGGGTTTCGTCCGCCAGGTCGGCGAGCTGGGCCACTGGGCCGTCGGCGCGCATGCCTTCGTGGTCGGCAGCAGCTTTCTGCAAAGCCGCAATCTGCTGGCGATTGTCCACCCGATCCTGCGCCAGCTGATGGAAGATTCCGGTGAAACGGTGAATCTGGCAGTGCTTGACCAGAGCGACCACCAGGCGATCATTATCGACCAGGTGCAGTGCACCCAGCTGATGCGGATGTCGGCGCCGATCGGCGGAAAACTGCCGATGCACGCCTCCGGCGCCGGGAAGGCGTTCCTCTCGCAGCTGAGCGAAGAGCAGGTTACCAGCCTCCTGCACCGTAAAGGGCTACATGCCTATACGCATGCCACGCTGGTCTCGCCGCTGCATCTGAAGGAAGATTTAGCGCAGACCCGCAAGCGGGGCTACTCGTTCGATGACGAGGAGCACGCGCTCGGCCTCCGCTGCGTCGCCGCCTGCATTTATGATGAACACCGCGAACCGTTCGCGGCAATCTCCATCTCCGGCCCCATCTCACGCATGACCGATGACCGGGTGACCGAGCTGGGCGCGCTGGTGATCAAAGCGGCGAAGGAAGTGACGCTGGCATACGGCGGGGTTAAATAAAAAAATGCCCCACCGGGGCATTTTAAGTAGGCCTGATAAGCGTAGCGCCATCAGGCAGATCGGCGCACCTTGCCGGATGGCGGCGTAAACGCCTTATCCGGCCTACTGTCGGCGCCATAGCGCACGCTAAAACGCTGCTTGCGCCGGTAGGCGTAGACATCTTCCACATGGCCGTTTTTAATCCGCGTCTGCAGTTCGCGCCAGTAGTCGGCGCGCAGCAGGTCGGCATGCATCTCCTCAAACAGCGGCCCAATGCGCGGGTCGGCACACAGCCAGTGGCGGAACTCCTCCGGGAACACATCCCCCGGCGAGACGCTGTACCACGGCTCGCTGGCCAGTTCATCCTCGGGATAGCGCGGCGGTGGGATCTGGCGAAAATTCACTTCCGTCATATAGCAGATTTCGTCATAGTCGTAGAACACCACCCGGCCGTGGCGGGTGACGCCGAAGTTTTTAAACAGCATATCACCGGGAAAGATGTTGGCGGCGGCCAGCTGGCGGATAGCATTCCCATACTCTTCTACCGCATCGCGTAGCGCCTGGCCGTTAACCTGCTCCAGCCACAGGTTGAGCGGCACCATTCGCCGTTCAATATACAGATGACTGATGACAATCCGGTCGCCGAGGTCGGTCAGTTTGTTCCCCGCCTCCGCCTGCAGCAGCGCCAGCAGCGCCGGCGCGATTTGTCGTTTCTCCAGCACGAAATTTTCAAACTCCTGCGTGTCCGCCATCCGCCCGACGCGGTCATGCTCCTTTACCAGCTGATAGCAGGCGCGCACGTGGGCGGCGGTCATCTCTTTCTGCGGCGCGAAGCGGTCTTTGATCACCTTAAACACCCGGTCAAACCCCGGCAGGGTAAACACCAGCATCACCATCCCGCGAATGCCCGGCGCCTCAATAAACTGCTCATCGCAGCGAGCGATGTAGTGCAGATATTCACGATAGCTTTCGGTTTTGGCGTGCTTCTGGCAGCCAATCGCCATATACAGCTCGGCCGTGGTTTTCCCCGGCAGGATCTCGCGCAGCCATTCCACCAGGGCGCCGGGCAGTGGCGCATAAACCATAAAATAGGAACGCGCGAAGCCAAACACGATACTCGCTTCGGCATGGGTGGTCAGGCAGGTATCGACAAACAGCTCGCCCTCGTCGCTGCGATGGATCGGCAGCAAAAAGGGCAGCGTGGTCATCGGCATCACCAGTTTGCCCACCAGCCAGGCGGCTTTATTACGATAGAACAGCTCATTGGCGACCTGCAGATGACAGGTGGCGAGCAGTTCCTCCCCCAGCGCCTCCTGCAGACTGGCAATGATATAGCCGATATCCCGCGCTTTATTTTGCCACGGCAGCCGCAGCGGCAGATCGGACAGCACTTTACCCAGCAGGTGCGGCCAGCCGCGATCGGCAAAAAAATCTTTCGCCAGCGGTCGCGGAAGGGTGCGAAAAGGACGCTCGGGCTGCGAGCTGAAAATAAAGAGCCGCTCGGGGGTCAGCGAGCGGTGGTCAAACAGGCGGCAGTAGACCGAATTGAAAAAGCTCTCGGCAATTTCAAAACGAGGGTAATCCGGCAGCAAACGGGTGTAGTGGGCTTTCACCCGCAGCAAAAAGTCGGCATCCGTGCTCTTTCCTTCCGTGATGCAGCGCAGCTGCTCCACCACCAGACCCACATGGTGGTCATAGAGGTGGATCCGCTGTTTCATCGCCTGCTGCACCGCATGCCAGTCGGCCTGTTCAAAGCGCTGCTGCGCGCCGGAAGTCACTTCGAGAAAACGCCCATACTGAGCGTCAAATCCCTGCAATATCGTTTGGGCAATCAGTAATTCCAGACCACGCGTCATCGAACTCCCCCATCCGGCACCACGTCAGGCCGGATGGCGCGCTCGCTTATCCGGCCTGGATCCCTTCACAGGCCCGGTTAGCGTCGTGCCACCGGGCATGGCTCAAAACTGATCTTCTTCGGTCGAGCCGGTCAGCGCCGTCACCGACGAGGCACCGCCCTGGATAATGGTGGTGACCTTGTCGAAGTAGCCGGTACCCACCTCCTGCTGATGCGAGACGAAGGTATAGCCTTCCGGCCCGGCGGCGAATTCCGGCTGCTGCACTTTTTCAACATAATGGCGCATCCCCTCACCCTGAGCGTAAGCATGGGCGAGGTCGAACATGTTGAACCACATGCTGTGGATCCCGGCGAGGGTAATAAACTGGTACTTGTATCCCATGTCCGACAGCTGCTGCTGGAAGCTGGCGATGGTTTTATCATCGAGATTTTTCTTCCAGTTAAACGACGGCGAGCAGTTATAGGCCAGCAGTTTGCCCGGGAAACGCGCATGAATGGCTTCAGCAAAGCGACGCGCCTGCTCAAGATCCGGTTTCGACGTTTCACACCACACCAGGTCCGCATACGGCGCATAGGCCAGCCCGCGGCTGATCGCCTGCTCGATCCCGGCATGGGTGCGGAAGAACCCTTCGCTGGTGCGATCCCCGGTAATAAACTCACGATCGTACGGATCGCAGTCTGAGGTAATTAAATCGGCAGCGTCAGCATCGGTACGGGCGATCACCAGCGTCGGGACCCCCATCACGTCAGCCGCCAGACGCGCCGCCACCAGTTTCTGTATCGCTTCCTGGGTCGGGACCAGCACTTTACCGCCCATATGACCGCACTTCTTCACCGACGCCAGCTGATCTTCGAAGTGAACAGCCGCTGCACCGGCTTCAATCATCGATTTCATCAGCTCGAAGGCATTAAGGACGCCGCCAAAACCGGCTTCCGCATCCGCCACGATCGGCAGGAAATAGTCGATAAAGCGCGGATCGTTCGGCTCGATCCCGGCTGACCATTGGATCTGATCGGCGCGGCGGAAGGTATTGTTGATCCGATCCACCACCGCCGGTACCGAGTTGGCCGGGTACAGCGATTGATCCGGATACATGCTGGACGCCAGGTTAGCATCCGCCGCCACCTGCCAGCCGGAGAGATAAATGGCTTCGATGCCGGCCTTCGCCTGCTGCAAGGCCTGGCCGCCGGTCAGCGCGCCAAGGCTGTTGATGTACCCTTTCTTTGCTTCACCGTGCAGCAGACGCCACATTTTCGCCGCGCCAAGCTGCGCCAGCGTGCATTCCGGGTTCACCGAGCCGCGTAATTTCACCACCTCTTCCGCGCTGTACGGGCGGGTAATCCCTTCCCAGCGCGGGTTCGTCCACTCTTTGTTTAATTCTTCGATTTGTTGGGTACGGGTTTTCATGTGCAGATGCTCCATATAATTTCCTGGCTCTCCAGGCGCATTGGTGAAGGACTAAATGGCGAACCACACCATCTGGCGATTAGGCCAGCAGGCGGTAGCCCGGTAATGTCAGAAAATCAATCAGTTCATCAGAGGTGGTGATCTGCTCCATCAGCCGCGCCGCATCGTCAAAGCGGCCATGGCTGAAGCGGTGCTCTCCCAGCTCTTCCTGAATCACCATCAGCTCTTCCGCCAGCCACTGGCGGAACAGCGCTTTTGTGACCGGCGTGCCGTCGTTCAGGGTTTTCTGATGATGGATCCACTGCCAGATAGAGGTGCGCGAGATCTCAGCTGTCGCGGCGTCTTCCATCAGGCCATAAATCGGTACGCAGCCGTTGCCGGAGATCCAGGCTTCGATGTACTGCACCGCCACGCGAATGTTGGCGCGCATCCCGGCTTCCGTGCGCTCGCCCTCGCAGGGGGCCAGCAGCTGTTCGGCGGTAATGGGCGCGTCCTCGCTACGGGTCACCGAGAGCTGATTCGGCTTGTCGCCGAGCACGCGGTTAAACACCGCCATGGCGGTATCCGCCAGCCCAGGATGGGCGATCCAGGTGCCATCGTGACCGTTGTTCGCCTCCAGCTCTTTGTCGGCGGTGACTTTATTCAGCACCTGACGGTTACGCTCGACATCTTTGCTCGGGATAAAGGCCGCCATCCCGCCCATCGCAAACGCCCCGCGTTTGTGGCAGGTCTTAATCAACAACCGTGAGTAGGCGCTAAGGAAGGGTTTATCCATCGTCACCACCTGGCGGTCCGGCAGTACGCGGTCCGGATGGTTTTTCAGCGTCTTGATATAGCTGAAGATATAGTCCCAGCGGCCGCAATTCAGGCCGACAATATGGTCGCGAAGCGCATGCAGGATCTCATCCATCTGGAACACCGCCGGCAGTGTTTCAATCAGCAGCGTGGCCTTGATAGTGCCGCGCGGCAAATCAAAGCGATCTTCAGTAAAGCTGAAGACATCGTTCCACCATGCCGCCTCTTGCCAGGCCTGGGTTTTTGGCAGATAGAAGTAGGGACCACTTCCTTTCGCCAGCAGCGCCTGGTAGTTATGAAAGAAA
This sequence comes from Klebsiella sp. GG_Kp175, assembly GCF_040062325.1. Lineage (NCBI taxonomy): Bacteria > Pseudomonadati > Pseudomonadota > Gammaproteobacteria > Enterobacterales > Enterobacteriaceae > Klebsiella > Klebsiella sp. GG_Kp175. The sequence goes on along the minus strand of NZ_JBEAFX010000009.1, from coordinate 2,620 downwards.
TAGAGCGCAAAATCGAAAAGACTGCCGGGGATGGCCTCATTACGCCAGGTCACATGCTTTTCCGGCAGGTGCAGACCGCGCACACGGCATACCAGCACAGCGGGATTGGGCTGCAGTTGATAGATTTTGCCAGCCTCATTGGTGTAGCTGATGGTCCCGTTCACGGCATCGCGTAGGTTGATCTGACCATCAATGACTTTACGCCAGTCAGGCGCCAGCGAATCCTCAAAGTCCGCCATAAAGACTTTTACGTTAGCGTTCAACGCGTTAATGACCATCTTGCGCTCGACGGGGCCGGTAATTTCAACGCGGCGATCCTGCAAATCCGCCGGGATACCACGAATGGTCCAGTCGCTATTTCTAATGGAAGCAGTTTCCGAAATAAAATCCGGCAGCTGTCCATCGTCAATAGCCTGCTGCTGCTGCAGACGCGCGGCCAGCAGTTTATTGCGCGCCGGCGTAAAGCGGCTCACCAGTTCCGTCAGAAATTCTACCGCCTCAGGCGTTAAGATTTGCTTCTCCTGCTCGCCATAGGGCTGACTAAAGGCCAGTTCATCGGTGATTGTCGCCTGCTGCGTCATTGTGCTGCTCCTCTTGGTTGATCCGCTGGAAGCGAGCGAAAGATCGTTGTGCAGTTTTCGCTCAGCACAATTAAGACTACTCAATTAATTTTCAAAATCAAAAACAATTTCCATTTTAATTTTAAAATGACATTAACATATTGATAACAATGGAATTAAAGTTATCATCAGCTGTGAGGTGAATTTCGGAAATAAAAAAGGCACCCGAAGGTGCCAGAGGCAAAGTGCTGAAACGCTTTAGGATCGTTTCGTGCGGAGTATTACTCCAGCGTTGGATTCATATGCCGCAGATCGTATGGTGTAATTTGGTAGACGTAATAGTTCAGCCAGTTAGCGAACAGCAGATTACCGTGGCTGCGCCAGGTAGCGCGCGGTTTGTTCTGCGGGTCGTTTTGCGGAAAATAGTTGTGGGGAACCTCAGGGTTCAAACCGGCTTCCACATCGCGGAAATATTCACTTGCCAGGGTATTGGCATCGTACTCGGGGTGGCCGGTGACAAAGGCGATACGCTTATCTTTACTGGCGAACAGATACGCATCGCCCTCTTCTGTCTCCGCGAGGATCTCGAGATCGGTATAGTCACGGATAAGCCCTGCCGGAAAGTCAGCATAGCGTGAGTGTGGGGCGAGGAAAGAGTCGTCGAAACCGCGGGTCAGTAAGGCGTGTGGGTGTAGAATATGGTGTTCATAGACGCCAGAAATCTTTTCGGCACGGGTTTGCTTGGGAATGCCGTACAGAATATTCAGCGCGGCCTGCACCGCCCAACAGACGAACAGCGTCGAAGTGACGTGATCCTTGGCCCACTCCAGCACCTGTTTGATCTGCGGCCAGTAAGCGACATCATTAAATTCAACCAGGCCTAAAGGAGCGCCGGTGACGATCAAGCCGTCAAAGTTCTGATCGCAGATCTCATCGAAATTGCAGTAAAAGTTATTCAGATGCTCCGCCGGCGTATTACGTGACTCACGTGCATCGATGCGTAATAACTGGATGTCCACCTGCAGCGGAGAGTTCGACAGCAGACGCAGGAACTGATTCTCCGTCTCGATTTTCTTCGGCATCAGGTTGAGGATTAACACCTTCAGGGGGCGGATTTCCTGAGTTGTTGCACGCGTTGTCGTCATTACAAAGACGTTTTCATTGCGCAAGAAATTGACGGCTGGTAGCTCGTCCTGCACCCGAATTGGCATAACTCTATTACCTCATAGCATACGTATAAACGTTTAGACATCCAGATAGCTGAAGATAACCAGGAATCGAGTGAATGTCGAGTCTGCATGTTCACGGTGAGAAAATTTCACGGCGCGCATTGAGTTAGAATATAAGAATGAAGAAAAGGAGAAAATATGGTTATTAGCATCCGCCGTTCCCGGCCTGATGAAGGGGATAAACTGATTGCGATCTGGTGTCGGTCGGTCGACGCCACCCACGACTTTCTGTCAAAAGCGTATCGAAAGGAGCTGGAGGAGATGGTACGCGCATTTTTACCGGAGGCTCCGCTGTGGGTGGCGGTTAACACGGAGGACCAGCCGATCGCCTTTATGCTACTGACCGGAGATCATATGGATGCGCTGTTCGTCGATCCAGATGTCCGCGGCTGCGGTGTGGGGAGATTGCTGATTGAGCATGCGCTGTCGTTAACGCCGAAGCTGACGACAAACGTAAATGAGCAGAATGAACAAGCGGTCGGGTTTTATCAGAGAATGGGTTTTAGGGTGACAGGGCGGTCTGAAACGGACGATCTGGGGCAACCGTATCCGTTATTGAATTTGATACATGAGCAGCAGGCTGAAGCAGACTAAGATTGACGTCGCAACTGCTAACCCTTAGACAGGAGCCTCTCCGGAGACGGTGCTGCGCACCTTGTCCGGGCTACGGATCGTGTAGCCCCGGTAAGCGCAGCGCCACCGGGGAGACATACCGGCACGCTGGCCGGACGACAGAAACGCAAAAAGCCCATCCGGCAGGATGGGCTCTTCACTTGTTTGATGCCTGGCAGTTCCCTACTCTCACATGGGGAGACCCCACACTACCATCGG
>NZ_JBEAFX010000008.1:0-137362 GCF_040062325.1 Klebsiella sp. GG_Kp175 | reverse complement strand
GATAAGGCGCCAGCCGCCATCCGGGAACTCCCCCGCTCGCACCGCGCTTAGCGGGTCTAGCTATTGCTCCGTACGCGGGTAAACCACATCTTCAGTAGCCGCTCAAAGCCTAAGATGCAGTAGCCGAAAAACGGGTTGCTCCAGTAAATATCATCGTCAAACTTCTGCGGGTCGTGAATAATAAACGCCGTATCTGCAGCCTGCGCCAGCGGGCTCTGATAATCACCGGTAAAGCAGACCAGGTTGATCTCCTTCCCCTCCAGGGCCTTCACCCAGTTAAGCGCTGAGCTGCTGCGCCCGGATTTCGAAATGATCCAGATGGAGTCGAAGCGAGCGGCGTTTTTCTGTTCAAGAATTTCGTAATCCGGCCACAGCGCCAGGCTGGCATTCACCCCAGTGACGAGAAACTTGTTATAAATATACTGGGCGATCAGCTGCGAAAAGCCGCTGCCGTGGATCAGGACGCGCTGCTGCGCGAGGCTTGCCAGCAGTGGCGTCAGCGCCTCCGCCGGCTGAATGCTCATATAGTCGATATCGTTGGTGACATCGAGCTTCGGCATGGTGATATTGAACTTGATGAAATAGACCAGCTCCAGCCAGCCGCTGAACTTAAGCTTTTTCGCCAGCCGTACCAGCGAGGAGGGATTACTGTAGCACTGCTCCGCCACGGCGCGGACCCCCTGGCGGATACACTGCTCCGGGTCGTTCTGGATAAAGCGCAGCACGGTCATTTCCGTTTTGCTTAGCTTCACGTCACGAAAGATATTTTCTACGTCCATGGCGGGCTCCTCTCAGCGGCAGAATACGCTATCACCGTTCAGCAACGGCGTCTGCGGCCTGAGTCACCAGACTGAAATGAATATTACTTTTTGTACAAAAATGGAATAAAAAACCCTCTCCGCCAGGCGAAGAGGGTCTCTGCCGTTAACGCAGTCTTTTACAACGTAATCGTCAGCGTATTGCCCTGGGCGCTCACCACCACACCCCATTCGCTGCCGGTCTGCGTGCCGCCCTGAACGCCGGCTATCTGCTGGATATTGCGCAGGCACAGCGTCCAGCCGCGGGCTTCGCCTTCGCCGCTCACGGCGATGGTGTTGCCCTGGCGCTTCGCCTTCAGGGTGAAGATCGTGGAACCGTCCGCCGCCGGAACCTGACAGCGCGCCTCGCGCCCCTCTTCGAGGTGGAACAGCTGGAAGGCGGTGCCTTCATGCCAGGCATAATCGGGTTTCTGGTCATTGTTGCCCAGCGCCAGCAGAGTATTGTCGCGAATGTAGACCGGCAGACTCAGCGCATTATGATTCTGCTTATGCCAGCGGCTACCCGGCAATTCATCGTTATGCCACAGATGCGTCCAGCGCCCTTCCGGCAGATAAAACTGCACATCGCCCGCTTCGGAGAACACCGGCGCGACCAGCACTGAATCACCCAGCATATACTGGCGGTCGAGATAGTCGCAGGTCGGATCGTCCGGGAACTCGAGCATCATCGCGCGCAGCATCGGGGTGCCGTACTCATTGGCCAATGCCGCCTGACGATAGAGATAGGGCATCATGCGGCATTTCAGCTGCGTGAAGTGGCGCACCACGTCGCAGGACTCTTCGTCGTAGGCCCATGGCACACGATAGGATTTACTGCCGTGCAGGCGGCTGTGGCTGGAAAGCAGGCCGAAGGCGCACCAGCGCTTGTAGACGTGGGCCGGGGCGGTATTCTCGAAACCGCCGATATCGTGGCTCCAGAAACCGAAGCCAGACATGCCGATCGACAACCCGCCGCGCAGGCTTTCCGCCATCGATTCGTAATTGGCGTAGCAGTCGCCGCCCCAGTGCACCGGGAACTGCTGCGCGCCCACCGAGGCGGAGCGAGCGAACAGCACCGCTTCTTTCTCGCCGACGGTCTCTTTCAGCACGTTCCACACCAGTTCGTTATAGATGAAGGCGTAATGGTTGTGCATTTTCTGCGGGTCAGAACCATCAAACCACTGCACATCGGTCGGGATGCGTTCGCCGAAGTCGGTCTTGAAGCAGTCGACGCCCATCGCCACCAGGCCTTTGAGTTTGTCGGCGTACCACTGACAGGCTTCCGGGTTGGTGAAGTCATATATCGCCAGCCCAGGCTGCCACTTATCCCACTGCCACAGCGAACCGTCCGGGCGCTTCAGCAGATAGCCCTTCTCTCTCAGCTCCTTGAACACCGGCGAGCGCTGGCCGATATACGGATTGATCCACACGCAGATCTTCAGCCCTTTCGCCTTCAGGCGCTTGATCATCCCTTCCGGGTCCGGGAAAGTCAGAGGATCCCATTCGAAATCGCACCACTGGAAGGCCTTCATCCAGAAACAGTCGAAATGGAAGACGTGCAGCGGCAGCTGGCGCTCGGCCATGCCGTCGATAAAGCGGTTCACCGTCGCTTCGTCATAGTTGGTGGTGAACGAGGTGGTCAGCCACAGACCAAACGACCATGCCGGCGGCAGCGCCGGGCGACCGGTGAGCTGCGTATAGCGGTTGAGCACCGCTTTCGGCGTCGGGCCATCGATCACGAAGTACTCAAGGTATTCGCCTTCCACGCTAAACTGGACTTTCGAGACCTTCTCCGAGCCCACCTCGAAGGAGACGCGCTGCGGGTGATTGACCAGCACGCCGTAGCCGCGGTTGGTCAGGTAGAACGGAATGTTTTTATAGGATTGCTCGGTGCTGGTGCCGCCGTCTTCGTTCCAGGTTTCTACCGTCTGGCCGTTGCGCACCAGGGCGGTAAAGCGCTCGCCGAGACCGTAGACGGTTTCGCCGACACCGAGGTCGAGGCGCTCAAACAGATAATTGCGCTGGGTCTGACTATCCTGCACGTAGCCGTTGTTTTTCAGCTGACTACCGGTGATACGCACGCCGTCGCGCAGAAAATCCAGCGCCCAGAATTCGCCTTTAGTGACGCGCACGCTAAGGCTACCGCTTTTCAGCTCGGCGAATTCGGCCGTATCCTCTATGGTGACATTGACGTCGTTCTGCACGCTCAGCGGGTAGTGCGGACCGTTATCCAGCGCGCCCTGGAAGTGCTCCATACGCACCCCGATCACCCCTTCCAGCGGGGAGAAAAAGCGCAGGGTGAATAACGGCGTATCCAGCTGCCAGGCGCGTTCGCGGACATCGCGCGGCGCGGCATAGACCACCATTTCATTCCCCTGCTGCTCCACCTCATAAACCTGTACGGGTTGGATCAGGGTGAGCCCTGGTTGAATGAGCCAGTTTCCATCACTGATTTTCATTAAAACGTCCTCTTAGTTTTGCCATTCTTTGTCGATCGGGGCTGTTGCGAAATCTTGTTCATTACGACGCGCGCCCTCGGCCAGCTCGGCCATCATTTTTTTCAGGAACGGCGTTTTCAGCGTGTAGAAGCGTTTGGCGATCGCCGCGCTCAGCAGGTAACACACCGCCGGAACGAGGGTGAACAAGGCGATAATAATGGTGAGGGTGGCGCCGTTCTGAGTTTTGGCTGCGGCGTCGTAACCGCCGCCGGCCAGCATCCAGCCGATGAGCGCGCCGCCCAGCGCCAGACCCAGCTTGAGCACAAACAGGGTGCCGGCAAAGCTGATGCCGGTCAGGCGTTTGCCGTTGCACCATTCGCCGTAGTCGACGGTGTCGGACATCATCACCCACTGGATTGGCGTCACCAGCTGGTGCAGTACGCCAATGGCGAAGATAAAGACGAACATGGTGATTTCGGCATCCATCGGTACGAAAAACATCGCCACGCTGAGCACCGCCAGGAGGGCGTTGGTCCACCAGAAGACGCTGACTTTGCATTTCCAGTCGGTCAGCGGTTTCGCCAGCGCTGAGCCAATCAGGTTGCCGACGCAGTAAGTGGTGAGGAAGACGGTGAACAGCGCCGCCGAGCCCATGATCCAGGTGGTGTAGTACATCATCGCGCCGCCGCGAACGCAGACCGCGAGGATATTGAGGATGGTGAGCACGCCAACCACTCGCCACTGGTCATTGCGCCAGATATCGCGCAAATCTTCGCGCATCGAGGTGCTGCTCGGCGGCGCTTCGACACGCTCTTTGGTGGTAAAAAAGCAGAAGGCCAGCATCAGGAAGGCGATCGCCGACAGCACCGCGATGCCGCCCTGGAAGCCAAGCGCTTTGTCTTCGCCGCCGATAAAATTGACCAGCGGCATCATCAGCACGGTGGAAAGCATGCCGCCTGCCGTCGCCAGCACAAAGCGCCAGGACTGGAGTGAGATGCGCTGTGTCGGGTTGTCGGTGATCACGCCGCCGAGCGCGCAGTAAGGGATATTCACCACGGTATAGAGCAGGGTCAGCAGCGTGTAGGTCACTGCGGCGTAGATCAGCTTGCCGTGGTGGCTTAAGTCCGGCGAGCTGTAGGCCAGTACGCAGACGAGGCCGAACGGAATGGCGCCGAAGAGGATCCACGGGCGAAATTTACCCCAGCGGCTGCGGGTACGGTCGGCCAGCAGGCCCATGCACGGGTCGGAGATCGCATCCAGCGCGCGCGCCAGCAGGAACATGGTGCCGACAAAACCAGCGGGGATGCCGAAGATATCGGTGTAGAAAAACATCATATACAACATAACGTTATCAAAAATGATGTGGCTGGCGGCGTCACCCATGCCGTAGCCAATTTTCTCTTTGACGGACAAAATATGATCTTTCATATGGGCACAATTCCCTTAGCGGCGCCACGGATTGGTACCGGTTACATTTCTTGTAAACCTTTGCCGCAGGAAGATGAATTGCGATATCTCGTTATCAGATTACGTTTCTTGTTTTCTGTGATCGCGGTAGCCTGAAAGCGTATGAAAAAGTGTAACCCATGGATTTTGAACGGATTTGTTTCAGACTGTTCTGCAAAGTCCAGTTTTAACAGTAAAAAAGTGCGTTCAGGTATGTGGTAAACGGCTGAAAGTAGCTATAATGCGCCCCGCCTCCATGTAGCAATCGAGGCGCGGAAGATCGTCATCTCCGGTGAGGTGGCTGGACTTCAAATCCAGTTGGGGCCGCCAGCGGTCCCGGGCAGGTTCAACTCCTGTGATCTTCCGCCAGTTTGCCTCTGCTCCTCCACCGCCACGCCATACCAAACTGAGCCGCAAAACCCATCATCCCAGTCAATCATTTTCATCCAAACTCTGCGTTATTTTGTCTCCTGCGAACCCGTTACACTGGCGCAAAGGCCGCGTGCCGTTGCCAACCGAAACAGGAGAGCCATGATGACCCCCGAACTGAGACACTGTTTTTCCATTACCATCCAGGTTGATAAACCGATAATCGTTTCCCGCAGTCCGCAAACCGGCAAGCGTCAGCTGATCCCGATTCTCGGCGGCAGCGTTTCGGGTCAACTTCGCGGCCACGTGCTGCCCGGCGGCGTCGACAGCCAGATTATCGAGCCCGACGGCACGTGCAGGCTATCCGCCCGCTATGCCCTGCAGGTGGAGGAAGGAACGGTGTACGTGGAAAACAACGGTATTCGCCGGGTGCCGGCCCGCTATCATGACCAGCTGTTCGCCGACGATATGCGCTTTTTTAGCACTATTCCGCCGGAAGAAATCTATTTTCGCACCGTCCCCACCTTCGAGGTGGATACCCCCGCGCTCAGCTGGCTAACCACCTCGCTGTTTATCTGCGCGGGCGGACGTACTCAGGATGGGGTGATGCTCGATTTCTATCAGGTGGGCTGATTTTCACTTTCTGCATATAACTGTTATTGCCGTTAACCCGTTTTTCCCCTCCCGGCGCCGGTCTACTATCGCGTCATCGCTTTATTCACCCGATTCACAGACCGGAGCAGTTATGAAAGCTATCGCCATTACTCAAGCCGCCGCTGACGGCGACAATATCCCTTTTTTAACCGAGATCGACCTGCCGGTCCCTTCCGCCCACGGGCGTGATCTGCTGGTTGCCGTGAAGGCGGTCTCGGTCAATCCGGTGGACACCAAAGTGCGCGCCGGCTTCCAGGGCGACACGCCGCGGGTGCTGGGCTGGGACGCCGTTGGCGTGGTGCAGTCCGTCGGTGAGGAAGTGACGCTGTTCGCACCAGGCGATGAGGTCTGGTACGCCGGCGCCCTGGGCCGGGCCGGCAGCAACAGTGAATATCAGCTGGTGGATGAGCGCCTGGTGGCCCACAAACCGCGCACCCTCGATAACGCCTCCGCCGCCGCGCTGCCGCTGACGGCTATCACCGCCTGGGAGCTGCTGTTTCACCGTCTTGGCGTCACGGAAGGCGGCAACGCGGGCGACACGCTGCTGATCGTCGGCGCGGCGGGCGGCGTGGGGTCGATCCTGACCCAGCTGGCCAGCAAACTGACCGCCATGACGGTGATCGGCACCGCCTCGCGTCCGGAGAGCCAACGCTGGGTCCGCGAGGCGGGCGCGCACCATGTTATCGATCACAGCAAGCCGCTCTCCGACGAGCTGGCGCGCATCGGCATCAACGCGGTGACCCATGTCGCCAGCCTGACCAACACCGACCAGCACTTCAACGCGCTGATCGACGCCCTCGCCCCGCAGGGCAAGCTGGCGCTGATTGATGACCCGGAGACCCTGGACGTGGTGCCGCTGAAAGCCAAAAGCCTGTCCCTGCACTGGGAATTTATGTTCACCCGCTCAATGTTTGAGACGGATGACATGATCGCCCAGCATCAGTTGCTAACCCGCGTGGCGGCCCTGATCGACAACCACACGATCAAAACCACACTCGGCGAACACTACGGCGCTATCACCGCCGACAATCTGCAGAAAGCGCATCGCCAGCTGGAAACCGGACGCGCAGTGGGCAAGATTGTGCTGGAGGGATTTTAAGATGATAACCCTTCTCGCCGTGCTCAAGGCGAAACCAGGCCAAACGGACGCGCTGCGCAAGGTCCTGCAGGGTCTGCTCCTGCCGACGAGACAAGAGCCGGGCAATCTTGACTACGCGCTGTTCCAGCTGCGCGACGCGCCGGATACCTTCTACATGCGGGAGTCCTGGCGTGACCAGCAGGCGCTGGATGAGCATATCGACCAACCCTACTTTCAGGCCTTTATTGGCGAGATGGATTCCCTGCTCGCCGAGCCACTGCGCCTGGACTATCTGACGCCAGTCGCCCCCTGAAAAGTCTGCTCCTCACCCGGTGAGGAGCGGTTTTAACGCTTTGAGCTACCCGTCTCGCATCCCGGGCGCTCCAGGCTACGCTTATCCTTACCGCGCAAAAAACGCTCACCTCCGTCCGCCCGTTTTAACACCGATATAATCAAGAGGTTTCGCTATGCTGATCAACGCTATAGGTACCTACTCCGCCAGCCAACCGCTGGAATCAATGGCCATCACCCGCCGCGAACCGGGGCCGCAGGATGTGCAGATCGCCATCGCCTACTGCGGCGTCTGCCACTCCGATCTCCACCAGGCGCGATCGGAATGGGCCGGAACGCTCTACCCCTGCGTGCCGGGGCATGAAATTGTGGGCCGGGTCACCGCGGTCGGCGAGGCCGTCTCGCGCTACGCCGTCGGCGATCTGGTGGGCGTCGGCTGCATGGTCGATAGCTGTCAACAGTGCGAGGAGTGCGCTGAAGGGCTGGAGAACTACTGCGACCATATGGTGCTGACCTACAACGGACCGACCCAGGACGCGCCGGGCCACACCCTGGGCGGCTATTCACAGCAGATCGTGGTCAAAGAACACTACGTGCTGCGGATAACTCATCCCGAAGCGCAGCTGGCCGCCGTCGCGCCGCTGCTGTGCGCCGGGATCACAACCTACTCGCCGCTGCGCCACTGGCACGCCGGGCCGGGTAAAAAAGTCGGCGTGGTTGGCATTGGCGGCCTTGGACATATGGGAATCAAGTTGGCCCACGCCATGGGGGCCCACGTGGTGGCCTTTACCACCTCCGAATCCAAGCGTAATGCGGCCAGAGCGCTAGGCGCTGATGAAGTGGTGGTGTCGCGTAACGAAGAGGAAATGGCGGCCCACGTCAAAAGCTTCGATTTCATCCTCAACACCGTGGCGGCGCCGCATAATCTCGATGCCTTCACCACGCTGCTGAAGCGCGATGGCACGATGACGCTGGTAGGCGCGCCGGCCACACCGCATCCGTCGCCGGAAGTGTTCAATCTGATCATCCGTCGCCGGTCGATTGCCGGGTCGATGATTGGCGGGATCGCGGAAACCCAGGAGATGCTCGACTTCTGCGCTGAACACGGCATCGTCGCCGATATCGAACTGATCCGCGGCGATGAGATCAACGAAGCCTGGGAAAGAATGGTCAAGGGTGACGTGAAATACCGCTTCGTGATCGACAGCGCGACCCTCGGCGGCTAAGCGCCGCGGCGAAAGGTACGCCGCCATTCGGTCGGACTGACGCCAAAGCGCGCCTTAAACTGCTGACGCCAGGTGACGGCAGAGAGATAACCCACCGCCTCCGCCACCTGCTCGACCGGCAGATCCCCCGCCTCAAGCAGGCTCTGGCTGCGGCGCAGGCGTTCGGCGGTCAGCCAGTCGGTGATGCTCATCCCGGTCGCCCGGGCGAAGTGGCGGGTCAGGCTGCGGCGGCTCATCGCCACCACCTGGGCCAGCGAATCGAGATTATGCGGCTCGGCAATATGCTGCTGCAGATAATCCAGCAGGCAGTTGATTCGCGCATCGCGGGTATTTTTCGGCACCGGCTGAGCGATGAACTGCGCCTGGCCGCCCTCGCGGTGCGGCGAAACAATCAGCCGCCGGGCGATCTGGTTGGCCGCGAGGCTGCCGTAACGCTGGCGGATGATGTAGAGGCAACAGTCGAGCGCCGCCGCGGTGCCCGCTGAAGTAATGATCCGCTGGTCATCGACGTACAGGGCGTTGATATCCAGCCGCACCTGCGGAAACCGGCGCTGAAAATCCTGCTCAAACTCCCAGTGGGTCGCCGCGCGTTTCCCGTCCAGCAGCCCGGCGTAGCCAAGGACGAACGCGCCCAGGCACAGACCGACGATTTCCGCGCCGTTATTCCGGGCCCGCACCAGGCTATCAAGCAGCGCCTGCGGCGGGCGCCGGTCGACCTCGCCCCAGTAAGGCACCACCACGATATCCGCCTGTTCCAGCACGGCGTAATCGCCGCTGGCGTACAGCGCGAAGCCGTCGCGGGCGCGCAGCAGCCCCGGTCGCTCGGCGCAAATGTGCAGATTAAAGCGTTTGTTTTCAGAGACCGAATCGCCAAACAGCATGCAGGGAACGGCGTAATGAAACGGGCTAAAGCCCTCTACTGCAACAATCGCCACGTCGGTGAGCTTCATCGTTCCTTCCCCTTACGCACGTTAATAAACCACGGTTTCCCCATCCTGCGGGATACACACGACCTCGGCAATCTGATTATCCAGCGCATACTGGCGCATCTCTTCCCGACTCACCAGGCAGTGGTTGACCGCCTCCAGGTGGATAGCCATGATTTTCGCTTCCGGCAGGGTGAAGTGTACGTTCAGGAGATCCTCTTTGCCCATGATAATCGGGCCAAAGCCGATGACGTGGGCATAGCCGGCGTTGAGGACCACCACGTCCGGGCGCAGCTTCAGCAGGTCGGCCGCAATTTCATCACGCCAGATGGTATCCCCCACCAGCCACAGCGTCTTCTCCTGCGGATGGCGAAACAGCACGCCGCAGGCCTCGCCCAGGCGTTCGGCCATCGCCGGCACCGCGTAGGTGCGATCGCTGCCGTGCTGGCCGGAGGTGGTTTTCAGCAGGCGCACACCGGCAAATTCGCTGTCTGCCGTCAGCAGGCGGATATCCTCGAATCCCTGGCTGCGCAGCAGCGCACCGTCGGCCTCGTGCTGGACGAACACCGGCAGGGTTTTCGGGATCGCGGCGATCGCCGCCTCGTCCCAGTGATCGTCATGGGTATGGGTGACGATCACTGCGTCAACGTCGATAATGTTATCGCGGGAAAAAGGCAAGGCCACCAGCGGGTTGCGCAGCTCGCTGCGCGCGGTGCCCGGAAATCCCGGCCAGGCGCCTTTGTCCGCCAGCATCGGATCGATCAGAAACTTTTTCCCGGCGTAGTCAATAATCTGGGTCGCGTTACGGATATGGGTGATGTTCATGTCGGCGTTCCTCAGGGGGTGATTTGACGAACATCGTACTGAGTACCAGCCTGGCGCAATAGGGGCATTTGGGCAAGGATCGATGAAATCGGGCCAACCTGCGGCGATTGCTATCCGTCTCCGGCTATGTTGTTCTGAAGGCTCCATTTTTGACAGGAGTGGCAGGATGAAGAAAAAACTGACCGCCGCCGATATGCACGACCCGCAGGTCATCGCCGAGACGCCGTGGTTCAGCATGCGCAAGGTGGGTATTGATATCGCCCCCGGCGAGCGCCGCGACTTTTACGCCATTCACTATCCCCGCCCGGCGGTGGGGGTTGTGGCTATCCAGGAGGGCAAAGTGCTGCTGATTCGCCACTACCGCTACCTGATCGACAAGGTAGTGTGGGCCATTCCGTCAGGCGGCGTTGACGAAGGGGAAGATCCGGCGGCGGCCGCGCTGCGCGAGCTGCGGGAAGAGACCGGCTGGCAGGCGCAACGCGTCGAGGAGATCATTCGCTTCAACCCCTCCTACGGCAGCAGCGATCAGCTGTTTATCACCTGGCTGGCTACCGGTTTACGCTGGGTGGGGATGGATGCGGCTCAGGATGAGGTAATGGAAACCGGCTGGTTTACCTTTGAGGAGATAAACCAGCTGATCGCCCGCGGCGAAATGCCGGACGGGCTGTCGCTGGTGCCGCTGCTGCAATTGATGGCGCAGCCGCGCACCGGGCAGGCTACGGCTTAAGCATTCGCCAGCGGAACCACAGCTGGGCAACCAGGATCAGCACGCCGCCGATAATTTTCTGCAGCGGTAGCTGTTCGCCGTACCACAGCGCGGCGGCAATGACCGTCAGCAGCGGTTCGAGCACCATAATGATCGCCGCGCTGGCCACCGCCGCGTACTTTTGCCCCTTCATCTGCAGACCGAAGCGCAGGCTGGTGGCGATGACAATGCTGGCCACCAGCCAGCCGAAGGTCGGCAGGGTCATCGGCTGGTCCCAGCGTTCAACGGCAGCGGAGATGGTCAACCCGACGATACCAGTGATCGCCAGCTGCACGGTGGTCAGGGGGATCAGCGGTACTTCACGCGCGCAGCGGCTGGTGTAACAGAACCAGATCGACTGCACCAGCGCCGTCAGCAAAAACCAGCCCTGGCTGGGGTGGAAGGCTATCGGCATGTGCAGGCTGAGCAGGCCCAGGCCCACCACCGCGATCGGCAGGCACTCCCACCAGGCCCGCGGCGGACGCACCTTCATCATCACCCACGCGGTCAGCGGGACGAACATCATCGACAGGCTCATAATAAACGCCCCTTCGCCGAGCGACGCCGTCGTGGAGACCGAGTAGATCCACAGGCAGAGGTTGAGCGCAAACCACAGCCCGCTGATGATGAGCTTTGGCCAGTGCTGCTTTTGCGGGCGAAACCCGCGGCAGAACGGCAGCAGCAGCAGCGCGGCGAAGAAGAAGCGCAGCCCAAGGAACGCGAATACCGGCATGCCGGCGATCGCCTCGCGGGAAAAAATCCAGCCGCAGGCGGCAATCACCGTCGCAGCAATCAGCAGCAGGTCAGCCTGCCGTTGGCGTACCATACGCGCCTCTCCCTGTGTGTTGGCTTACCAGCCCGGCACCGCGCCGCCGTTGAAGATAGTCTCAGCCGCCTTCGCCACCTCCGGCGACTGGTACGACTGCATAAACTCCTTCACGTTTTCCGCGTCTTTATTGTCTTCACGGGTCACGATGATGTTCACGTAGGGCGAGTTTTTATCTTCGATAAAGATGCCATCGCGAACCGGCGACAGCCCGGTTTGCTGCAGGTAGGTGGTGCTGATGATGGCCACGTCGACTTTAGGATCGTCGAGTACGCGCGGCAGCTGCGCCCCTTCCAGCTCCATAATTCTCAGGTGATGCGGGTTGTCGGTGATATCCACCGCCGTCGGCAGCAGGCCGGTGCCGGCTTTGAGGGTAATCAGCTTCTCTTTTTGCAACAGCAGCAGCGCCCGCCCGAGATTGGTCGGGTCGTTGGGGATGGCGATCGTCGCGCCGTCGTTCAGTTCGGCGACTGACTTGATCTTGCGCGAATAGCCGGCCATCGGGAAGACGAAGGTATTGCCGACCGCCACCAGATGGTAGTTATGCGCTTTGTTGTCCTGCTCAAGGAAAGGCCGATGCTGGAAGACGTTGGCGTCCAGATCCCCGGCGTTGGTCGATTCGTTAGGCAACAGCGAGCCGCTGAACCCCACCAGCTCTACCTCCAGACCATACTTCTCTTTGGCCACCTTCTTCGCCACTTCCGCCACATCCTGTTCAGCGCCATTAATCACGCCGACCTTAATGTGCTTCGCTTCATTACCCTTTTGGTCGCAGCCGACCAGCGCCAGACCCGCCAGCATTACCGCGGCGGCGGCACGTAAACGTAATCTCATCCTCTTCACCCTGTCCGTCCTGACTGTCATTGTTTTTTTCGTGCAAAACTATAGCGACTTTCGGGTGGGGTAATAAACAGCAAACCACGCAACTGGAAATAAAATCATCTTCCCCAGAGCGAAGCACTAGCCCCGTCGCCACTCGCCCGGCGTCACGCCATAGCGCATTTTGAAACGCTTCGAGAAGGACGCCAGCGACTGAAAGCCGCAGCGTTCGGCAATCACCTCGAGGTTGGTCTGACGCTCCAGGCGCAGCAGCCGGGCGGCCAGCGCCATTCGCAGCTGCGACAGCCACGCCTGCGGCGTCAGGTGATAAACGCGGGCAAAATGACGGGCAAAGGTGGCCCGCGACAGAAAGGCGCGGGCGGCCATGGTTTCCAGCGTCCACGGCTGCTCCGGGGTCGCCATCACCGCCAGCACCGCCGGCATCAGGCGTTCATCGCTCATCAGACGCAGCAGCCCGCCGGGCGGCTGCTGCTCGCCAAGCAGCATGCGCAGCAGCAGCACCAGCAGCGTATCGCCGAGGCTGCGCACGATAGCGCTGCCGCCGGGACGCTGCGCCAGGCTTTCGCGGACCAGTATGTTAAGCAACGGCTGCAGCTCCGGGCAGTCTTCGCGCGTATCGGTATGGAGATGGATCAGCGTCGATGCCTCAGTGAACAGCCAGCTAACGTGCGGACCAAAATAAAATTCGCCGCACAGCATCTCCAGCGCCCCCTCCGCCGGGCCGGCGCGCATTTCCGTCACCGTGCCGTTAAACCGGTGCGCTACCGGCAGCACCTGGCCCCACTCCACCAGGCTCTCCATCAGATGCGGCGAACCGTGCGGCAGGAGGACCACATCTCCCGCGCGCAGGTGATGAGTCTGGCCGCCGACGTTAAGCCGCCCCTCACCGCGCAGCACCACGTGCCACGGCACCACGCCGCTGCGCATTTGCTGGTGCCCGGCCTGCCAGCGGCCGCCGAAGCGACAGTGCAGGTTCACTTCGCAGCGCGGCGCCAGCAGCGCCAGCAGATGACTGAGACTGTCCATGCTTCTCCTGAGACGATAAGACAAAAAGGTGAGACGAAGACCGCCAGTCTAGCATGCGGCAACGGCCTAAGATGACCCCAATGCCAACACACACCCTCGATAACAACAGGAGTTAACCATGAGCCGTTTAGCTGATATCCGTGAACAAGACGCCACTGGCAAAGCCGCCGATATTTTCGCCGGGATCAAAAAAGCGATGGGCAAAGTGCCAAACGCCTACCTGACCATCGGCGGCCACTCGCCGGCGGCGTTGCAGCAGGCGCTGGCGCACAATGCGATGCTCCATAAAGGCAGCCTCAGCGCCCAACAGCTGGAGGCGATTAATCTGTCAGTCAGCGAAGCCACCGGCTGTGACTACTGCCTGGCCGCGCACACCCTGATGGCGAAAAAAGCCGGCTTCAGCAGCGAGCAGATCCACGCCCTGCGCCGCGGGGCGTATGCGGAAGAGACACAGCTTGATGCGCTGGTGAAATTTGCGCAGACTCTGGTCACCACCACCGGTACGCTGCCGGAAGCCGACGTCGCCGCGCTACGCAACGCCGGTTTTAGTGACCAGCAGGTGATTGAGATTATCAGCGCCATCAGCGCGATCCTGTTCACCAACATGGTGAACCGGGTTAACGACACGGTGGTCGACTTCCCGAAAGCCGATTAATCCGTCGCGCAGCGCCGGTTTTACAGCCCCAGATCGCTGAGCCCCGGATGATCGTCCGGGCGACGCCCCTGGGGCCAGTGGAACAGGCGCTCGCTTTCAGCGATCGGCAGATCGTTGATGCAGGCGTAGCGCGTCTGCATCAGTCCATGCTGATCAAACTCCCAGTTTTCATTGCCGTACGAGCGAAACCAGTTGCCGCTGTCGTCGCACCACTCGTAGGCGAAGCGCACGGCGATACGATTTTCCTGCCATGCCCACAGCTCCTTAATCAGCCGATATTGCTGCTCTTTGCGCCATTTCCGCTGCAGGAATTCGACAATTTCCCTCCTGCCGTGAACAAACTCGCTGCGGTTGCGCCATTCGCTGTCCACGGTGTAGGCCAGAGCGACCTTTTCGGCATCGCGGCTGTTCCAGCCATCTTCCGCGGCGCGGACCTTCTGGATAGCGCTGTCGCGGGTAAACGGCGGTAACGGGGGACGTTGTTCGGTCATGCTGACTCTCCTCTGCGGGCTAATTGCTGCTGCAGGCGCTGATTCTCCTGCTCCAGGTCATGAATACGTTGCTGCAGGTTCTGGCTGTACTCCGCCACCTGCTGCGCGCTGTAGCGCGGCGTAATGTGCTGCGGGCAGTTCCAGTCAAACGCCTGCAGATGAAAGAGAAACAGGCGCTCGATGCGGGCGCGATAGTTGGCCGGCGCTACCTGCGCCAGCAGCTGCGGGTGGTCCTCTGCCGCCACGACCTCGACGGTGGCGTAGATTTTCAGCCTGGCACGGCGTGGATAATCCATCAAAAACAGGCAGGCCCGGTCGCTGCCGCGCAGGTTGCCGGTGGTGATGTACTGACGGTTACCGCCGAAATCCGCCATCGCCAGGGTGGTGTCATCCAGCAGATGCAGAAACCCCGGCGGGCCGCCGCGGTGCTGGACATAGGGCCAGCCGCTCTGCGACACCGTCGCCAGATAGAAGCTGTCGCGGGTGGCGATCATCCCCGCTTCGCTGTCGCCGAAGCGGTCGGCCTGGCGGCGGCTATGCGGCGTTTGCCACAGCTGGTCGCTGCCCATTTCATGCTGCACATCCATCACGTCCGGGGTGATGGCGATATCGAGAAAGGTTGCTGCCATAGCGCCTCCTGTTGTCTGGCGCCATCATGGACTGTACTGCGAAAAATGATAATACTGGTATAGTGGCAATCATCTTTCCAGAAACCGGGAGAATAATGGATCGATTAAGCGCGATGGCGCTGCTGGTGAAAGTGACCGAGCTGGGGAGTATGTCAGCGGCGGCGCGGGCGCTGAATATGCCGTTGACCACCGTCAGCCGCCATATCGGCGAGCTGGAGAACACGCTGGGAGTGCGCCTGCTGGCGCGGACCACCCGCAAACTGACGCTCACCGACGCTGGGGTCGATTATGTCGCCGCCGCGCGGCGGACCCTCGAGGAGGTGGAAAACGCCGAACGCCAGGCGACGGGCGAGTATCAGGAGCCGAAAGGCGAGCTGGTGATCTCTGCGCCGACGATGTTTGGACGCCAGCACGTTCTCCCGGTGATCGCTGAATTTATCGCCCGTTACCCGCAAATTCGCGTCCGTTTGCTGCTCAGCGATCGTAACGCCGACCTGGTGGGCGACCATATCGATCTGGCGGTGCGGATTGGCGACCTGGCGGACAGCAGCATGGTGGCCACCCGCCTCGGCAGGATGCGCATTGTGGCCTGTGCCCATCCGGCGCTGCTGGCGAAATACGGCGAGCCGCAGCGGCCGCGCGATCTGGCGGCGCTGCCGATCATCCGTATTGAATCGCCGATGCCCTATCGCGGCTGGCGCTTTCGCGCCGCTGAGCGCGAGGACCAGCTAATTAATCTGCCGCCGGCGCTATCGGTCACCACGCCGGAGAGCGCTGCTGATGCCGCGCGGCTGGGGGTGGGCGTAGCTCGCTTACTGCACTATCAGGCGCTGGACGGCCTGCGACAGGGTGAGCTCCGTCTGCTGCTGGAACGCGTCGAGCCGGAACCGGCGCCGGTCCATTTGCTGTATACCGCGCGGGACCTGGCGCCGCTTAAGCTGCGAAAATTTATCGATTTTGCCGCGCCGGCGCTGCGTCAGGCGCTGCTGCGCATCGCCGGGGCCGCTTAGTGCGTCGCGGTCTTCAGCGGCGCCTCCTTTAACAGCCAGGAGAGGACAAACGCCACCGCCATAATGCCGGCCGCCATCAGGAACGCCGCGTGGATCGCCGCGCCGAAGGCGTCGAGATAGTCGAGGCGGATATCCGCGGGCAGGTGCTGCACCGCCACCGGATTCATTCCCGGCGGCAGTACCGCGCCTTCCGGCAACAGCTTTTGCAGGTTGCTCTGCAGTACGTGTGTGAACACCGCGCCAAACAGCGCCACGCCGATGGAGCCGCCGATCGAGCGGAACAGGGTCACGCCGGAAGTGGCCACGCCGTACAGCTTCGCCGGCATCGCGTTCTGCACCGCCAGGACCAGCACCTGCATCACCAGCCCCAGACCCGCCCCCAGCACGCCGGTAAACAGGTACAGCTGCCACAGCGGCGAGTGAATGGCGATCCGGGTCAGCAGCACCATGCCGGTCACGCCAAGCAGGGTGCCGAGGATCGGAAACAGGCGATATTTACCGGTCCGGCTGATGATCCGCCCACTGATAACCGAGGTCAGCAGCAGGCCGCCCATCAGGGGGATCAGCTGCAGCCCGGCCTCGGTGGGGGTTGCCTCCTTCACCACCTGCAGATAGAGCGGCAGGAAGGTGACCGACCCGAACAGCGACATGCCGATGACGAAGCCGATCAGGCTGCACAGCAGGAAGCTGCGGTTGCGGAACAGCGACAGCGGAATAATCGGCTCGGCGGCCATCCGCTCTTCGTAGATAAAGCCGATGACACCCACGATGCCGAAGGCCAGAATGCACCACAGCTGCGGGTCATTCCAGGCATGGACGCTGCCCCCTTCCGAGGTAAACAGGATGATACACAGCAACGCCATGCTGAGGTAAATCGCTCCCAGCCAGTCAATCTGATGCTGGCTGCGTTTATTGCTGCTGTGGAATACCGCGCCGATCACCAGCAGCGCGAAGAGGCCCAGCGGCAGATCCAGCGCCAGGAGGCGTGTTGCACCAGAAAGCCGCCGATCAGCGGGCCGATCACCGTCGCCAGGCCAAAAACGCCACCGAACAGCCCCTGATAGCGGCCGCGGTTGGCGGGCGGGATGACGTCGGCCACCGCCGCCATGCTGATCACCATCAGGCCGCCGCCGCCGAGCCCCTGCAGGCCGCGCATCAGCACCAGCTGGGTCATGTTTTGCGCCAGCCCGCAGAGGGCGGAGCCGACGAGAAACAGCCCAATCGCCACCTGCAGCACGATTTTGCGACCGAACAGATCGCCGAATTTACCGTACAGCGGCACCGCGATGGTGGAGCTGAGGATATAGGCGGTGACCACCCAGGAAAGCTTGTCCAGCCCCCCCAGTTCGCCGACAATCGTCGGCAGCGCGGTGGAGACAATGGTCTGATCCAGCGCGGAGAGCAGCATCACCAGTAGCAATGCGCTGAACAGCAGGCGTATCGACTGCACCGGTGGGTTTGCGACTTGAGTAGTCATCACAACGCTCGCTTGAAATTAATTAAATGCATAATTAATATTTAGTGAAAGAATGAGTCGGGTCAAGAGATCGCCATATCATGACAGCACAAAAGGATCAGAATGCCCCCCGCCGCCCGGGGCGACCGCGTGGAAAAAAATCGGGTACCGCCAACCGCGAACAGCTGATGGACATCGCCCTGACGCTGTTTGCCCGCGACGGTGCGGCCCGCGTGTCGTTGAACGCCATCGCCAAAGAGGCCGGGGTAACGCCGGCGATGCTGCATTACTATTTCAGTTCGCGGGATGCGCTGGTGACGCAGCTGATTGAGGAGCGCTTTATGCCGCTGCGCAACCACATCAGCCGCATCTTTGTCGACCATCCGCAGGACCCGGTGCTGGCGCTGACGATGATGGTCGAAACGCTGGCGCATATGGCGGAGAAGAACGCCTGGTTCGCGCCGCTGTGGATGCAGGAGATCATCGGCGAGATGCCGATCCTGCGTCAGCATATGGATGCCCGCTTCGGCGAGGAGCGTTTTCAGGTGATGCTGGAGGCAGTGCGCCGCTGGCAGCTGGAGGGCAAGATTAACCCGGCGCTGTCGCCGGAGCTGCTGTTTACCACGGTGATTAGCCTGGTGCTGGTGCCGTTTTCGCGCATCCACAGCGATCCGCGTTTACAGGCGGTCAACCGCCAGACCATCGTCAGCCACGCGCTGGCGTTGATGGGCCACGGCGTCGGGGGTTAAGCGCAGCCGCCGCCCGGCAAAAGCTTTTGTAGCCCGGATAAGGCGCCACGCGCCGCCATCCGGGATTTTCCCTGCTCGCGCTACGCTTAGCAGGGCTACAGCCGTAGGCCGGGTCAGGCGCAGCCGCCACCCGGCGAAATAACGGCACAACCGGAAATGTCCCTGTTCGCACTATGTTTGGCAGGGCCACAACGTTTAGCAGGGCTACCACTCCCGTGTTATATCCGGGCAGATTGCGCTCCCGGTTGATCTTCTGCGTTATGTCTCTTATGGAGCAGGGAGCGCACAGGGGGTGGCCAGTCGCCGCCGCCCCCTGTACTCCCGGGCTCCGGCCAGCAAAATCGCCGCTACGCGGTCCCTTCAACTTATCCCTGCAGGCTTCGGGTCGGGCCGAGGCAGCGTCCATGCAAAACACGGCCCTCAGCCCGCATCCATGCGGGCTGCCCCGGCCTTCCGGGAACGTCTCAGCGATTTTGAGGCCGCCAGCAACGGCAGTTTCAGTCGCGCAAGTGGGTATATCAACAACAGGCCGCTCGGCATCATGACGGGCACAGCACGAACCCCAGGACGGGTAAGGGGACAGCCGCCACCCGGCAAGAATACAGGTGACGTGCCTGATATCCTGCCCGGCGGCGCTGCGCTTGCCGGTCCTGGGTGGGGCGAAACTATGGGAGAACGGTGTAGGCCGGATAAGGCATTTATGCCGCCATCCGGCACAATCACAGGTACGGTACCTGACCGCCCGGCGATATCAGGATCGTTACAGCGCTTTCGACAAATAGTGACGCTGCATCCCCGCGTGCGGGAAGTCGGGCAGCGACATCTGCAACTGATAGCCTAATTTCTGATAAAACGGCAGCGCCTGGAAGCTAAAGGTATCCACCAGCAGATGGCTGCAGCCCAGCGCCTGCGCCTGCCGCTCCGCCTCCTGCATCAGCTCGCTTCCCAGACCGCGTCCGCGGGTCGCCTCGCTGACCCACAGATACTCAATACACAGCCAGTTGCCTTTGCGTTTGGCAATCAGCCCGCCCTGCATCACCCCTTGTGCATCGCGGGAGTAAACCCCCAGATCGCCAAACTGCGCCGCATCAAGATACTGCTGATTATAGTGCCGCAGACCGGCGAATAATTCTTGTTGATCGTCGGGATTAATGCTTTTTGTAATGATTAACGCCATTAACTATCTCCAGTATCGCGATGCCGAATGGTTATTTTCCCTCTCCACTTTCACAAAAAATTCTTATTTTCTCCATGATTATTTGCCTTAATTTTTTGCGTTCTAAAAGTAAGCAAAAAAACCTTTCCATTATCGCGGCGGATCGTATAATGGCAAAAAATGAGAATGATCATTCTCACCACAAACCAGAGGAGATGCGCTTTTCACCTCCTGAAGGCCGAAGAGGTTGGCTTCAGCGGAGACACAATAACAATCACGTTCAGGAACATCTGTGTTCCTTTTTTGTCATTTTCGCTTAGCCGAAAATGCCTCAGCGCCCAACCTATTCCCTCGTTTTTAAATAAACGGGGCGGACGTCTTATATCTTGAGAAAATATAATGAAATACATCATAGCTCCCATCGCGACAGCATTATTTCTCCTTAGCGGATGCGATAATGCGCAGACATCTGCCCCGCAGCAACCCACGCCGGAAGTGGGCGTGGTCACTCTGCAAAGCCAGCCGGTTCCGGTAGTCAGCCAGCTCACCGGCCGCACCACCGCCTCGCTCAGCGCCGAAGTACGCCCGCAGGTGGGCGGCATCATCCAGAAGCGCCTGTTTACCGAAGGCGATATGGTGAAGGCCGGGCAGGCCCTTTACCAGATCGATCCCTCCAGCTATCGCGCGACCTGGAACGAAGCGGCGGCGGCGCTGAAACAGGCCCAGGCGCTGGTAGTCTCCGACTGCCAGAAGGCTCAGCGCTACGCGTCGCTGGTCCGGGATAACGGCGTCTCCCGCCAGGATGCCGACGACGCCGCCTCCACCTGCGCCCAGGACAAGGCCAGCGTGGAATCGAAGAAAGCGGCGCTGGAGAGCGCGCGCATCAACCTGAACTGGACCACCGTCACCGCGCCGATTGCCGGGCGTATCGGCATCTCGTCGGTCACGCCGGGGGCGCTGGTCTCCGCCGATCAGGATACCGCGCTGGCGACGATCCGCGGGCTCGACACCATGTATGTCGATCTGACGCGATCCAGCGTCGATCTCCTGCGCTTACGCAAACAAAGCCTGGCCAGCAACAGCGACACCCTCAGCGTGACGTTAACCCTGGAAGATGGCAGCACCTATCAGGAAAAAGGGCGTCTGGCGCTCACCGAAGTCGCCGTCGATGAATCCACCGGCTCGGTAACCCTGCGCGCTATCTTCCCCAACCCGCAGCACGTCCTGTTGCCGGGGATGTTTGTTCGCGCGCGCATCGATGAAGGCATCATGAACGACGCGATCCTCGCCCCGCAGCAGGGGATTACCCGCGATGCCAAAGGCAACGCCACGGCGCTGGTGGTCGATGCCGACAACAAAGTTGCGCAGCGCGCCGTGGAAACCGGCGACACCTACGGCGATAAATGGCTGGTGCTGAGCGGCCTGAAAGCGGGCGACAAGCTGATCGTCGAAGGCACCGGTAAAGTGGCCCCTGGCCAGACGGTGAAGGCCGTTGCCGTCAACAATAACGGAGGCAACGCCTGATGTTCTCCCGTTTCTTCGTGCGTCGCCCGGTCTTTGCCTGGGTGATCGCCATTCTGATTATGCTCGCCGGCGTGCTGGCGATCCGCACCCTACCGGTGGGCCAGTATCCGGACGTCGCCCCGCCGGCGGTGAAAATCTCCGCCACCTATACCGGCGCCTCTGCCGAAACCCTGGAGAACAGCGTCACCCAGGTCATCGAGCAGCAGCTTACCGGCCTCGACCATCTGCTCTACTTCAGCTCTACCAGCAGCTCCGACGGCTCGGTCAGCATCACCGTCACCTTTGAGCAGGGGACCGACCCGGACACCGCCCAGGTGCAGGTGCAGAACAAAGTCCAGCAGGCGGAATCGCGGCTGCCGAGCGAAGTCCAGCAGTCCGGCGTGACGGTGGAAAAATCGCAGAGCAGCTTCCTGCTGATCCTCGCGGTGTATGACAAAACCGACCGCGCCACCAGCTCCGATATCTCCGACTGGCTGGTCAGCAACCTGCAGGATCCGCTGGCGCGCGTGGAGGGCGTCGGCAGCCTGCAGGTGTTCGGCGCCGAATACGCGATGCGCGTCTGGATGGATCCGACCAAACTCGCCTCCTACTCGCTGATGCCTTCCGACGTCCAGTCGGCGATTGAGGCGCAGAACGTGCAGATCTCCGCCGGTAAAATCGGCGCCCTGCCGTCGTCCAGCGCCCAGCAGCTGACCGCCACCGTACGCGCGCAGTCGCGGCTGCAAACCCCCGATCAGTTCAAAGCGATCATCGTGAAAAGCCAGGCCGACGGCTCGGTGGTGCGCCTGAGCGATGTCGCGCGGGTGGAGATGGGCAGCGAGGATTATACCGCTACCGCCAATCTGAACGGCCATCCGGCCGCCGGGATCGCGGTGATGATGGCCCCCGGCGCCAACGCGCTGGATACCGCGACCCTGGTGAAAAGCAAGATCGCCGAATTCCAGCGTCAGATGCCGCAGGGATACGATATCGCCTATCCGAAGGACAGCACCGAGTTTATTAAAATTTCGGTCGAGGACGTGATTCAGACCCTGTTCGAAGCGATCGTTCTCGTGGTCTGTGTGATGTATCTGTTCCTGCAGAATTTCCGCGCGACGCTCATTCCGGCGGTGGCGGTGCCGGTGGTGCTGCTCGGCACCTTCGGGGTGCTGGCGCTGTTCGGCTACTCGATTAACACCCTGACGCTGTTCGCCATGGTGCTGGCGATCGGCCTGCTGGTGGACGACGCCATCGTGGTGGTGGAGAACGTCGAGCGCATTATGCGCGACGAAGGGCTGCCCGCCCGTGAAGCCACCGAAAAATCGATGGGCGAAATCTCCGGCGCGCTGGTGGCGATCGCCCTGGTGCTGTCGGCGGTGTTCCTGCCGATGGCCTTCTTCGGCGGCTCGACCGGGGTCATTTATCGCCAGTTCTCGGTGACCATTATCTCAGCGATGATGCTGTCGGTGGTGGTGGCCCTGACCCTCACCCCGGCGCTGTGCGGCGCGCTGCTCAGCCACTCCAGGCCTCATACCAAAGGGTTCTTCGGCGCGTTTAACCGCCTGTGGGGGCGTACGGAAGCGGGCTACCAGCGCCGCGTGCTCGGCGGCCTGCGCCGGGGCGCGGTGATGATGGGCGCTTACGTCCTGATTTGCGGGGCGATGGCGCTGGCGATGTGGAAACTGCCGGGCAGCTTCCTGCCGGTGGAGGACCAGGGCGAGATCATGGTCCAGTACACCCTGCCCGCCGGGGCCACTGCGGTGCGCACCGCCGAGGTGCGCCGCCAGGTAACCAACTGGTTCCTGACGAAAGAGAAAGCCAATACCAACGTCATTTTCACCGTCGACGGCTTCAGCTTTAGCGGCAGCGGTCAGAACGCCGGGATGGCCTTCGTGTCGCTGAACAACTGGTCGCAGCGCAAAGGCGACGACAATACCGCCCAGGCCATCGCCCTGCGCGCCAACAAAGAACTTGGGGCGATCCGCGACGCCACCCTGTTCGCCATGACGCCGCCGTCGGTGGACGGTCTCGGACAGAGCAACGGCTTCACCTTCGAGCTGATGGCCAGCGGCGGTACCGACCGCGACAGCCTGATGAAGCTGCGCAGTCAGCTACTGGCGGCGGCCAACCAGAGCGGCGAGCTGCAGTCGGTGCGCGCCAACGACCTGCCGCAGATGCCGCAGCTGCAGGTGGATATCGATAACAACAAAGCGGTCTCGCTGGGGCTGTCGCTGAGCGACGTGACCGATACGCTCTCCAGCGCCTGGGGCGGCGCCTACGTGAATGACTTTATCGATCGCGGCCGGGTGAAGAAGGTCTATATCCAGGGCGAGAGCGACGCGCGCGCGGTGCCCTCCGACCTTGGCAAATGGTTCGTTCGCGGCAGCGATAACAGCATGACGCCGTTCTCCGCCTTCGCCACCACCCACTGGCAATACGGCCCGGAAAGCCTGGTGCGCTACAACGGCTCCGCCGCCTTTGAGATCCAGGGCGAAAACGCCGCCGGCTTCAGCTCCGGCGCGGCGATGGACAAGATGGAAAAGCTGGCCGACAGCCTGCCGGCGGGCTCCACCTGGGCGTGGAGCGGCATTTCGCTGCAGGAAAAGCTGGCCAGCGGCCAGGCGATGAGCCTGTACGCCATTTCGATTCTGGTGGTGTTCCTGTGCCTGGCGGCGCTGTATGAGAGCTGGTCGGTGCCGTTCTCGGTGATCATGGTCATCCCGCTCGGCCTGCTCGGCGCGGCGCTGGCGGCGACGCTGCGCGGCTTAAGCAATGACGTTTACTTCCAGGTGGCGCTGCTGACCACCATCGGCCTGTCGTCGAAGAACGCCATTCTGATCGTCGAGTTCGCTGAATCCGCCGTGGATGAGGGGTATTCGCTCTCCCGGGCGGCGATCCGCGCCGCGCAGACCCGTCTGCGCCCCATTGTCATGACCTCGCTGGCGTTTATTGCCGGGGTGCTGCCGCTGGCCGTCGCCACTGGCGCCGGGGCCAACAGCCGCGTGGCGATCGGCACCGGCATCATCGGCGGCACCCTGACGGCCACCCTGCTGGCGGTGTTCTTTGTGCCGCTGTTCTTCGTGCTGGTGAAACGCTTCTTCACTCGCCAACGTCCTTCTCAGGAGTAAAGTATGTTTCGTTTGAGTTTTATGTTTATCGCGCTCCTGACCGCGGGCTGCGTCTCGCTTGACCCGCATTATGATCGCCCGGCCGCGCCGGTGCCGGCCACCCTGCCCGGGGCGCACGGCGAATCGACGGCGGTGGTCGGCGACTGGCAGAAAGTGGTCAATGACGCGCGGCTGAAAAAAGTGGTCAGTATCGCGCTGAACAGCAACCGCGATGTGCAAAAGGCGCTGGCCGATATCGAGGCCGCGCGCGCCCAGTACGGCGAGACGCGGGCGTCGCTGTTTCCCACTGTCGATGCCGAGCTGAGCCATACCCGCAGCAAAACGGTGGCCAGCGGCCTGAGCTCAACTTCGCAGGCCGACGGCGCGGTCTCCAGCTTCGAGCTGGATCTGTTTGGCAAGAACCAGAGCCTGTCGCGCGCGGCGCGCGAAACCTGGCTTGCCAGCGAATTCACCGCGCAGAATACCCGACTGACGATGATTGCCGATTTGACCACCGCCTGGGTGACGCTGGCGACGGATAACAGCAATCTGGCGCTGGCGCAGCAGACCATGGACAGCGCAGCAAACTCGCGCAACATCGTCGCCCGCCAGATGGCGGTGGGCACCGCCTCCGCCGGCGATTTAAGCTCGGCGGAAAGCGTCTATCAGCAGGCGCGCGCCAGCGTCGCCAGCTACCGCACGCTGGTGGCGCAGGATAAAAACGCCATTAACCTGCTGGCGGGGGAAACCGTGCCGGAGAGCCTGCTGCCCGGCACCCTCGAAAGTCTGGGGGATAACAGCATCGCCCTGGTGCCGGCGGGGGTGTCGTCGTCGGTGCTGCTGCGCCGGCCGGATATACAGGAAGCGGAGCACAACCTGAAGAGCGCCAATGCCGATATCGGCGCGGCGCGGGCGAATTTCTTCCCGTCGATTTCCCTGACCGCCAGCGCCGGGGTCGGCAGCGACTCGCTGTCGTCACTGTTCAGCCACGGGATGCAGGTGTGGTCGTTCGCCCCCTCCATCAGCCTGCCGCTGTTCACCGGCGGCAGCAACCTGGCGCAGTTGCGCTATGCGGAAGCGGAGAAAAAGGGGCTGATCGCCACCTACGAGAAATCGATTCAGAGCGCCTTTAAGGACGTTGCCGATGCGCTGGCCCGCCGGGAAACGCTGAGCGAAGAGCTCGATGCCCAGCGGCAGTACGTCGCCGCCGAGCAGACCTCGCTGGATATCGCCATGAAGAGCTATCAGGCCGGGGTCGGCGATTATCTGTCGGTGCTTACGGCCCAGCGCACGCTGTGGTCGGCGAAGACGACGCTGCTGTCCCTGCAGCAGACCGACCTCAATAACCGGATCACCCTCTGGCAGTCGCTGGGCGGCGGCGCCAGTTAATTTCACCCGCCGGGCGGCCGCGCCCGGCTTCTGTAAGGAATCGTTATGCCACGTGTTTCCCTCTCCTGGGCGCTGATCCTCGGCCTGCTGTCGGGCATCGGCCCGCTGTGCACGGATTTTTATCTGCCGGCGCTGCCGGAGATAACTCAGCAACTGCAGGCCACCAGCACCCAGACCCAGCTGTCGCTGACCGCCGCGCTGATTGGCCTCGGCCTGGGTCAGCTGTTTTTCGGCCCGCTGAGCGACCGCATTGGCCGCCTGAAACCCCTGGCGCTGTCCCTGCTGCTGTTTATCTTCTCTTCGGCGATGTGCGCCCTGACAAGGGATATCAACATGCTGATTGTCTGGCGTTTTTTACAGGGCTTCGCCGGCGCCGGCGGTTCGGTGCTGTCGCGCTCCATCGCCCGCGATAAATACCAGGGCACCCTGCTGACCCAGTTTTTCGCCCTGCTGATGACGGTGAACGGCATTGCGCCGGTTCTGTCACCGGTGCTGGGCGGCTACGTGATCACCGCCTTCGACTGGCGAATTCTCTTCTGGACGATGGCCGCCATTGGCGGCGCGCTGCTGGTGATGAGCCTGACTATCCTGCGGGAAACGCGCCCGGCCGCGGCAACCAATGCGACCCGCCAGCGGCCCGGCCAGCCGGTGCTGAAGAATCGTCGTTTTCTACGCTTCTGCCTGATTCAGGCCTTTATGATGGCCGGACTGTTCTCCTACATCGGCTCCTCTTCCTTCGTGATGCAGAGCGAATACGGCATGAGCGCCATGCAGTTCAGCCTGCTGTTCGGTCTGAACGGTATCGGGCTGATTATCGCGGCGATGATCTTTTCCCGTCTGGCGCGCCGCTTCAGCGCCGAAAGCCTGCTGCGCGGCGGCCTGACGCTGGCGGTGAGCTGCGCGGCGATCATGCTGCTGTTTGCCTGGCTGCAGCTGCCGGTGCTGGCGCTGGTCGGCCTGTTCTTTACCGTGTCGCTGATGAGCGGCATCAGCACCGTCGCCGGCGCGGAGGCGATGAGCGCCGTTGACGCCGCCCAGTCCGGGACCGCGTCCGCGCTGATGGGCACCCTGATGTTTGTCTTCGGCGGCATCGCCGCGCCGCTGGCGGGCCTCGGTGGCGAAACGATGCTGAAAATGAGCCTCGCGATGGCGATCTGCTACCTGCTGGCGCTGCTAATGGGCCTCAGCCAGCCGCGCAGCGCGCGCTAAACGCCAGGTGCGGTAATAAAATATTCCATCTTTATTACCGCACCATTTCCCGCCATCTCTACCATTCTCGTATTATTCTCCGCGTACTAATCGTGATACTCTTCACATGCAAGGAATAAATAATTCCTTATACTGCGCACGACTGAGAATAACGAGGTTTCTATGAGTATCGACCTGAGCAAACTGCTGACCGAGCGACGCAACGCCAACAGCGCCAACATTGACACCCTTTCCACCCTTGAGATGCTGACGGTGATAAACCAGGAAGACCAGCAGGTGGCCCAGGCGATTACGCCCTATCTGCCGCAGATTGCCGAGGTGGTGGATAAGGTCGCGACGGCGCTGCAGGCCGGTGGCCGCTTGATTTATATCGGCGCGGGCACCTCAGGGCGTCTGGGGATCCTCGATGCCAGCGAATGCCCACCGACCTTCGGCACCCGCCCGGAGCAGGTGGTGGGGATCATCGCCGGCGGACATAAAGCGATTCTCAGCGCCGTGGAAAACGTGGAAGACAACAAAGCGCAGGGGGCGATGGATCTGCAGAACCTGAACTTCAGCCACCGCGATGTGCTGGTGGGGCTGGCGGCCAGCGGACGCACGCCGTACGTCATTGGCGCCATGGAGTATGCCCATCGCCAGAATGCCTTTGTCGCCATCGTCAGCTGTAACCCGCATGGCGAAATGGCCCAGCTGGCGGACGTCGCCATCACCCCGGTCGTCGGCCCGGAGGTGGTGACCGGCTCGACCCGCCTGAAAGCCGGCACCGCGCAGAAGCTGGTGCTGAACATGATCTCCACCGGGGCGATGATCCGCATCGGCAAGGTCTACAGCAACCTGATGGTCGACGTCGAAGCGACAAACGCCAAGCTGATTGAGCGCCAGGTTTCCATCGTGATGGAGGCGACCGACTGCGATCGCCCCGCCGCCCAGAAGGCGCTGGAGGCCTGCGGCCGCCACTGTAAAACCGCGATCGTGATGGTGCTGGCGGGCTTAAGCGCCGAAGAGGCGCAGTCGCTGCTGGCAAAAAACAACGGCTATATCCGCAAGGCGCTCAGCAACACCTGAGCGCCGACAGACAGGTAACGGGCAATGGCAAAAATAACGAAAGAGATGATAGCGCGGATCCTCGCCCACGTGGGCGGCGCCGCAAACGTCGCGCAGGCGGGCAACTGCATGACGCGCCTGCGCTTGACCCTGCGCGATGAAGGGCTGGCCGACACCACCGCCATCCGCCAGATTGACGGCGTGATGGGGGTGATCGTCAGCGACGAGCAGTTCCAGGTAGTGCTCGGCCCCGGCAAAGCGCAAACCGCCGCCGAGATGATGAACGGCCTGCTGGAGGAGGCCCCCGCCGCGCCGTCGCTGGCCGATGTCGCGGCGGAGAGAAAACAGGCGCTGAAGGGCAAGCAGACCAGCGCGGTGCAGAAGTTTCTCGCCAAATTCGCCACCATCTTTACGCCGCTAATCCCCGGCTTTATCGCCGTCGGGCTGCTGCTGGGCTTCGCCACCCTGGCGGAACAGGTTTTCGTGCTGGAGAACGCCCATCCGAACGCCAGCCTGGTGGCGCTGATTGGCTATATGAAGGTCTTCAGCAAAGGGATGTTCACCTTCCTGAGCATCCTGATTGGCTATAACGCTCAGAAGGCGTTCGGCGGCTCCGGGGTAAACGGCGCGATTATCGCCTCGCTGTTCGTGCTGGGCTACAACCCGGAGGCGACCAGCGGCGTCTACGCCGGGATCTCCACCTTCTTCGGCCACAGCATCGATCCGCGCGGCAATATCATCGGCGTACTGATCGCCGCCATCCTTGGCGCGTGGGTTGAACGCCAGGTGCGGCGGGTAATGCCGGCCAACCTCGATATGATCCTCACCTCGGCGGTGACGCTGCTGATCATGGGCGCGGTGACCTTTACGGTGATCATGCCGATTGGCGGCTGGTTGTTTACCGGCATGTCGTGGTTGTTCCTGCATCTTAATGGCAATCCGTTTGGCTCGGCGGTGCTGGCCGGTCTGTTCCTGCTGGCGGTGATGTTCGGCGTCCATCAGGGGTTTGTCCCGGTCTATTTTGCGCTGGTGGATGCCCAGGGCTTTAACTCGCTGTTCCCGATCCTGGCGATGGCCGGGGCCGGGCAGGTGGGGGCGGCGCTGGCGCTGTTCTGGCGGGCGAAGCGCGATTCGCTGCTGCGAACCCAGATTAAGGGGGCGATTATTCCGGGCTTCCTCGGGATTGGCGAGCCGCTGATCTACGGCGTCACCTTGCCGCGGATGAAGCCGTTTGTTACCGCCTGCCTCGGCGGCGCCTGCGGCGGCTTCTTCGTCGGGCTGATCGCCTGGCTGGGGCTGCCGGTCGGCCTGAACACCGTGTTCGGTCCGTCCGGGCTGGTGGCGCTGCCGCTGATGACCTCCGGCAGCGGGATTTACGCCGGGATGGCGGTTTACGCCGGCGGACTGGCGGTCTCCTACCTGTGCGGCTTTGTGCTCACCTGGCTGTTCGGCAGTAAAAATGTCGATTTAAGCTAGAACGCGATTGTCGGGTCATGCCCGGCGGCGACTTCGCCTTCCCGGGCCTGCAAAATCGTTCTGCCGCCGCGGCCAACTACCATTTCCTGCCCCGCCGCCGGGGCGGGCGCATGCTATGATTCCCCTTTGTCACATTTCACCAGAGGAAAAGATGGGCTCCAGCAAAAAAGGGATGCTGAACGTACTGATTGCCGCCGTGCTGTGGGGCAGTTCCGGGGTATGCGCGCAGTTTATTATGCAGGAAAGCCAGATGTCGTCGCCGTTTCTGACCATGACGCGTCTGCTGTTCGCCGGGCTGATCCTGCTGATGCTCGGCTTTGTTCACGGCGACCGCATTTTCCGCGTGCTGCAAAACCGCCGCGACGCCGTCAGCCTGCTGTTTTTCTCGCTGTTTGGCGCGTTAACCGTGCAATTCACCTTTTTGATGACCATTGAAAAATCGAATGCCGCCACGGCCACGGTGCTGCAGTTCCTGTCCCCGACGATCATCGTCGCCTGGTTCGCCCTCGCCCGCAAAGCGCGCCCCACTCCGTTGGTGCTGGGGGCTATCTGCACCTCGCTGGCGGGCACCTTTCTGCTGGTAACCCACGGCAACCCGACGACGCTGTCGATTTCGCCGGCGGCGCTGTTCTGGGGGATCGCCTCGGCGTTTGCCGCCGCGTTTTATACCACCTATCCCTCGACGCTAATTGCCCGCTACGGGACGCTACCGATCGTCGGCTGGAGTATGTTGTTCGGCGGTGCGATGCTGCTGCCGTTTTACGGCGGCCAGGGCACCGATTTTGTGGTGAACGGCAGCCTGCTGTTAGCTTTTTTCTACCTGGTGGTGATCGGTACTTCGCTGACATTCAGCCTTTATCTTAACGGCGCGCAGAAGATTGGCGGCGCCAAAGCCGGGATCCTCAGCTGCGCCGAACCGCTGAGCAGCGCCCTGCTGTCGCTCCTGCTGCTGGGGATCACCTTCACGCTGCCGGACTGGCTGGGCACTCTGCTGATCCTGGCGTCGGTGGTGCTGATCGCTATCGACTCGCGGCGGCGGGTGAGAGCCGCCTGAGGCGATGATAACAAACGCCTTTTCAATAAGTTAAATTAACCGCTATTTGCGTGTTTTCCCACCTGCGCATATAGTTGACGGAAGCGATTACGGAAGGAGAAGCCTGATGAAAGCATGTTGGATGGTATGCCTGGTCACCGCCCTGAGCGCCACGTCGGCGTGGGCCGAATCACCGCTGCAAAGCCTGCAGTTCGAGCAGCAAAAGCAGCAAGTGCTCAAAGCGGTGAAGGAAAAATGCGCGCCAGCAAGCCACCTCAGCGACAACGATTTTGCCAATAAAGTGCTGGCGACCGACGGCAACAAGAACGCGGTCCGCGAAGCGACGCTGGCGAAAGAGCGCAATAACCAAAAAAGCTACCAGGCCGCAATCGACAAAATCGTCTGTCCGGCCAAATAGCGGTTATTTCAGCCTGGCGACCAGCGTTTTCCAGTCAAACGGCGTCAGCTGCCTGTAGCTCAGGCTACGGGCGGCCATCTGCTCCGGAAGCTGGCGCTGGCTTTTCGCGATCGCCTCGCTCATTATCCCGGCGCTCCCCACATCACGCAGGGTTTTTACCACCTCTTCCATCTCTTCGCTGCGCCGAACGCCATGTTCCGCCACCCGGCTGATCAGATAGTCGGGAAACGCGCCTGTCCAGCCCAGAGACGGGAAACTATGATGCAAGGAGCTAAGCACCTCCTCCTCGACGCCATATTCACGGGCCGCGAACAGGCATTCTGTGGTGAGCGCTTCAAGACCTTTGATCATCACGCTACGGCACATTTTTATCGCCGACACCTGGCCCACCGTACTGGCGCCATAGCGGGCATTCAGCCCCAGCCCCTGCAGACGCGGCGCGATCGCCTCCGCCTGCGGCCCGCCGATCAATAACGGTGTCTGCAATCGGGCCGGCGGCACCGGCGCCATCACCGCGACATCAATGTAGGCGCCGGGCAGAAAATGTTCAGCTGCCTGCCGTTTCGTTTCCGGCGCCACGGAGTTGAGATCGAGGAAATATTGCCCCGGCTGCAGCAGCGCGGCGGCCTGCTGCGCGACCTTTAGCGCCTCACCGGCGGTCACAGTAGAAAAAATCAGCGCGGCGCTCTCCAGCGCCTGCGCCAGCGAACTCCCCGCCTGAACGCGCGAATCACCGGCTTTCCTGACCATTGCCTCTCGCTCCGGGCCATTGAGCTTGCAATCCCATATGGTCACCGCATGCTCACGGGCCAGATCTGCCGCCAGAATGCCACCCGCCTCGCCAAAACCAATAAACGCGATTGTCGTCATCATTACTCCTCACGCGGCCAGACGCGGGCCGGAATAAAAACTTCGCCAGCAAACAGCAGTCGCGCCGTGCGTAACAGGCCGCAGCCTGTCAGGGCGCCGTCTGCGTCAAGCTGAAGCGTCACGCTAAATTCGCCTGTCGGATGCTCAACGCTGAGCAGCGGCGTAGCGCCTGGCGCGACCTGCGCCATGCCCTGCGCGACGGATCCAGGAAGCAGACAGGCGCTGGCCACGCTCACCGCGCCAAATACGCCGATCGACGCGTGGCAGCGGTGCGGGATAAAGGTGCGGCTGCTGATAGCGCCGCCGTGTCGCGGCTCGGCGATCAGGGTCATCTTGGGCACCGTGCGCTGGCTGACGTCGCCAAGCTGCATCAGCGGCCCGGCCTGCAGGCGAATCGACTCCAGGCGACGTTTAAGCGCGTCGTCATTATCCAGCTGTTCGCGCGTCTCATAGCCGGTGCAACCGAGGTCGCACGCGCGCAGCAGGATCACCGGCATTCCGTTATCGATGCAGGTCACCTCGACGCCGTCAAAACGGTCACGGACCCGGCCGGTCGGCAGCAGTGCCCCGCAGCTGGAGCCTGCCACATCAAGAAAATGGAGCAGGATCGGGCTGGCGCTGCCCGGCACGCCATCGATACGACTCTCGCCGACGTAGTCGACCCCGTCGGCATCGCAGGGGATCTCTGCCACCGCCAGTTGCCCCGTGTTCTCCATATAAATACGCACCCGAGTGAGCGGCGCATCGTGGCGAATCAGCCCACGCTCGATGGCGAAAGGGCCAACGGCGGCAAGAATATTGCCGCAGTTTTGGCCGTAGTCCACAGAGGCCCCCGTCACGTTCACCTGGGCAAACAGATAGTCCACATCGGCGTCAGGCCGTGCGGAGCGGCGGATAATCGCCACTTTACTGGTCAGCGGATCGGCGCCGCCGATCCCGTCAATTTGCCGGGGATCAGGCGAGCCCATCACCGCCAGCAGCACCGCATCACGTTGCACCGGATCGGCAGGCAGATCGTCAGCCAGAAAACAGGCCGCCTTCGAGGTGCCGCCGCGCATCCATAGACAGGGAATTCCGCGTTGCGCCATCTTACTCCTCCACCTCATCTGCGCTGTCGTAATACCGCAGCCCCTTTTCCGCCAGACGCTGGCGCATCGCGTAAATATCCAGCCCCAGCTCGCCATGGCGCATCCGCTCACGCTTCGCAAGCTCATTGCTCATGCGTGCTTCCGCTTTATCGAGCACATCACGCACCTGGGCGTGAGGCAGCACCACGACGCCATCGTCGTCGGCCACCACGACATCGCCCGGCTGCACAAGCTGGCCTGCGCAAATCACCGGGACGTTAACCGAGCCGAGGCTCTCTTTCACCGTTCCCTGGGCATAAACCTGACGGGACCAGACAGCGAATCCCATCTCCCGCAACGTTTGCGAATCGCGAATGCCGATATCGCCCACCAGACCGACCACACCGCGCGATTGGAGAGACGTCGCCAGCAGATCGCCGAAGAAGCCATCGCCGCACGGCGACGTCGGGGCCACCACCAGAATATCGCCGGCGCGGCACTGCTCGACCGCGACATGAAACATCCAGTTGTCGCCTGGCGTCACCAGTACCGTGACCGCGTTGCCCGCCCGGCTGACGCCCTGCTGAATCGGACGGATTGCCGGCCCCATCAGCCCCTGGCGTGCCCAGGCTTCATGGAGCGTCGCTACCCCGGCCGCCTCACAGCGGCGCAAAACCGCCTCGTCATGGCGCGGCAGATGGCGGATCACAAGGCCTTTTTTATTTAACAGCTTCATGCCAGGTTCTCCGTTACGCGGGGGAAGATGCTCTGGAAGGCTTCACCGTGAACGATATCACGCGCGGCCGTGATGCCGATGTTGCGTTTGGCCTGCACTCCGCGCTGCAGCGCCACGCGGGTGTAGTACTCCCACAAATGCTCCTGGCCCTGCATACACTGAATGGCCTGATACTTTTTCTCCCAGACAGTGGTGATGTCCAGCAGCACATCAGGCTTCCAGTTGCACTGCTCCGGCTGGTGCGGTTCGAAACAGTAAACCGGGGGAGCAGCGACAATTTTCTCGCCGGGGCGATAGCCTTCTGCCTGAGCGATAATCCGAGCCTCCTGAGCCAGGTGGGAGGCCAGCGGGTGATCGTAGTTATAGGGATCCTGCAGCGAGTGCGTCAGAACAAAGTGGGGCTGGATACGGCGATACACATCCGCCAGACGAAACAGCGTCTCTTTATCGGCGCGCAACGGATAGTCGCCGATATCAAAGAATTCGACGCTGGCGCCCAGGATCTCGGCGGCGGCCTGCGCCTCTTCGCGACGGACTTGCTTCACCGCCTCCTCGGTCATGTTGCCTTTACGCCACAGTTTGGCGGACTCGCCGCGCTCGCCAAAGGACAAACAGACCACATGGACCTGATAGCCCTGCAGGGCATGCAGGGCTATCGCACCGCCCGCGCGCCAGACGAAATCGGCCGAGTGGGCGCTGACGACAAGGGCACTTTTTTCGCTAACCGGATGAGACATGATGGCTTCCTCTGTTGTTTTTTTCAGCTTGTCATGTCCCGCCGTTGGAAGGTAATTCGTTAACTTGCGAAGGCTATGATTTTTATTTATGTTGTCGACTCACTCACTATTTCAGGCCTGACGAATAATGCTGAAGAGAAAGCACGATAAAATCATAAATATCATGCAGCTGCGCTTTTTTTGTCAGGTCGCGCTGCGCGGAAGCGTCTCGCGTGCTGCCGATGACTTATTCCGCACGCAGTCAGCGATAACCCGGGCTATCCGCGACCTTGAAGCCGCGTTGAACGTCACGCTGTTCGAACGCCATTACAGCGGCATGGTGCCCACCGAGTATGGCAAGTGCATCCTGCCGCGCGCCCGGCGGGCGATTGACGACCTGCAGGCCATCCCGGCGCTGTTGCAGAAGCACCATACCCGCACCAGCGGCCCGCTGGCGGACGCCGGTTGGCTGTTCAATACCCGCCGGTTAGCCATTTTTATTCAGCTCTATCACGTCAACCATACCCAAACCGTCGCGCAACAGTTGGGGATCACCCAGCCGGCGGTCAGCGCCGCGCTGAAGGTCCTGGAGAAAGGGGCGGATTCGGCGCTGTTTCGCCGAACGCCAGAAGGGGTGCGTCCCACGCCTGCCGCTGAACTGCTCTATCCCCCGGTGAGCAGAGCGCTCAACGAGCTGGAAAACATCTGGAGCGATCTCGCCGCCCGTCGCGGGGTGCTGGAGGGCACCGTGCGCATTGGCGCCCTGCCGCTGAGTCGCACCCGGCTACTGCCCTCCGCCATTGCCGCCTTTCTGGCCCAGCACCCGGGTATTACCCTCATGACCAATGAAAGCCCGTATGAGTCGCTGGTCGCCGATATGCGCGCAGGTAATATCGATTTTATTATCGGCGCCCTGCGTCAGGATGAAGATCTCCCGGACCTCTGTAGCGAGGCGTTATTCGAAGAGGATATGCTGATTTTACTGCGTAATAACCACCCGCTGCTGCGCCATCCGGATCCGCGCAGCCAGCTGGCGACAGCGCAATGGGTGCTGCCGCGCGCCAACGCGCCGGCGCGCCATTTGCTGGATAAGGCGTTTGTCACCCTGGGGCTGCCGCTGCCCCAGCCGACGGTGGAGACCGGGGATGCGGCGATGGTGCGAGGATTGCTGCAGGACTCCGACATGCTGGCGGCGGTTTCCGCCAGCCAGATGCGTTTTGAAACTGACAATGGGTTGCTCAGCGTGTTGCCGGTCCCCCTGCCCGATACCACCCGGCGTATCGGGCTGACGTTTCGCGCCGGCAGCCTACCCTCCCCGGCGACGCAGGCGCTGTTGCGTTTTATTTATCAGCAGGTTCAGGACGGGACTGTTTAACGTTTACCCGCCACCGAATAGGTTACCTGTTGGTTGCGCGTTTGCTGAAACGCCTCCAGCGTCTGCCCGCGCATCGCGGCGTAAATATGCAGGTTGGATACGCCGACCACCGCGCCCATTTTCTCCAGCAGGAAGAAACTGGCGCCATACTGAATCAATCCCCGCCAGTCGCGTGCGTTGAGCAACTGCTGTTCCTCCTCACTCAGTCCGGCTTCGGCATAAAGCGACTGAGGCGACTGCAGAAAACGTTCGCGCCAGGCAGGCTCAATCAGCCGATGCAGGAAACGGTTAAGCCGCAAGCCATTCAGGCTGCGCTCGTGGGTAAAAGGATAGGTTCCCGGCAGTTTCTCCACCCCGGCCAGCTGCTGCGCCATATGCTGGCGATGGCGCGTCAGGGTATCGACGGGGGGCAGGCGCGCATTGTTCTCAAGGATCAGCGTAGCGATACCGGTCATCGACGGCAGGTAATAGTCGCGCCAGGTTTCGGTGACATTGGCTGATAGCGCGCCGCGCATCACCAGCCACATGATCACCTCAGACCCTTCCATTCCCCCCAGCTCGGCATATTCGCCAAGGGTCATTTCGGTAAGCTTTTCCGGGTCATTAACCAGCATGTCAACAAACTGGGCATCCCAGTCGGGATTATTAAATCCGCAGCGCTCGCCATGAACCTGATGCGAGAGCCCGCCGGTCGCGACAATCGCCACATTGATATCTTCCGGGAAGCTTTCAATTGCCCGGCGCAGCGCCTGGCCGAGTCGGTAACAACGGCGCGCGCTCGGTACCGGAAATTGCAGCACGCCGATCTGTAACGGGATTACCGCCGTCGGCCACCCCTGCGCTTCATCCCAGGGCAACAGCGCCGAAAGCGGCGAGAAAAGGCCGTGGTCGAGCTTTTTATCCATAAAGAACGACATATCAAACTCATCGGCCATCAGGCTGGCGCCAATGTGCCTTGAGAGCGCCGCATTGCCCTGGACCGGCGGCAGACAGCGTGGTCCGCCGCCTTCATCGGCAACGTCATATTGACTATCGATTCCCAGCGTAAATGTCGAATAGTGATCGAAGAAAAAGGCGGTCACATGGTCATTAAAGATGTACACCAGCGCATCCGGTTTTTTCTCCTCCAGCCAGCGCTGCAGCGGTTCGAAGCTCTGGAAGATCGGCGACCATGCCGGGTCCTGCTGTTTATGATGATCGACCGCGAAGCCGATAGTCGGGGTATGAGAGACGGCGATACCGCCGAGAATGTTAGCCATCAGATAACTCCACTTATCGGTGTTCCAGGGGGGATGACAAAGCGTCCAGTTCTGCCTCTGTGAGTCGAGGCTTAGCGTGATTCATACGGTGCAACAAAATACAGGTCCCCGCCAGGCAGGCCGGCAGCGCAAGCACCAAAAAGATCGACGAGTGTCCCGGCACGGCCAGCATCAGCATCCCGCCCAGCGTGGAGCTGAGAATAGCCCCGGTACGGCCGATACCATGCATCCAGCTGACGCCGGTAGCACGGATCTCGGTTTGATAATAGGCTGGCGAATAGGCCTGCAGACCGTTCTGCGCGCCGTTAATGCACATCCCGCTGATAAAAATCAGCACCGACAGCGCCGCCGATCCGAAATCCATCAACCCCTGGGACAACAGGCACAGGCAGCCAAGGAAATAGGTTGCCGCAATCACCGCTTTCGCCGAAGCACGATCCATCAGCATACCGACAAGGATCCCGCCCAGCGGGCCGCCGAGCTGGAACAAGCCGGTCATCATCGCCGCCTGCTGCAGCGACAGCCCGCCGGAGCGGAGAATGGTTGGCAGCCAGCCGTTCAGCAGATATATCACGAACAGCCCCATAAAATAGGTCAGCCACAGCGCTATCGTGCCGCGGGCATAGCCATGCCGAAACAGCTGCGCCACTTTACTGCTCCGCGTGATGGGCGGCGCATTCAGCTGGAAGACGGTGTCAGCCGTAAACTGGCCTCCAAGCCGGTTAAGCGCCCTGGCGATCTGCTCGCCCGGTAGTCGGCGCGCCACCATGCTCATCGCCGACTCCGGCAACATCACGATCATAAAGGGAAGCACCACGAGCGGCAGCACGCCGCCAAAAATCAGCGCCGAGTGCCAGCTGTAATGCGATAACAACCCGGCAGCGATAAAGCCGCCGAGGCCGGAACCCACGTTGAATCCGCTGTACATCAGGGTGATCATCACCCCTTTACGCCGCTCCGGCATATATTCCGCCACCAGCGTGACGCAATTGGGCATCACGGCGCCAAGTCCGAGGCCGGTGAGAAAGCGCAGCAGCGCCAGCTGCGACGGGCTTTGCGCCACGGCGCCGGCCAGGCTGAACAGCGCAAACAGCGCCACCGACCAGAGTAAAATGCGTTTTCGGCCGTAGCGGTCAGAAAGCGGGCCCGCCACCAGCGCGCCAATGGCGACGCCGAACATAGCCGCCCCAAGAATCGGCCCCATTTTAGCCCGGCTGATGCCCCAGTCCTCGATGAGCGCCGGGGCGACAAAGCCCATCACCGCAGCGTCATACCCATCCA
Source organism: Klebsiella sp. GG_Kp175 (assembly GCF_040062325.1). Taxonomy (NCBI): domain Bacteria; kingdom Pseudomonadati; phylum Pseudomonadota; class Gammaproteobacteria; order Enterobacterales; family Enterobacteriaceae; genus Klebsiella; species Klebsiella sp. GG_Kp175. The sequence continues at coordinate 99,246 of NZ_JBEAFX010000008.1, read as the reverse complement.
GCATAATGATGATGAAACAGAGCAGCAGCACGTTCCATTGAAAGCGCGAGACCGGGCGGGCATCTATCCACGCTTTCACATCGACAACGTTCATGTGATTCATAGGGTGACTTCCTCAAGCAGGCGGTACGAATGTTCTGGTTAGTGTTTTTTTTGAGTGGAACTTTCGTACTCAACTTAAGGCAGGTCACGCAGGCTGTCCGGTTCGAAAACCCGGCGACAGATATGAGTTTTATTTATAATGTGAGGGATACGACAAAAAACAGCCAATAAAAAACCCGCAGCCAACGGCGGCGGGTCAGGGCAAGAGCGACGATCAGTGCTTTGGAATAATTAAATCGCCGCGCAGCGGGCTGCCGCCCGGGTTGTCCGTTTTCTCGGTCAGCCAGTTGACGATCCGCGACGCCATCGCGTCCATGGAATATTCAATCGCCGGGATAGTCGGGATTCCGGGCAGCTGTAACGATCCGGCGAGGCTAAACACCATCACATTTTGCGGAACGGCGCGGTTAAACGCCTGCAGCTGCGGCACCACGCGCTGCGCCTGCAGCTCATCGCTCACCAGCAGCGCGTTAAAGTTCAGCGTCGTGGCGTTATTGACCAGCTCCTGCACCGCCACCGACGGCGAGGTGTTATCCAGAAACACCAGATTGCGATTAAACGGCAAAAAGTTTTTTTCCAGCGCGTGCTTGTAGCCCAGCAGCACCTGATCGGCAAAGCCGCTGCTCTGCGGATGGATCAGCGCAATCTGCCTTCTGCCCTGGCTTATCAGATAGTGGCAGGCGGTTTCGGCGGCGAAGGCGTGATCGAACTGAATGCTGTTTTCGCCCTCGCTGTCGAGGCAGTCCACCAACACCACGTCCGGGCGGTTAATATTCAGAGGAAAACGCGCGCCGATGATCAGCACGTTATCGCACAGCCCGCAGGTTAACTCCTCCAGCGAGTTCATCACGCCGCTGCTGGTGTTGGCGAAGCGCAGCAGCAGGTGCTTCTGGTGCTGGCTGAGCTGTTTTTCCAGGGCGTAGAGATAGCTGGTGGTTTGATTGATATTGTCCTGGGCGCAGATGACGCCGATGCAGCCGGTGGACTGGCTAAGCAACGACTGGGCTATCATGTTTGGCCGGTAATTGAGCGCTTCCGCCGCCTGCAGCACCGCCTGACGACTGGCTTCCTTCACGCCACGTGAGCCGCTCAACACTCGCGACACCGTGGCTTTAGAAACCCCGGCAAGTCGTGAAACATCATTGATTGTCGACATCATTTTCCCCTGCGCGGGCGCCACGTCCCGCCAAAATCCTGTAAACCTGAATCGCTTCAATTATGACCAGCGCAGTATATCCATTTCGCCATTTGTTTGGAAACCGATTTTCCATTTCAGCGCAAAACATCGCCAAATCGACAGAATAATGTGAGCCAAATCCAATAAATCCGCCCCATAAGCAGGAGATCTTGACCACTATCACAGTTCTGTTTTTTATAAATGGAAACCGGTTTCCGTCTGATATCAAATCATCCACGCAATAACTTTTTACATTTTGAGGATGGTCGTCGATGTACAAGATTATGCTGTGCTGCTCTGCCGGAATGTCCACCAGTCTGCTGGTCAGAAAGATGGTGGAGGCGGCGAATGAACGTGATCTGCCGGTGCAGATTGACGCCTATGGCGTTTCCGAATTTGACATCCAGTTTCCGCAGTATCAGGTGGTGTTGCTAGGCCCCCAGGTGAAATACATGTTGAAAACCCTGTCTGACAAAGCGGCTTCCCTGAACATTCCCGTTCAGCCCATCGATACGATGGACTACGGTATGCAGCGGGGAGACAACGTCCTGAATTATGCTCTGTCGCTGATCCCAGCGGCGCACTGAGAGGTGTTGAAATGAGTTCTCTGTATCAGTCCATGATTGCCGTGATCGAGCAATCTATTACTCCGCTGGCAGGACGCCTTGGGCAGCAGAAATATGTTATCGCTATCCGCGATGGCTTCACTGCCGCATTGCCGTTTATGATCATCGGCTCTTTCATGCTGGTATTTATCTTTCCGCCGTTTTCACCCGAGACCACCAACGGCTTTGCCCGCGGCTGGCTCGATTTCTCCCAGCACTACCGCGAACAGCTGATGCTGCCGTTTAACCTCAGCATGGGCGTAATGACCTTCTTTATCTCGGTCGGCATTGGCGCCAGCCTCGGTCGTCAGTTTCAGCTGGATCCGGTGATGTCCGGTCTGCTGGCGTTTATGGCCTTCCTGCTGGTCGCCGCGCCCTATGCCGATGGAAAAATTTCCACTCAGTATCTGTCCGGACAGGGCATTTTTACCGCCCTCATCACCGCCATCTACTCCACCCGCGTCTACGCGTGGCTGAAGCAAAACAACATCACCATTCGACTGCCGAAAGAGGTACCGACCGGCGTCGCTCGTTCGTTTGAAATCCTTATCCCGGTGCTGGTGGTGATTGGTACTTTGCATCCGCTGAACCTGTTTATCGAAGCGCAGACCGGGATGATCCTGCCGCAGGCGATCATGCATCTGCTGGAGCCGCTGGTTTCCGCATCCGACTCGCTGCCGGCGATTTTGCTCTCCGTCCTGATGTGCCAGATTTTCTGGTTCGCTGGGATCCACGGCTCGCTGATTGTCACCGGTATTATGAACCCGTTCTGGATGGCTAACCTCTCGGCAAACCAGGCGGCGCTGGCGGCCGGCACGGTGTTACCGCACGTCTATCTGCAGGGCTTCTGGGATCACTATCTGCTGATTGGCGGCGTCGGTTCAACCCTACCGCTGGCCTTCCTGCTGCTGCGTAGTCGGGCCACGCATCTGCGCACCATCGGCAAGATGGGCATCGTGCCGAGCTTCTTTAATATCAACGAGCCGATCCTGTTCGGGGCGCCGATCATCATGAACCCGATGATGTTTATCCCCTTCGTCTGCGTACCGATGGTCAACGCGGTGCTGGCTTACGGCGCGACGCGTCTTGGCTGGCTGAGCCAGGTGGTGTCCCTCACTCCGTGGACCACGCCGGCACCGATTGGCGCCTCGTGGGCGGCCAACTGGACGCTGAGCCCGGTAGTGATGTGCCTTATCTGCATGGTGATGTCGGCGGTCATTTACCTGCCGTTCCTGCGCGCCTATGAACGTTCCTTAATGAAAACCGAAGTTGAGAAAACCAAAAATAGCGTTCCGGTGGCAGAAACCGTTAGCTAATTCCTCTCCGCCCCGGAGAGATAATATGATGGCAGCGTAATAATGCAGAAAAAGGACTTTCACTGCATTATTAAATAATAAAGACCTCAGGAATACACATGATTGAATTAGAAGATGCGGTAATGGAAATTATCGTTAATGCGGGACAGTCACGCTCATTATGTTTTGAAGCGCTACATGCGGCCCGAACCGGAAATATCGACGAAGCGCGTTTACTGTTAAATGAAGCCGACGGTTACGCCCGTCGGGCGCATCAGATGCAGACCCAGCTCATCGAGCAGGATGCCGGTGAAGCACGTCAGCCTATGACGCTGATTATGGTACATGCCCAGGATCATCTGATGAATTCGCTGCTGGCCCGCGAGTTCTCAGAAGAATTAATCCATCTGTACCAGCGTTAATTAATATGGAATAACGCCTGCGAGAATATTATTCTCCGGCGTCGCTGTACCCTAAAAACAAATCAGCTTATTTTGGCTATATATTTTAGCCAGAATGGGATGGTTATTATCTGAAATATATTAATTATTAAAGCGAGATAACCATGAATACTGTGAAAAAACTGCCTTTAGCCATGGCGGTTGTCGCCGCGCTGTGCCCAATTTCCGTAATGGCGCAAGAATTTACTCAGGAACAGATCGACGCCATCGTCGCCAAAGCCGTTGATAAAGCGCTGGCCGAACGCCAGGCGAAAATCGACGCCGCGGCCGACAAAAAGGTCGACGTGATCACCAACCCGCAGACCACCGCCGCCTCGCCGGATATGGCCATTCCGTTCGGCCTCAAGTTCAGCGGCTACGCCCGCTATGGCGCCCACTTCCAGACCGGCGACCAGAAATATGTCGGCGTCGACGGCTCCTATAACGGCGCCTCGGCGATCGGCCGCCTGGGCAACGAAAGCAACGGCGGCGAATTCCAGATCAGCAAGGCCTTCAAAAGCGCGCAGGGGGCTATCTGGGATCTTAACGTGATGTTCGACCACTGGAGCGACGAGGTTAACCTGAAGAAGGCCTACGTCGGCGTCACCAACGTCCTCGACTCCAACCCCAACGCCTATCTCTGGGCCGGCCGCGACTTCCACCAGCGTCCGCAACAGGGGATCAACGACTACTTCTGGATGAACCACGACGGCCAGGGCGCCGGGGTGAAGAACTTTGATATCGGCGGCGTGCAGTTCGACGTGGCGGCGGTGTCGCAGGTGAAATCCTGTAGCCCGGAAGTGATGGCCGACGAGACCAACCCGTCGCGCATCACCTGTACCGGCAGCTCCGACACCGGCGACAACGGCCACTACGCGCTGACCACCAAAACCCACAACATCAAGGCCGGGCCGATCGACGTCGAGGTGTACGCCAACTACGGCTTTGACTCAAAGGCGGTGGACAGCGACGCGCGCCTCGAAGCCTGGCAGGGCGGCCTGGTGCTGAGCCACACCAACGACAGCGGGGTGAACAAGGTGATCCTGCGCTACTCCGACAACTCGGATAACAGCGTCTACAACAAAACCGACGACCTGACCACGGTCTACGCCAGCTTCGAGGGCAGCCATAAGTTCACCCAGCAGGCGCAGGTGGAATATCTGCTGGCCTTCCACGACTACGACAACGGCAGGGACAACACCGACAACCGCAAGAACTACGGCGCCATCGTGCGGCCGATGTATTTCTGGAACGACGTGCACTCCACCTGGCTGGAAGCGGGCTACCAGCGCGTGGACTACGACCAGGGCGGGGATAACCACGGCTGGAAGCTGACGCTGTCGCAGAACATCGCCATCGGCATGGGGCCGGAGTTCCGTCCGATGCTGCGCTTCTACGTGACCGGCGGCCAGGTGGACAATGAGCATACCGCGAAGGTGAACGGCACCCAGGACCAGCAGCTGGATTCGCTGAACGTCGGCGGGATGTTTGAGGCGTGGTTCTGATGCGATAGCGTTGCCGAAGGAGCGTTCCCGGCTGGCGCTACGCTTAGCCGGGCTACGACTGAGGAGGCCTGCGGGATTCCACCCCCAGGCCCGCGCAAGCGCAGCGCCGCCGGGCGGTCAGCCCCGTGCCCTGGTGGCGTCATCAATTCTTTATCTCTGGCTTAATCGACGGGCGATGCGCTCCAGCTTCATCATCAACAGCAGCGTGACGCCCACCAGCACGATGGTCAGCGCCGAGCCATCGGCGATATTACCGCGATCGGTCAGGCTGAAAATGGTCACCGGCAGCGTCGTCCAGCCCGGCGGATAGATCATCACCGTCGCCCCCAACTCCCCCATCGACAGCGATAAACTCAGCGCCAGCGCCGAGATCATCCATGGCGTCATCAGCGGCAGCGTCACATGGCGCAGGCGGTACCACGGTGAAGCGCCCAGGCTGGAGGCGACGTTTTCAATATCAGCGGAAATCCGCGCCAGGCCGGTCGTGACGTTGCTGAAGGTAAAGGCCGAGATCAGCACGAAATGCGCCGCCAGGACGATAAAGAAGGTGCCGTTCATCTGCAGCGGCCCCTGGCTGAAGGCCACCAGAATGCCCAGTCCCACTGAAACCGAGGGGATGGCGCTGGGCAGATAAAACATCAGCCCAAGATATTTCTGCAGCTTCGCGCCAGTCTGGCGCAGCGCCAGCGCCGCCCACATCCCGCACAGCAGCGCCAGCAGGCTGGCGCAGAAGCCCACCACCAGGCTGGAAAACAGCGAATCCCACGCCGCCCCGCGAAACGCGTTAACAAAGTGGGCAAAGGTAAAGCCGGTGGGCAGCAGGCCGTTCCATTGTTTACTCAGGCTGGAGAGTAAAATCACCGCCAGCGGCAGCAGGAAAACGCCGGCAAAAAGCGTCACCGCCAGCGCGCCCGCCGCCGCGCGGCCTTTACGCGACCAAATCAACATCGTTAACTCCTTACGCCAGTGCGCACCGCCGCCAGCCGATAGAGCATAAACAGCCCCAGCGACAGCAAAATATTGATCAGCGCAATCATGCAGGCCACGCTGTAATCCGACTCCAGAATCGCCTTGCTGTAGACCATCATCGGCAGGGTATTGACCCCTTTGGCGCCAATAAACAGCACGATACCGAACTCGTTAGTGGTCAATAACAGGCACAGGCTGCCCCCCGCCATCAGCGCCGGCAGCGCCGCCGGGAAGATAACCTGGGTAATCACCCGTAACGGATGAGCGCCGAGAATACTCGCCGCTTCCAGCTGGCTCTTATCTATCTGCCGCAGTCCCGCCATCAGCGGGCGCATCACCAGCGGCGTAAACACGGTAATCTCCGCCAGAATCACGCCGTTAATCGAATAGAGGAAGTCTACCGGCGGCAGTTCAAAAGCAAACAGCGCCATCAGGGTGCCGTTGAGCAGCCCCGCCGAGCCGTAAATAAAGGTGAACGCGAGAGTGATAAGAAAGGTCGGCAGCGCAATAAAAGTATCAATGACCCGGCCCACCAGTTGGCTGCCGGGGAACGGAATAAACACCAGAATCAGCGCCAGGACGCTGCCGAGCACCAGGCAGCCAAGGGTGGCGAACACCGCAATCTGTAAGGTATTGAGCAGCGCGCCAATAAAGCGCTTAGAGTCGATCACCTGCCAGAAGGTCTCGAGGCTCAGGTTGCCGCTGGCGTCGCGTAACGCCTGTTCGGCGATCAGCAGCAGCGGATAGAAAAACAGCGTCGCCAGCACCAGCAGCGGCAACGCCAGCCACAGGTAAGGGCGCAGGTTTCGCGCCGGACGCGCAAGCGTGAGGGTTTGCGCCATCATTGCACCTCGATCAGAACCGCATCGCCAGGTTCGAAGTAGAGCGCCAGCTTGTCCCCCGCGCGCGGCAGTGGGTTGACCTGAGTCATGACGATCCGCACCGCTTCGCCCGCGACGTCGCACAGCAGATGCGTCAGATCGCCCTGCCAGTGCACCGACGTCAGGGTGGCGTTGAGGCGATTACTGGTTGCCGATCGCGGCGCCAGGCTCATGTGCTGCGGGCGAATGCATAACAGCTTATTGTTGCCATGCAGGCCGCCCCGGCTGAAGGCGTTAATCAGGCCGCCGCCGCAGCTTACGCTAACCAGCCCCGGCTCGGGGCTGTCTTTCAGCGCCGTCGCCTGCAGGATATTGGCGCGGCCGAGGAATTCGGCGCTAAAGCGGTTCGGCGGATAGTGGTACAACTCGTGCGTTTCACCGTGGGCGATCAGCGACCCGTCTTTCATAATGCCGATTTTGTCCGCCAGGGTCAGCGCTTCGGTCTGATCGTGGGTAACGTAGAGGATGGTCAGCTCCGGCAGTTCGCGGTGCAGACGGGCAATCTCTTCCACCATGTTATGGCGAATTTGCGCGTCCAGCGCCGACAGTGGTTCATCAAGCAGTAACACCCGAGGACGCACGGCAATCGCGCGGGCTATCGCCACGCGCTGCTGCTGGCCGCCGGAAAGCTGATGCGGATAGCGGGTGGCGTAGTCCGCCATACCAACAATGTTTAAGGCTTCAGTCACCCGCCCGGCGATAAGCCCCCTGGGCTGCTTTTGCGCCCGCAGGCCGAAGGCGACGTTGTCTTCCACCTTCATATGGGGAAACAGCGCGTAGTTCTGCACCACCATCGCCAGCCCGCGCTGGTAAGGCGGTAGGTGGGTGACGTCCGTGTCACCGATCAGGATCCGCCCGCCAGCCGGTTGCACAAAACCGGCAATCGCCCGCAGCACGGTGGTTTTCCCGGAACCGGAAGGGCCAATCAGCGCCAGCACTTCACCGGGCTCAATGGTCAATGACAGCGGTTTTAAGACCACGTTGCCGTGGTAGGAAACGCGCAGCGAGTCCAGGGTGATCCCGGAGGTCCCCGCCAGCGACGGGGAAGAGATGACGGTCGTTTTCATTAACATCAGGCTTATTCGCTATCGGTCACTTTATGCCAGCGGGCGATATCCGCCGAGAGAGAAACCGCGACGTCGTCCCAGTTGGGTTCCCAGCGCTTCACCCCGTCGAGTGCCGCCTGCGCTGCCTTAAAGTTAGCGTCATCCGGCGCCACGTCGCTGCGCACCGGTAAGCCCCAGGAGCGCGCGCTGACGCTGGATTGCGCCGGTTTATCCAGCAGGAAATTAATCAGCTTCTTGCCGTTTTCGCTGTTCGGTCCGTTCTGCACCAGCCCGATGGTGTAGGGCAGCGCCAGCGCGCTGCGCTCGCCTTTGTCGTCCGCCGGCCAGAAGATTTTGACGTTCGGATTACGCGCCATCTGCGACAGGTTCATCTGCAGATCGCCGTTGGCGACGTACAGCTCGCCTTTGTTGACCAGCGCCGTCAGCTTGCCGGTGGAGGCCGATGGGCCGACGTTATTGGCCTGCAGCTTGCCCAGATACTCGAAGCCGGCATCTTTGCCGCCAAGGCTGTGGAAGGCCTGCAGCATCACCGCGGTGCCGTCCCCCGCCTGGCCCGGCGTGGAGTACTGCAGCTTATTCTTAAAGCGGCTATCCAGCAGATCCTGCCAGCTGGCCGGCGCGGTTTTCAGCAACTGGCCGTTATAGATGAAGGTCAGATAGTTGTTCACCAGCGGCGAATAGCGGTCATTGGCGCCGGGGATCTGCGCGCTGCCCTGTGGGGTAAAGGTGGCCAGCAGCTGCTCTTTCGCGGCGCGCTGGATAAACGGCGGCACCGTGACCAGTACATCGGCCTGCGGATTGGTGCGCTCCTTCGCCAGACGCTCGACGATCGCGCCAGAGCCGCCTTCCACATACTGCACTTTGATGCCCGTCGCTTTGGTGAAGGCGTCAAACTGGCTCTGATACCAGCTGTTATCGCCGTCATGCAGGCCGTCGGCGGAGTAAACCGTGACGACGCCGTCCGCCCAAACCGGGGAGCTGGTCAGCGCGAACAGGGACAGCAGAGCAAGTCGGGAGAGTTTCATCGTGTTAACCTCATCGCAGTTAGTTGTTCTGGTGTAGACCAGATTTGCGTTCACGCTACCGAGGGTTTATGACAAAACGATGAAAGAAGTGTGTCGAAAGAGTTAAAGCGAAGGGGATACGTCGCCCCCGGTTAACGCTGACGCCACCGGGGATACGGGAAGGGTTAATACAATAAAATCAATGGGTATCGACTTCGATCCGCAGGCTGTCATGCCGCCAGTATTCGATATCGTAATCAAGAATACGCCCGTGCTGATCGTAATTCAGCCTGCGCAGCAGCAGCGCCGGGCGCCCCTCCATCACCCCCAACGCCTCTGCGGCCTGCGGCGGCATGGAGGTGGGATAAAACGACAGATGCATACTGGTATAGATCAGGCCGTAGTGACTCTGATAAATCTCGGTCAGACTGCCATTGAGATCGTGGCGCAGCAGCTCCGGCACCCGGGCCGGCAGGCAGTGGTTTTCGCAATAGCACACCGGACGCCCGTCGGCATAGCGCAGGCGGGTCAGCAGGTAGACCTGATCGAAGGGCTGCAGCGCCAGCGGCGCCATCACATCCAGCGGCACGGCGGTTAAGCGGCCATCAAGCAGCACCGTTTTCGGCTCACGTCCCTGTTCGAGACACAGCTTGTGGAAGTTGGTGTTCTGCGTCGGATCCAGCCACAGACGCTCCGGCGTCACAAACCAGCCGCGGCGGTCGGCGCGGTAGATCACGCCGCTGGCCTCCAGCTGCGCCAGGCTCTCGCGCACGGTGATACGGGTCGTGTTGAACAGCGCGCACAGCTCGCGCTCGGAAGGCAATTTATCGCCGCTTTTGAGGGCGCCGTTTTGAATACGCGCCTGCAGCTGCGCCTTAATCATCAGGTATTGCGGCATCTCGCCAGAGGGTGATTTCATGTTTACTCGCTGCCACGTTTGGTGCGCTCATTATACATAGCCAGATGAATTTTTTGTTGCAGCGCCACATTTCCTTTGACCCTGCCCCGGCTTTGTCTCCATGATAAACACCAATCTGGTATAGACCAAATGGTGAGACAAATGACTTCACGGAACTACCTGCTGCTGACTCCCGGCCCGCTAACCACCTCCCGCACGGTGAAAGAGGCGATGTTGTTCGATAGCTGCACCTGGGATGATGATTACAATCTTGGCGTGGTACAGACCATTCGCCAGCAGCTGGTGCAGCTGGCCACCCCGGCCGACGGTTATACGGCGGTGCTGCTGCAGGGCAGCGGCAGCTACGCGGTCGAAGCGGTGCTCGGCAGCGTCATCGGCGAACAGGGCAAAGTGCTGATCGTCAGCAATGGCGCCTATGGCGCGCGTATGATTGAGATGGCGCAGCTGATGGGCATCGCCTTTCATCCTTACGATTGCGGCGAAGTCGCCCGTCCGGACGCGGCGGCGATCGCGCGTATCCTGCAGGATGACCCGATGATCACCCATATCGCGATGGTGCATAGCGAAACCACCACCGGCATGCTCAACCCGATCGAAGAGGTAGCCGCGCTGGCGAAGGAGTATGGCAAACGCTATATCGTCGATGCGATGAGCAGCTTCGGCGGCATTCCGCTGGATATCGCCGCGCTGAATATTGACTATCTGATAAGCTCCGCCAACAAATGCATTCAGGGCGTGCCGGGCTTCGCTTTCGTCATCGCCCGCGAATCGGAGCTGGCCACCTGCAAAGGCCGCTCGCGCTCGCTGTCGCTGGATCTTTACGCCCAGTGGCGCTGTATGGAGGATAACCACGGCAAGTGGCGCTTCACCTCACCGACCCATACCGTGCTGGCCTTCGCTCAGGCGCTGAAAGAACTGGCCCAGGAGGGCGGCGTCAGCGCCCGCCATCAGCGCTACAGCCACAATCAGCGCCGACTGGTCGCCGGAATGCGCGCGCTCGGCTTCCGGACGCTGCTTGATGACAGCCTGCACTCGCCGATCATTACCGCCTTTTATTCACCGGACGCGCCGCAGTATCGCTTTCACACCTTCTACCAGAAGCTGAAAGATCAGGGCTTCGTTATCTATCCGGGCAAAGTGTCGCAAAGCGATTGCTTCCGCATCGGCAACATCGGCGAAGTCTACGACGCCGACATCACCGCCCTGCTGGCGGCCATCGACAACGCCATGTACTGGAAACAATAAGGAACCGCCATGAACCGTATCACCGCACTCATCCTCGACTGGGCCGGCACCACCGTGGACTTCGGCTCCTTCGCGCCGACGCAAATTTTCGTCGAGGCCTTCCGCCAGGCCTTCGATATTGAGCTCTCCCTTGAAGAGGCCCGCGTGCCGATGGGGCTTGGCAAATGGCAGCACATTGAGGCGCTGGGCAAACTGCCGTCGGTCGATAGCCGCTGGCAGGCGAAATTTGGTCGGCCAATGACGGCTGCTGATATTGATGCGATCTACGCCGCGTTTATGCCGCTGCAAATCGCTAAGGTTGTCGATTTTTCCGCTCCGATCGCCGGCGTGGTCGACACCCTCGCCGCGCTGCGCGCCGACGGACTGAAGATCGGCTCCTGCTCGGGCTATCCGCGTCCGGTGATGGAAAAGCTGGTTCCAGCCGCCGCCGCCCAGGGCTATGCCCCGGACCACTGGGTCGCCACCGATGACCTTGCCGCCGGCGGGCGTCCCGGGCCGTGGATGGCGCTGCAGAACGTAATTGCCCTTGGCATAGACGATGTGGCCCACTGCGTGAAGGTCGATGACGCCGCACCGGGCATCAGCGAAGGGTTACATGCCGGGATGTGGAGCGTCGGCCTGGCGGTGTCCGGTAACGAATTCGGCGCTACCTGGGAGGCGTACCAGACGATGTCGAAAGAGGAAATCGCCACCCGTCGCGAGCGGGCGGCAGGCAAGCTGTATGCCGCCGGGGCGCATTATGTGGTTGATACCCTGGCGGACCTGCCGGAAGTGATTGCCGACATCAACGCCCGGCTGGCAAAAGGCGAACGGCCTTAAGCGGGTGAATTCACCTTCACTTTGGCCGCCACCAACAGGCCGGTAAACAGCATTAATACCCCTGACAACACCAGCGGCGACAGCAGCCCGAAGTGGTCAAGCGCAATGCCGCCGACCGCGGCGCCGCAGGTGTTGGCCAGCTGGATCACCGCCACCTGAATCGACCCGGCTTTTTCCGCCTGATCGGAGAGTGAACGGGTGATCCACGTTGACCACCCCACCGGGATCAAGGCGAACGCGAAGCCCCAGATAATTGCCACCGTCGAGGCGACGATTTTGCTTTCTCCCCACAGCACCAGCGCCGCCGCGCAGGCGGTCAACACCAGCGGCGCAATCGCCAGCGCCGCTTTCACCGAGCGTTTGAGCAGCACCGAGGAGAGCGACGTGCCGATGAAGCTGGCGATACCAAAGCTCAGCAGCACCAGCGTCAGGCCATCGACATCAAAGCCGGCGAGGGTCATGTAGACCGGGCGAATATAGGTAAAAAAGGCGAACTGTCCGGCAAAGGCCATGAAAATGGCGCACATGCCGGCCATCACCCCCGGCCGCTTCAGCAGGCCAAACATATTTTGCTGCTGAGCCGCCGATTCACCAGGCAGCGACGGCAGCGCTTTCAGCACCCAGAGCGTACACAGTACACCCATCACCGCCGCGCCGTTAAACACGTTGCGCCAGCCGATAAGCCCGCCAAGGAAACTGCCCAACGGGGCGGCGATCACCAGCGCGATGGATACCGCGCCGAAGATAATCGACAACGCTTTCGGCACCACGCGCATCGGCACCAGCCGCATGGTCAGCGAGGCTGACATCGCCCAGAAACCGCCGAGCGCCAGCCCCAGACAGGCGCGTCCCAGCAGCAGCAGGGTGAAGCTATCGGCAAAGGACACCAACAGGCAGGAAAGGGTCAGCAGCAGCGAAAAGAGGATCACCACGTAGCGGCGATCGGTTTTGCCAATGACGGAAGTGATAAACAGGCTGGAAAACATCGCGACGAATGCCGTCGTCGTCACCGACTGCCCGGCCATCCCTTCGGAGATACCTAAATCCAGCGCCATCGGCGTCAGCAGACTGACCGGTAGAAATTCGACGGTAATCAGGCAGGCGACGCAGAAAGCAACCGCGAAGACCGCCGACCAGTTTGGTCGCGCGAGTTCGCGTGCATGGGGTTTGGCTTCATTTGAATAACTCATGAGTGACCTGCGAAGAAAGTGGCGGAAAGCTGCGCAGTGTAACATTTTGTTTGTGACGCATTTAACGTTTTCGCAACTATTCTCGCTTTTCATAAGAGGATGCGTAGCTGCTCGCATGTTTAAAAAAACGATGCTTGCTATCGCTTTAACAAATCTCAGGAGAATTTAATATAGCACTATGTGCTATACTTTTAACGACAGGATGCCAGCAATGCGTATCTTCAAAACCAAATGGTTCGCCAGCGAGGCTAGCTCTCATGGCATTTCCGACGACGAGCTCTATCAGGCAATTCAATCTGTGCTTCAGGGCAAGGTGGTTGATTTAGGAGGAGGGGTTTATAAAAAGCGACTCAACAAGAATCGCGATCGCGCAATCATCCTTACCAAAAGCGCAGGGTATTGGTTTTATACCTTTCTATATGCCAAACAGGATATGGCCAATATCAACCATCGCGAGTTAATGGGTTTTCGTGAGTTAGCAAAACACTATGCCAATCTCTCTTAAGAGAAAACGACGGTCTTAGTTAAAAGTAAAGAACTGGTGGAGATTTGCGATGACAGCAAAAAATAAATACAAAAGCCCGGCTTTCGAAGCGATCCATAGCGCTGCGTCGGGGCTATTCAGCGTTGGCGCAATCCCACAGGAAACAATGCGCCATTTTGATGAATCATGTCTCGGTAGCGTAGCCGCACTTCAACCCATTGAAATTAAAGCGCTACGTGAACAACTCAATGTTAGCCAACCCGTGTTCGCTCGTTATCTGAATACCAGCGTGTCTACCGTGCAAAAATGGGAGACTGGCGCTAAGCGACCAAGCGGAATGTCATTAAAATTGCTTAGCGTCGTACAAAAACACGGCCTGAAAATCCTACTGTAGTTATCCTGCCGGATGGCGCTTACGCTTATCCGGCCTACAAGTGACGAGTGCGGAAACCGTAGGCCGGATAAGGCGCAGCCGCCATCCGGCACAAAAAGCGATGAACCCCAGGCCGAATAACTATGAGATCAGTGCAGCCAGTGCACGCCGTCTTCCGGGAGAAACAGGTCGTTATAGCGCTGCTGAAGGTTATGCAAATCGCTCATATCCGGATCCAGCTCGCGCAGAAACCCTTGCGCCAGGCGGATCTGCGCCTCGGTGATCGGCGCCGCTAAACGCGCTTTTTGCATCAGGCGATACCAGTAATGCAGGTTTTTTTCGCTAGCGTCGACAATTGCAACCTGCCAGATCAGCAGCACCTGGGCGGCGTTCTGCAGATGCGCTTCATTCGGCCGTTCAAGGTAACGCAAATACTCATTGCCGGCGGTTTTACCAAGCTGATCGATCATCGATTCCAGCGGGACGGGCGTGATGCCCAGGCGTTCGCTCAGGCGGCGGATCGCGCGGCGTGAATCAGAGGTAAGCACCCGAAATCCCACAACAAATACCACTACCAGGGTGGCCAGTCCTATCCAGATCATGCATCCTCTCATCCAATCGCAGCCTGACTATCATAATGGGAATTTGCCTGCTGTCGACTGTCGGACCTGGCATATTACGCAAGAAATAAAAAAGCCCGGCGCAATGGCCGGGCAAGGTTACCAAATACCTGGTGAATCAGGCAGTCTGCAAAATACGGTTCTTTTTCTCGCGGCGAATTTTACGCTCTTCGAAGATAGCCACGATGGCCATCAGGCAGATACAGCCGATGGCGGCGGCGTCCAGCGCCGCAAAGGTGCCGGCCCAGCCGGTGAGGCCAAAGACCGGGGTGCCGTCCGCGATCATCCCGAGGCCCAGCTTGGCGAAGCTATCGCCGATCAGATAGGCGAAAGTGCCCTTGATCCCATCGGCGGCGCCGATCGCTTTTTTCGGTACGAAGCCAACGGCGGCAACGCCAATCAGCAGCTGCGGGCCAAACACCAGGAAGCCCAGCGCAAACAGCGAAGCCAGATAGACGTACTGATTGCTGGCATGTTGATAAACGCCGAGAGTGGCGAT
This sequence comes from Klebsiella sp. GG_Kp175, assembly GCF_040062325.1. NCBI lineage: Bacteria > Pseudomonadati > Pseudomonadota > Gammaproteobacteria > Enterobacterales > Enterobacteriaceae > Klebsiella > Klebsiella sp. GG_Kp175. The sequence goes on along the minus strand of NZ_JBEAFX010000008.1, from coordinate 84,052 downwards.
AATCAGCGCCAGCGCGATGCAGGCCACCAGCGCGCGGCGGCCGTTGGCCAGGTCCGACAGCCAGCCCCACAGCAGCGTGCCAACCAGGGCGCCGACCTCAAACAGGGTAAAGCCCTGAATCGCCACCTCTTTCGACAGTTTCAGCTCCTGGAAGGCATACACGGTGGACCATTGATCGATACCGATACGCACCACGTAGAGGAAGATGTTGGAGAAGCACAGCAGCCAGATCACTTTGTTTTTCAGCACGTATTCAACAAAGATCTGCCACTTGGTCATCGCGTTTTCTTCGGTCTCTTTATCCTCTTCGCTGATCGCTTCGCCAAACAGCTCCTCCGCCGTGCCGAGGCCGTAGGATTCCGGCGAGTCGCTACCGTAGCGCAGGCCAATAAAGCCGACGATCAGCGCAATAATCGACGGGAAGATAAACATGCCGATCACGTGGCCGTCGAACAGATAGTTGGCGCCAAACAGCGCCACGCCCGCCGCGCCGGCGCCGCCAAGGTTGTGAGAGATATTCCAGAAGCCGAGGAAGGTGCCGCGTTTGCGTCGTGGCGTCCATTTGGTGATGGTGGAATAGCTGCACGAGCCGCCGGTGCTCTGGAAGAAGCCGCTTAGCGCATAGAAGGCGATCATCAGGAACAGGCTGGTGGAACCCGCACCCATACTGGCGCTAAAGCCCAGCATGCAGATGGCGGAGAGGATCAGCATAAACGGCAGGAACTGCTTGGTGTTTTTGCCATCGGCATAGTAGGAAACCAGGGTTTTCCCTACGCCGTAGGTAATGGAGAAGCCCAGGCCAATCATCCCCAGCTGGGTCATGCTCAACCCGTAGGTGGAGATCATGTCGTTCTGCGCAATATTAAAGTTCTTGCGGATCAGGTACATGGTCAGGTAGCCAATGAAGACCACCAGATAGGACTGCATGAAAGGTTTGAACCACATTTTGCGCCGCACGTCGAGCGGCAGATCCAGGGTCGGCTTACGAACCTGATTCAGAAAGGCCAGCATGGGTATCTCCTGAGCTGATTTTTTATGCCTGCGTCATAGCCAGGCATTGTAAAAATCAGCGCGCCGTCTGGCCTGAGACGGCGTCCAGGTGAAACCGGGAAAATTTCTTAGTTTTGCCCCATTCGCGGCGAAAGAGTGAGATGCATCACGCTTCACTGGCGGCGCGCGGCGCCTGCGCGTTTAAGAACGGCAGCAGCAGCAGCGCGGAAATGCCGGCGGCAATCGCGATCGCCACGAAGAATCCGGTCCAGTGCCAGATATCCATTACCTGCGCCAGCGGCCAGCCGGAAAGCGACGCGCCAAGATATGCGAACAGGCCGACAAACCCGGTAGCCGCCCCGGCGGCCTCTTTATGCGAACACTCCGCCGCCGCCATGCCGATCAGCATCTGCGGGCCGAAGACAAAGAAACCGGTGGTGAAGAAGCAGGCCGCCTGCATCACGTAGCTGGCGAACGGCATCAGCCACAGGCCGCCAACCGACAGCAAAATGCCGGCGGCGAAGATCAGATTCATCGGTCCGCGATTGCCGTTAAACAGCTTATCCGAGCCCCACCCCGCCACCAGCGCGCCGATAAATCCGCCCAGCTCGAACATGGTCACCGCCGAGTTAGCGGTCACCAGATCGACGCCAAGCGTCTCCGACATATACAGATTGCCCCAGTCGTTAATCGCCGCCCGCACCACGTACACCAGCACATAGCACAGCGACAGCAGCCAGATATAGGGGTTTGCCAGCACGTATCGGGTGAGGATCTCTTTGCGCGTCAGCCCGGCGCCCTCCTGCTGCTGGGCAATCTCCAGCGCATCGTGACGCCAGTCGCCCACGGCGGGTAGCCCCACCGCCTGCGGACGATCGCGCAGCCGCCAGCACAGATATAATCCGGCGAGGATCGCCAGGCCGCCGGCGATGGTCATCCCCGCGCGCCAGCCGTAATGTAGCGCCGCCGCTCCCACCACCATCGGGATCAGCGCGCCGCCCACGTTATGCGCCGTATTCCACAGCGCCCACCAGCCGCCGCGTTCGGTGCGTGAATACCAGGCCGTCAGCAGCCGGGCGCAGACCGGCGAGCCCCACCCCTGAAAGAAGGCGTTCAGTGCCCACAGCAGGGCGAAGGCCCACAGTGAGGAAGAAAAACCGAACAGAATATTCACCACCCCGGTGGCGATAAGCCCCAACCCCATAAAATAGCGGGCATCGGAGCGGTCGCTGACGATACCGGAGAAAAATTTCGACAGTCCGTAGGTGATGTAAAACAGCGTGGCCAGCAGACCGATATCGCTGCGGGTCAGCACGTTGCTGGCGAGAATGTCAGGCACCGCGGCGTTAAAGCTTTTGCGGGTGAAATAGAACAGCGCGTAGCCCAGCCAGATGGTCAACAGGATATGGCGGCGCCAGTAGCGATAACGCGCATCAAGCTCGCGTTTATCGCTAATCGGCGCAGCGTCAGGCGGGGCTTTTAAAAAGGCGAACATCAGCGATCCTCTCAGGCGTAACGCAGCGGTAGATTGACGCACACCCGGGTACCGTGGGTGCAGGAGATCGTCAGCGTGCCCCCCAGGGCGGTCACGCGCTCGCGCATGCCGGTCAGACCGAATCCCTGCGCGCTGGAGCCCGGCGGCAGGCCGCAGCCGTCATCCTCCAGCACCAGCATCAGTCGCTCCTCCTGCTGCCAGCCCTGCAGGGTCACGGCGCTGGCGCTGGCGTGCTTGACGATATTGTTCAGTCCCTCCTGGCAGACGCGGAACAGGGTCACGCGCTGGTTTTCGCTCAGTCCCGCCTCGTTAATCCGCCAGTCGAGATGGCTGACAATGCCGCGGTCCTCCAGCTCCATCTCGCGCATCAGAGAATGTACCGCCTGCTCCAGCGGCAGGTCGTCAAGCTGGCGCGGACGCAGGCGGCCCAGCAGGCGACGCACCGAGTCGTAAACCCCCAGCGAGAGGTGTTCAATCAGCTGGCCGCTCTGGCGAACGCTGGCGTTGTCCGGCGCCAGCCGCTGGACGATCCCCGCCTGGGTGCGTATTGCGGTGATGGTCTGGCCGATATCATCATGGAGCTCGCGCGCGACGTCGCGGCGCACGCTCTCTTCGGTCTCCAGCAGGCGATCCGCCAGACGACGATTACGCGCCAGCTCGTTCTGTAGCGACTGGTTAAGCTCGCGCAATCGCTGGATCCCCGCCCCCAGCAGCAGTCCGGTGAGGCTCTGCGCCAGCAGCGAAAGCAGGAGATCGACGGGGTGATCGTGCCAGGTCTGGCTGGCAATCAGGGCGATAGCGTTCATCAATGTGGCGATCAGCGCGCCCTGCCAGCCGTAGTGCCAGGCGAGGGCGATAATCGGCAGCGCAAGGCAAAACGGGGTAAAGCGGGAGAGCTCAGCGGGCAGCCCAAGCTGCAGCCACAGGCTAATGGTGAATAACAACAGATACCAGATCAGATGCCGCCCGCGCCAGTTTACCGGCTGCGCCACCAGCGACGGCCCCAGGGGCCGCCAGACGGTGCTGGTGAGGTAGTGCCAGAACACCAGACAGGTCGGCGCCAGAGTCAGGCCGCCGGTGAGCGTCAACAGCAGGGCGTTAAGACCCTCCTCCCCCTCCGCCAGCCAGGGCAGCGATTGCAGCAGCGCGGCGGCCATTAACGCCCCGCCCTGACGCAGAAGCGTCAGCCAGTCGCGCTGCTGGCGATATCGCGAGATCAGCGCCACCGGCAGGAGGGTCAGCAGGCTTCCGGTCATCAATATTATCGGGTGCGCCAGCGCCACTTCCTGCGCCAGCCAGAAGATCAGCAGCCACTCGGTTCCCAGCAGCACCGGCCAGTAGCCGCGCGGGCACTGCAGCATCAGCCCCAAACGCAGGCCGAAGGGGAACAGCAGCACCGCCAGATCGGCGCGCTCCACCAGATGCAGGCTGATGCTCCACAGACAAAACCAGGCGGCGGCGAAGATAAAGGCGCAGCCGATCACCGACAGCAGGCGCGGGAGTATGGTCTTCATTGCCAGCTGTCAAACATACGGCGCGCCAGCTCGACGTCATTGTTGACGCCCAGCTTTTCCAGCAGGTTAGCGCGGTGAACGTGGACGGTTTTCGGCGACAGTCCGAGCTCAGCGGCGATCTCTTTCACCGCCATGCCCTCCGCCAGCTTTTCCGCCACCTGACGTTCGCGTTTGGTGAGCGGATCCTGGCGCCCGGCGGCCAGCTTCATGGCGATATCCGGTGTGAGATAGCAGCCGCCCGCCGCCACCGTGCGCACCGCGGCGATAAGTTCGTCCGGGCTGCAGCGTTTCGACAGAAAGCCCCGCGCGCCGGCGTTAAGCGCCTGCTCGACCAGCGCCGGGCTGTCGTGCACCGACAGCATGATGGTCGCCATCCCCTTCGGCAGCTGGCTGAGCAGCGCCAGCCCGGAAATATCCGGCATTGAGATATCGCAGATACAGACCTGAACGCCGCGCCCCGGCAACCCCGCCAGCGCCTCGCGGCCGCTGCCAAATTCGGCGACAACCTGAAAATCAGTTTCCAGCCCCAGCAGCTGAGCAAAGCCGGAGCGGACAATCAAATGATCGTCAATAAGGGCGATGGTGGTCATGATAGGGTCCTGGTGCCTGAGGCGACAAAGCGCTGTGTCCGTAGGCCGGATAAGCGCAGCGCCATCCGGCAAAGGCGCTTACCTTAACCATAAGCACCTTACCGTTCAAGCCTTGCGCGATTTACTCGAAGAACACCGCAATTTTGTTAAACATGGTGGGATCGGACTGGTTACGCGCCACTTTGGTGACATCTTCCAGCTTTTCAATCTGGCTAATCATCTGCCCGAGACGCTGATCGTCGTTCACCAGCAGCCAGATGCGGCTGTGTTCGCTGCCCTGAATCGGTAGACAAAGAATCCCTTCGACGTTAAAAGCGCGGCGGGCAAAAAGCCCGCAGACGTGGGTCATGACGCCGGGGTGGTTGCGGACGGTGAGTTCCAGAATGACGTTATCACATTGTTTTTGCATGGCTTATTCCCCCACCATTTCAGTATTGGCCGCACCCGGCGGTACCATCGGATACACTTTCTGCTGCGCGTCGATGCGCACGTGGATCAGCGCCGGTCCCGGACGAGCGATGATCGCCTGCAGCGCCGCCTGCGGATCGGCTTCGTTATTTAAATCACAGGTTTGCAGGCCAAAACCGGCGGCAATCTGCATAAAGTTAATCATCCCCGGATAAGTGGCGGCAAAAACGCCCTGCTGATAAAACAGGCTCTGCTGCTGATGCACCAGCCCCAGCGCTTCGTTGTTCAGCAGAATAATTTTTACATCCAGCTGATTTTCAGCGGCGGTAGCCATCTCCTGAATATTCATCATCAGGCTGCCGTCGCCGGAGAAGCAGATAACCTTGCGCTGCGGATTCGCCAGCGCCGCGCCGATCGCCGCCGGCAGGCCGAAGCCCATGGTGCCGAGGCCGCCGGAGGTCAGCCACTGGCGCGGACGGTTGAGCGGGTAGGCCTGCGCCGTCCACATCTGGTGCTGGCCAACGTCGGTAGTGATGATCGCTTCATCATCCACGCAGGCGGCCACGGCGTTAATCAGGCCGTAATGGGAGAGCGGGTCGCTTTCCTGCGGGATGGCGCAAGGGAATTCGCGCTGCAAGTCGGCCACCAGCTGGCGCCATTCCTCGCGCGGCTGCGCCTCAATCTGCGGGTTCAGCTGGGCTAAGACTTCCGCCACATCGCCCTGAATCGCCACGTGCGGTTGCTTGATTTTGCCCAGCTCGGCGCGGTCGATATCGACGTGGATAATCTTCGCGTTCGGGCAGAACTGCTCGGTCTTGCCAATCGCCCGGTCATCAAAACGCGCGCCTAAAACAATCAGTAAATCCGCTTCCTGCAGAATGAAGTTGGTGCTGCGCGCGCCGTGCATCCCCAGCATCCCCAGCGACAGCGGGTGCGCCTTCGGCAGCATGCCCAGCGCCATCAGGGTCATGGTGGTCGGCAGATTGGCTTTTTCCGCCAGCTCACGGATCTCCTGCGGCGCGTTAATCACCCCGCCGCCCAGATAGAGCACCGGACGCTTCGCCGCATTGATCATCGCCGCCGCTTCGCGCACGCTTTCGGGGGCGAATGCCGGCGGAGCGGCGCGCTCGCCCGGTTCCGGCAACGTTTCCAGCTCAATGGTCGCCGACTGTACGTCCTTAGGAATGTCTATCCACACCGGCCCGGGACGCCCGGACTGAGCAATACGGAAGGCGTCGCTGATCACCTGCGGCAGCTCAGCGATGTCGCGCACCAGATAGTTATGTTTGGTGATGGGGATAGAGATGCCGTAGGTGTCCACTTCCTGGAAGGCGTCGGTGCCAATCATCGATGCCGGCACCTGGCCGGTGATGCAGACCAATGGAATCGAATCCAGGCGGGCATCGGCGATCGCCGTCACCAGGTTCGTCGCCCCCGGGCCGCTGCAGGCCATACAGACCGCTGGTTTGCCTTCGGTACGCGCCATCCCCTGGGCGATAAAGCCCGCGCCCTGCTCGTGGCGCGCCAGGATGTGGCGGATCTGCGTGCTCTGGCTTAAGGCATCGTAAATAGGCAGGATGGAGCCGCCCGGAATGCCGCTAACCATAGTGATACCCTGGCGTTCCAGTAAATGAACAACCAGCTGCGCGCCGGTAAAGCGCATTGTGTTTGATGTGGTGCCCGAACTTGCCATGCTCCAGTCCTTTTCTTCTGGGCCGACTTTACCGGGGGGCTCGCCAACAAAAAACCCCGCTCGGTTTGCGCCGGCGGGGTTTGGAATTCGTGTTGTTCCGGACCCTACGGCGCATTGCCGACGACGACCACCACAGACACGACGACCACCGCGGCTGGCGCGGTTTTTAGTAGGGTCGAAGCGATCAGGGTTGCGTTCATTAGGGACCTGTTGTGTCGAAAAATAAGCTGAATTTATACAAACACAGGTTTTACGTTTTCACAATGGATTTATTTTCATCCACGAAAATTTGCGCGAAAGATCACAGTTCGGCGCAAAAGGGCAGAAAACAAAAAACCCCGCCGGAGCGAGGTTTTTATCAGTATGGTTACAGGTGGTAGCCGCAAGCACACTGTATTACGTCAACGCCAAAAGTATACGCGATCGCTGCAGTTCGCGCAATTTAAGGTCGCTTTTTCTCTGTCATAGAGTATGGGCGAGAGCGGCGGATTTGTCCAAAAAATACTGTTCATCCATACAGTATTTATCTATACTGGGTGTGTTCATGGTGTGCCATTCGGGGGCCGCAAGTTTGACCGGCGCAACGAAGTCCTGGCTGAAACGGGTGGTGCCGTCAGTGCCTTAACCCCGAGAGAGCACACTGTGTTACGTCAACAACGTGCAGTCACTGGTCCGCGCGGCAACGCGTGGTTCAGCGCTGCGCACCCCTGTCGTTGCTGGCGGCGGGCCGGGAAGCCGTCCACGGAAGGAGCAACCATTGGCCAGGGCGACGCCGCCGGCGACAGGCAGGGATAAGCTGGCAACAGGCAGCGGAAAGGTACGTCAGCTTATTGTGCTCCTTAACCACAGGAGACGCGCGTATGGGCGGAATGGATATTATTATTTTAATCCTGAAACTCATGGTTGCTGTGTTGCAACTACTTGATGCAGTCCTGAAACAGTTCCGCTGATTCAGGTTCAAGTCGCACCTGAGGGGGGCGGGAAACCGCCCCCCTGCAGGCGCCCGCCGGGCGTCCCGGGATGACTTGATGGAGGAAGCTATGCCACCCCTGTTAATTGCCGCCACGACGCCGGATGCCCCGGGGTTCGCGGCGCTGCGCACCGAAAGCCTTGAACAGCATTTCAATATGCTGCGCCGCCTGGCGGAAAACTGGCAGAGCGGCAAAAACCGCTTTACCGCGCCGGGCGAAACGCTGCTGGGTGCCTTTGTGAACCACCAGCTGGTTGGGGTATGCGGCATCAATAGCGATCCCTTCAGCCCGCAGCCGCGGGCCGGGCGTATTCGCCATCTCTACATCAGCGAGCGCTACCGCCGCCGGGGGATCGGCCAGCAGTTGCTGGTCTCGGTTATCACCCACTCCAGCGCCTGGTTTGATTTTCTCAACACCCACGCCCCGGCGCAGGCCTGGCCCTTTTATGAAAGGCTTGGCTTTCGCCCGGTGTACGATGAACCGCGGGTGACGCATCGCCTGTTTTGTTCGCTGTAGCCCCCGCTGGCTGGCAGCGCGGGCGCGTGTTACAGTCCGGTGACCTTCACTGTTGAACCTGTCTGCGATGACCATCACCGTATTCTGCATTTTGCTGTTCGCCGCCCTGCTGCACGCCAGCTGGAACGCTATTGTCAAAGCCAGCGGCGATAAAATGTACGCGGCGATCGGCGTCAGCGGCTCGGCCGCGCTGATCGCGCTGGTGATGCTGCCCTTTTCCCCGCAGCCAACGCTTGCCAGCGCCCCCTATCTGCTGGCGTCGTGCGCGTTACAGGTGGTGTATACGGTGCTGGTGGCGAAGACCTATCAGGTGTCGGATATGAGCCAGACCTATCCGCTGATGCGGGGAACTGCCCCATTGCTGGTGGCGGCGATAAGCGTGCTGTTTCTCGGCGATCGTTTGTCGCCGCTGGCCTGGCTGGGCATCGGCGTCATCTGCCTGGCTATTCTGGCGATGGCCTTTAACGGCCGCGCCAGCTCGCGCAAAGGCATCGTGCTGGCGCTGATCAACGCCTGCTTCATCGCCGGCTATACGCTGGTGGACGGCACCGGCGTCCGGCTGGCGGGCTCGGCGCTGGGCTATACCCTGTGGACCTTTTTTATGAACGGCTTCTGCCTGCTAAGCTGGGCAATGATGACCCGCCGCGCTGAAGCCAGCCGCTATCTGCGCCTGCACTGGCGAAAAGGTATCCTCGGCGGTATCGGCACCATGGGCTCCTACGGCCTGGCGCTGTGGGCGATGACCCAGGCGCCGCTGGCGGTGGTCGCCGCGCTGCGTGAAACCTCCATTTTGTTCGGCGCGCTGATCGCTTTTATCGTCCTGAAAGAGCAACTGATGCCGCTGCGCATCTTCGCCGCCTGCGGGATTGCCGCCGGGGCGATCCTCCTGCGCCTTGCGTAGCCTGCAATGGCAACATTAGTTGCCGTTCCTGTTTACATAATCTGCCTGGAATCCCCTCAACAATCGGCACTTTGCAGTTGTTCTGTCATTTTTATATGGTAGATTCCTCCATCGATTACGGGATGTGCCAGTCACATATTCTTCATTTCTCTTTACTCACAAAGTATTCATCGACATGAAACGGCATAAAAACTTCAATTTGTTGTTGATGCTGGTACTGCTGGTGGCCGTTGGCCAGATGGCGCAGACCATATATATTCCGGCCATCGCCGACATGGCGGTCGCGCTGAACGTTCGCGAAGGGGCGGTTCAAAGCGTGATGGCGGCCTACCTGCTGACCTACGGTATTTCACAGCTGTTTTACGGCCCGCTCTCCGACCGCATCGGTCGCCGCCCGGTGATCCTCGTCGGGATGTCGATTTTTATGCTGGCGACGCTGGTCGCCATGACCACCCATAGCCTGCCGGTGCTGATCGCCGCCAGCGCCATGCAAGGGATGGGCACCGGCGTCGGCGGCGTGATGGCGCGCACCCTGCCCCGCGATCTGTACGAAGGCGCCCAGCTGCGTCATGCCAATAGTCTGTTAAATATGGGTATTCTGGTCAGCCCGCTGATTGCCCCGTTGCTCGGCGGCATCCTCGACACCCTGTGGAGCTGGCGCGCCTGTTACGCTTTCCTGCTGGTTCTGTGCGCCGGGGTGACCTTCAGCATGGCGAAATGGATGCCGGAAACGCGCCCGGAGGGCGCGCCGCGCACCAAACTTCTGGCCAGCTACAAAACGCTGTTCGGCACTGGCGCGTTTAACTGCTATCTGCTGATGCTGATCGGCGGCCTGGCGGGGATTGCGGTATTCGAAGCCTGTTCCGGCGTACTGATGGGCGCGGTGCTCGGCCTGAGCAGCATGGCGGTGAGTATTCTGTTTATTCTGCCGATCCCGGCGGCCTTCTTCGGCGCCTGGTTTGCCGGCCGCCCCAACAAGCGTTTCCCGACCCTGATGTGGCAATCGGTTATCTGCTGCCTGCTGGCGGGTCTGATGATGTGGATCCCGGGGCTGCTGGGCGTCATGACCGTCTGGACCCTGCTGGTGCCGGCGGCGCTGTTCTTCTTCGGCGCCGGCATGCTGTTCCCGCTGGCCACCAGCGGCGCGATGGAGCCATTCCCGTTCCTCGCCGGTACCGCCGGGGCGCTGGTTGGCGGCTTGCAGAATATCGGCTCCGGCGTACTGGCCTGGCTGTCGGCGATGATGCCGCAAAACGGTCAGGGCAGCCTCGGTCTGCTGATGATGCTGATGGGTCTGTTGATTCTGCTGTGCTGGCTGCCGCTGGCCTCGCGCTTTACCCACCATCAGCAGCCGGTCTAAGCACCGCTTGGCGCTCCCCGGATAGCGGCTGACGCCTTATCCGGGCTACCTCCCGGTGGCTGCTTTTGTCTTATGTCAGGCTATGCAGCCACTCGATAAAGGCGTCGATTTTCGGCCACTGGCGACCCGGCAGGGTGGTTACATAGTAGTGCTGGTGGCATTTCAGCGTCATATCGCCAAACGGGGCGATCAACTCCCCACTCTCCAGCCGCTTCTGCACCAGCCGCTTACGCCCCATCGCCACCCCGACATGATTCATCGCCGCAATCGTCGCTAAATCGGAACGATCGAAGCCAATCCCCGACGATGGCGGCAGTTCCACCGCAAACTGCTGCGCCCAGCTATACCACTCGTCGGTGCCGGAATCGTTGCTCCATGCCTGGCGGTCGTGGAGCAACGTACAGTGGCGCAGATTGCCCGGATTCGACATTAACTGCCGCTGTTGCGCGTAATTTGGCGTACATACCGGCACGATCGCCTCATCCATCAGAAAATGGTGGCTCAGCTGCGACGACGGCGCATCATCAAAATAGATCGCCAGATCGATGCCCGTCCGCTGCAGGTTAACGTTCTCGTTGCCGGTCAGCACGGTGAGGGAGATGGCCGGGTAACGGCGGGTAAAGTCACCCAAGGCCGGCACCAGCCAGCACTGGGCGATAGAGGGCCGCGAGTAGACCGTCAGACTGCCGGAGAGCTCCTGGTTTTTGATGTCGAGGATCTCCTGATTGAGGCCATCCAGCGACGACTTCAGCGCCCAGTAGACCCGCTTACCTTCACGCGTCAGCTCAACTTTGCGATGCGAGCGGACAAAGAGCAGGATCCCCAGCTCCGCTTCAAGCTGATTAATCCGGTGGCTGACGGCGCCAGGCGTGAGCGCCAGCTCGTCGGCGGCCAGGGCAAACGACTCGTGCCGCGCCGCCACTTCAAAGGTCGACAGCCTGGAGAGCTGCCAGCCGTTCAGCAACCGGGTACCTAAGGTTTTTAGCACATCCATCACGCGTTCCTGGCAAATACAGTGGTTGTTGATGATAAAAAAATCACGGCGATTTTGCCGCTAAAGGGTGAATTAATTTGACCCATAGCATATTTAATGGTCCGTTTTTGAACTAAATCACCCATTTGATTCAATTCTCCTCACCTTAAAGCCCATTTATATCGTTTGTCAGCCCATGACGATTCTCGCTTCAATAAGGCCAGATTATTCACAGGCGAGGTGGAATATGGGTTCGCAAGTCTGGGTTGTGAGCACGCTGCTGATCAGCATCGTGTTAATCGTCTTAACGATCGTCAAACTGAAGTTTCATCCTTTTCTGGCGCTGCTGCTGGCGAGCTTTTTCGTCGGCGCGATGATGGGAATGGGCCCGCTGGAGATGGTCAACGCCATCGAGAGCGGGATCGGCGGCACGCTGGGCTTCCTGGCGGCGGTGATTGGTCTCGGCACCATTCTCGGCAAGATGATGGAGGTCTCCGGCGCGGCGGAGCGCATCGGCCTGGCGCTGCAGCGCTGCCGCTGGCTGTCGGCGGACGTGATTATGGTGCTGGTCGGCCTGATCTGCGGCATCACGCTGTTTGTCGAAGTCGGCGTGGTCCTGCTGATCCCCCTGGCCTTCTCCATCGCCAAAAAAACCCATACCTCGCTGCTGAAGCTAGCTATTCCGCTGTGTACCGCGCTGATGGCGGTGCACTGCGTGGTCCCCCCGCATCCGGCGGCCCTGTTTGTCGCTAACAAACTGGGCGCCGATATCGGCACAGTGATTGTTTATGGCCTGCTGGTCGGTCTGATCGCCTCGCTGGTTGGCGGTCCGCTGTTTCTCAGAGCGTTAGGCAACCGCCTGCCGTACAAACCGGTTCCGGCCGAATTTGCCAACCTTGAGGTCCGCGAGGCGTCGACGCTGCCGTCGCTCGGCGCCACGCTGTTTACCGTACTGCTGCCGATTGGCCTGATGCTGGTGAAAACCGTCGCCGAACTGAACATGGCGAAAGGCGGCAAGCTGTATACGGTGCTGGAATTTATCGGCAACCCGATCACCGCGATGTTTATCGCCGTCTTTGTCGCCTATTACATGCTCGGCATTCGTCGGCAGATGGGGATGGGCATCCTGCTGACCCATACGGAAAACGGCTTTGGGTCTATCGCCAACATCCTGCTGATTATCGGCGCAGGCGGCGCATTCAACGCGATTTTAAAATCCAGCGGCCTGGCCGATAGCCTGGCGGTGATCCTGTCGAACCTCGATATGCACCCGATTTTGCTGGCCTGGCTGGTGGCGCTTATCCTGCACGCCGCCGTTGGCTCCGCCACCGTGGCGATGATGGGCGCTACCGCCATCGTTGCCCCGATGCTGCCGCTTTATCCCGGCGTCAGCCCGGAGATCATCGCCATTGCCATCGGTTCCGGCGCCATTGGCTGCACGATCGTCACCGACTCCCTGTTCTGGCTGGTAAAACAGTACTGCGGCGCCAGCCTCAGTGAAACGTTCAAGTACTACACGACGGCGACTTTTATCGCGTCGCTACTTGCACTGGCCGCCACCTTCCTGCTTTCTTTCATTATCTGAGCGCAAAGAGACGTATGATGAAACACGCTGACCTGACCACCTTAACCGCGACCTTCCCGCTTGTGCAGGATCTGATCGCCCTGAAAGAAACCACCTGGTTTAACCCCGCCACCACCACCCTGGCGAAGGGATTGCCTTACGTCGGCCTGACCGCCGACGACGTGCAGGACGCCCATGCCCGCCTGCAGCGCTTCGCGCCCTATCTGGCGGAAGCCTTCCCGGAAACAGCCGCCAGCGGCGGGATTATCGAATCGGAAGTGGTCGCCATTCCAGCAATGAAGCACCGCCTTGAGCAAAAATTCGGCCAGCCGATTGGCGGCGAACTGCTGCTGAAAAAAGACAGCCATCTGCCGATCTCCGGCTCGATCAAAGCGCGCGGCGGCATTTATGAAGTGCTGACCCATGCGGAAAAGCTGGCATTGGAAGCCGGACTGCTGACTACCGCAGACGATTATCGCAAATTGCTGACGCCGGAGTTTAAACAGTTCTTCAGCCAGTACAGCATCGCCGTCGGCTCCACCGGCAACCTCGGGATGTCGATCGGCATCATGAGCGCCCGCATCGGCTTTAAGGTTACCGTGCATATGTCCGCAGACGCCCGGGCGTGGAAAAAGGCCAAACTGCGCAGCCACGGCGTGACGGTGGTGGAGTATGAAGAGGACTACGGCGTGGCGGTCGAACAGGGGCGCAAGGCGGCGGAATCCGACCCAAACTGCTTTTTCATCGACGATGAAAATTCGCGCACGCTGTTCCTCGGCTATGCCGTGGCCGGCGAGCGCCTGAAGGCGCAGTTCGCCAAAGCCGGACGGGTGGTCGATACCGACCATCCGCTGTTCGTCTACCTGCCGTGCGGCGTCGGCGGCGGCCCTGGCGGCGTGGCGTTTGGCCTCAAGCTGGCCTTTGGCGACCACGTTCACTGCCTGTTCGCCGAACCGACCCACTCCCCCTGCATGCTGCTCGGCGTCTATACCGGGCTTCATGACCAGATAGCGGTGCAGGATTTAGGCATTGATAATCTGACCGCCGCCGACGGTCTGGCGGTCGGCCGGGCGTCCGGCTTCGTTGGCCGGGCAATGGAGCGCCTGCTCGACGGGTTCTATACCCTTGATGACCAGACGATGTATGACATGCTGGGCTGGCTGGCGACAGCGGAAAATATCCGCCTTGAACCCTCCGCGCTGGCCGGAATGGCCGGGCCGCAGCGCGTCTGTGCCAGCAAAGCGTACCATCAGCTGCAGGGGCTGAGTGAGCAACAGCTGCAGCAGGCGACCCACCTGGTGTGGGCCACCGGCGGCGGAATGGTGCCGGAAGAGGAGATGGCGCAGTATCTGGCGAAGGGGCGCTAATCTTCAGCGCAGCAGCGGCATCAACGCCTCTGGCGGCCGCTGCTGTCGGCGCAGGTCCCGCATCACCCGCATATAGGGCCCGCTGAGATCGTAAAACTGCCGGTAACCCGCGCACAGCGGGTCTTCCTGTTCGCCGCAGCGGCACAGGCGTAGCCACGGACAGCCGTAGCAGGCGCTGTTGGCCGCCAGCGCCCCCGCCTGCGTTATCAACTCGCCGCACCAGGCGCTCAGCGTCTCGCTAAACAGCAAAATATTGATACGGCCAATATCTTCCCGCACCCAGCGGTGAAAGACTGCGCAGAGAAACTCACCCCAAAGCGCGGCGTCGCCGGCCGCCAGCTGCGGAATAAAATGGATAGCCGTGAGTCCCTGTTGACGCAGCTGCGCATAGAACGCCTGCGGTTGATGGCAATGATGCGCCTCCACAACGACAGCCTGAAAGGGAGTGTCATGGTGCTGGCCGGGGGCATGAGTAAGAGGCAAATTCGCCGGACATCCTGTCATGACATATCCCTAATGAATAAAACGATCTGTTGAAGGTGAGTAACAGCAAACAGGAATGCCAGAGAAAGTACTGCGAGTGCGATCAAAAATTTGTCACGAACCGCCCGCGGCTGTAAAAAATCGCTATCGTCGACGTCCATCAGATGACGACGGCGGGTATAGCCCCAGAGTATCACCGCCACTATCGTCAGCACGCCGATCGACAGCCAGAAAGGCAGTCCGGCGCGGTGCCAGCTGTGCTTAATCGCCAGCGCCATCAGCGCGCCATAGCCCAACAGGGTGCGAAACCAGGCCAGCGAGGTACGCTCTGGCTGTAGCCCCGGGTCGCTTTCCCGCCGCGCCCGGCGTTTATCCGCCATACAGCACCAGCAGCATCACCGCGACCACCACCGCCAGCAGCAGGATGCTAATCACCAGCAGCGTCCGGGTATAGGGGAGATCCTGCTTCAGGCGCATCGCCTTCTCGTTATTCAGCCAGCGCAGATAGCCATAGATGGCCATGCCGCCGGCAAACAGGCACAGCAGCAGGGCGAGAATTTCACGGATCAGCGGCGTGGCAAAGTCTGGCGCCAGCTGGTCAAGACCGACGCCAGCGGCGAGAAAACCGAGCGCCGTGCGGATCCATGCCAGAAAGGTACGTTCGTTAGCCAGCGAAAAGCGGTAATCCGGCGCTTCGCCGAGGCGGGAGATTTTCATGACGGTTCCTTGTTCATCGCGCAGCAGGCTTCAGCATAGCGTAAATCAGGAACCGGGGAGAAGAACCGGCGCCCCGCAGGGCGCCGGTCAACGGCGGGGATTAATGCAGCTCCGGCCAGTAATCTTTGTTGGCGGCAATCAGGTCGTCGAGGATCGCTTTTGCCACCGAGGCACTCGGCACGGTTTTCGACAGGGTAATCGCCTGCCACAGCTTGTGGTAAGAGCGCTGTTCCCAGGCATCGACCACCAGTTTTTCCACCGCCACCTGCTGGCTCATCATCCCTTTCTGGAAGTGCGGGATGTCGCCGACCGTCAGCGGCTCCGGCCCGTTGTGACCCACCAGGCAAGGAATTTCCACCATCGCGTCAGCGTCAAAGTTATGGATCGCGCCGTTGTTCGGCACAATCAGCAGCATCCTTTCCTGGGTGTTAAAGGCGATGGCCGTCGCCAGATCGACGATATACGACGCGTGCTCGTCAATTTCCAAATCGCCAGCGGAGGATTTCCCGGCGGCAATAATCGCCCGGCAGGCGCTGAAGACGTTTTTCTCGCGATGATCCATCACCTCATTGGCGCGGGTGCGTTCCGGGTTGGAGTGGGCCACCACGTAGTCCGGGAACAGGTAATATTTCAGATAGGTATTCGGCATGGTCTGCGGATCCAGCGCCTGCACATCTTTCGCTTTGGCAAAAGTGTCGTTCCAGCTGGCCTCGGTGTGCGGGTCGTTAGAAGGCGGCACATAGCCGTATTTCGCCACATATTCGCGCAGTTTTGGCATCAAATCGTTGCCGTCGAGATCCTCAATCGAAGTCCACCAGCCGAAGTGGTTAAGGCCGTAGTAGCGCACGCGCATCTGTTTACGGTCTTTGAGGCCAACAATCTGCGCCATCCGCCCTTCGATACCGATTGGCATATCGCAGATGTTGAGGATTTTGGCGTTTGGCCGCAGACGGCGGGTGGCTTCCGCCACAATCGCCGCCGGGTTGGAGTAGTTGAGCATCCAGGCGTTCGGCGAATATTTTTCCATATAATCCACCAGCTCCAGCACGCCGCCGATAGAGCGCATACCGTAGGCGATCCCGCCCGGTCCGCAGGTCTCCTGGCCCAGCACGCCGTGGCGCAGCGGGATTTTCTCATCCTGTTCACGCATCGGATATTTCCCGACGCGGATATGCGCCATGACGAAATCAACATCGGTAAACGCCGCCTGCGGATCGGTGGTATAGCTGAATTCAATCTCCGGCGCCTGCTCTTTGAGGATCACTTTGCACGCCTCGGCGATGGTCTCCTGGCGCGCGCCGTCGTTGTCATAAAATTTCAGCGACCGCAGCGGAAAACGATCCTGGTTTGCCAGCAGCATCAGGACAATGCCCGGAGTGAAGGTGCTGCCGCCGCCTGCGATAACAACTGAGAATTTTTTCATGATACTGCCTCCGTCATAGTGGTATGTTCGGTCGAAAGAGAATCTTTCATCAGGTTTTCCAGCTGGTCGCGCACCTGGGGAACGTGCAGGCCGACGATGACCTGAATCCCGTTGCCGCGGCGAACTACCCCGTGGGCGCCCAGCGCTTTAAAGACGTCGTCACTTTGCGTTTTCGCCATATCGACCAGCGCGATGCGCAGTCGGGTGGCGCAGTTATTGATACTTTCAATGTTGCGTGCGCCGCCGAGGGCCTGCAGGAAGCCAGCGGCCTGACCCAGCCGGGTCTCTGGCGCGGCGGCGGCCGTGGTTTTACCTCGTGCCGCCTGGTAATCGGCCTTGCTGTAGAGCTTGATTTCACTCTCTTCCCGGCCCGGCGTCTTCAGGTTCAGACGCAGGATCAGGGTGCGGAAGACCACGAAGTAGAGGGCGGTGAAACAGAGACCAATACCTATCTGAATGAACATCATCGAGGCGTGGTGATGAAACATTGGGATCCAGTTTTGCGGCAAGAACTGGTCGAGCAGGCCGCCGCCGAAATTGCCCACCACCCCGCAGATGTACATTACCGTCGCCATGGACGCCGCCAGCACCGCGTGGACGGCGAACAGCAGCGGCGAGATGAACAGGAAGGTGAACTCCAGCGGCTCGGTGATCCCGACCAGCATCGCGGTCAACGTGGCGGGGATCAGCAGGCCGGCAACCTTGACGCGATTTTCCGGCGCGGCGGTGAAGTAGAGCGCCAGCGCAATGCCCACCGAACCAAACACTTTCGAGTTACCGTGCAGGGCAAAGCCGCCCTCCGGGAACAGCGTCTTCAGCGGTTCCGTACTCTGACTGAACGCCTGCAGATGCTCTGCCCAGTAGACCTGTAGTCCCCCCTCCACCACCGCCGGGCCAAAGATGAACGGGCCATAGACGAAGTGGTGCAGGCCGGTGGGGATCAGAATGCGCTCAAGGAAGATGTAAACCCACACCCCAAGCGCGCCGGCAGAGCGCAGGAAGGCCTGTAGCGATTCAATACCCAGCTGGACTTTTGGCCAGCCGAGCAGCGTCAGCCAGGCGCAGGGGATCATCGCGAGGAAGGCGACAATGACCACAAACGATGAGCCCTGGAAGATGCCGAGGAACACCGGCAGGGGTTTATCGAAATAGCGATTATGCAGGGCCGTCACCAGGCCGGAGATGACGATCGCCCCGATAATGCTGGTGTCGAGGGTTTTAATCCCGGCAATCATCGTCAGGCCGCTGCCGGCCGTGGGTTCAACGGAAAAGTCGACGCCGAAGAAGTGGCCCCAGGTCATCCCCATGGCATTGATAAAGTAGTTCCAGGTGAGAAAGCTCACCAGTACCGCCAGACAGGCCCGGCCCTGGGCCTGCTTCGCCAGGCCAATCGGCAGGCCGACGGCGAAAATCAGCGGCATATTACGAAAGACGGTCCAGCCGCCCTCTTCGATGATGTGAACGATCTGTGCAAACAGGCTGTCGGGTGCGGTCAGCGCTTCGCCGACGAACATCGGGTTGCGCAACATAATGGCGATACCGACCACGATCCCGGCGAAAGGAAACAATAAAACCGGGGTAAACATGGCGCCGCCAAAGCGTTGTATTTGACTGAGCATTGGGAAATCCTCATATAACAACTCGTAGGGTGAATGGCCTTCTTTTTCTTGGTTACCGGCCTCACTCGAGAATAGGAATTTGCCCGTCCGACAACATGCCGCGCCGTTGCGATTCGTGATCGCTTTCATGGTTTTAATTTGGCCAAAGTTGTCTACTTCGCTAACAAAAGTTAGACATCGATAAGCTAAAGGATGTAATCGATCTAATGAATGGATAATAACTATCTGTCTTAAAACCTATTTTTTGCTAAAAGGTGAAGAAAATAACCTCGCCCTTTCCTGTACAAGAGGACTACTGGTGATCTACAAATCCATTGCTGACCGCCTGCGGCTACGGCTGAATTCTGCCGACTTCGCCATCGGCAGCCCGCTGCCGGGAGAGAAAAAACTGGCCGAGGAGTTCGGGGTGGCGCGCATGACCATCCGCAAAGCCATCGACCTGCTGGTGGACTGGGGGCTGGTGGTCCGTCGTCACGGCTCGGGGACCTACGTGGCGCGCAAAGACGTCCATCATGAAACCAGCAATCTCACCGGCCTGGCGGAAGTGCTGCGCAAACAGGGTAAAGAGGTGGTGAGCCAGGTGCTGGCCTTCGAAGTGATGCCTGCCCCGCCGGCCATCGCCAGCCTGCTGCGGATTAAAATTGATGAACGGATCTACTTCTCACGGCGGGTGCGCTTCGTCGACGGCAAGCCGCTGATGCTGGAGGATAGCTATATGCCGGTGAAGCTGTTCCGCAACCTGTCGCTGAGTCATCTGGAAGGGTCGAAATTTGATTATATTGAGAAGGAGTGCGGGATCATCATCAGCGGGAACTATGAAACGCTGACGCCGGTGCTGGCGGACAAGCAGCTGGCGCGCTCAATGAACGTCCCGGAGCAGACGCCGCTGC
Organism: Klebsiella sp. GG_Kp175; assembly: GCF_040062325.1. NCBI lineage: Bacteria > Pseudomonadati > Pseudomonadota > Gammaproteobacteria > Enterobacterales > Enterobacteriaceae > Klebsiella > Klebsiella sp. GG_Kp175. The sequence continues at coordinate 64,578 of NZ_JBEAFX010000008.1, read as the reverse complement.
TGCGTATTACCTCCCTTTCCTACAGCGACAGCGGCGAGTTTCTTAACTATTCGGTCATGTTCCGCAACGCCAGCGAGTATCAGGTGGACTACCATCTGCGCCGCGTCCAGACGCACAGCCCGCTAGCTCAGCCCCCAGAACAGCACGGCGAGTAGCTGCGGGGTGATAATCCGCAGAAACATCACCAGCGGATAGACGGTAGCGTAAGAGAGCGCCGCCGCGCCGCTGGTGGCGTGCAGATTGTTGGCGAAGGCCAGCGCCGGCGGGTCGGTCATCGAGCCGGCCAGCATGCCGCACAGCGTCAGATAGTTCATGTTCGCCAGCATGCGCGCGAGAATGCCTACCGTCAGCAGCGGGATGGCGGTGATGAAAATGCCGTAAGCGATCCAGCTCAGGCCATCGCCCTGGGTCAGGGTCGCCACAAAGTCGCCCCCCGATTTTAGCCCGACCACCGCCAGAAACAGCACGATCCCCAGCTCGCGCAGCGCCAGGTTGGCGCTCGGCGGCATAAACCAGTACAGCTTGCCGATGCTACCGATACGCCCGAGGATCAGCGCCATAATCAGCGGCCCCCCGGCTAGCCCCAGCTTCAGGGCGGCGGGGAAGCCGGGAATAAACAACGGGATAGAACCCAGCAGTACCCCGAGGCCGATGCCGATAAATACCGGCAGCATCTGAACCTGCTGCAGCTTCTGCTGGGCGTTACCCAGCTCGGCGGCCACGGCGTCAATCGCCTCCGGACGGCCGACCAGGTTGAGGATATCGCCAAACTGCAGGCTGGCGCTGCTGCTGGCCACCAGTTCGACGCCTGCGCGATTAAGCCGGGAGATCACCACGTCATAGCGCTGTTTGACGTGCAGATCGCGTATTTTCTTCCCCAGCACTTTCTCGTTAGTCACCACCACCCGCTCCACCTTCAGGTCGGTGCCGCGCGTTGACAGCGAGGTGGCCACCTCCTGGCCGATCACCAGTTGCGCATTGTGCAGATCCTCCGGCCGCCCCACCAGGTGCAGCAGATCGCCGGCCTGGATAAGGGTTCCCGGCGCAGGCACCATCAGCAGCTCACCGCGCTTCAGCCGCGAACAGACGATATTGTCGCTGTTGAGCATCGGCACATCCTGAATAGCCATCTGGTGGAGGTTGGGGTTCTCCACCCGCACGTTGATGGTGTGCAAATGGGCATGGCCGTTGCCGCTGCTCTCCTCAAACTGCTGGGCCTCTTTCTCGACATTGATGCGAAAGAACAGGCGTACCAGCCACATGGTCAGCAGAATGCCGCAGATGCCGAACGGATACGCCATCGCGTAGCTCATCCCCATCTGATCGACCACCTCGAACGGCACCCCGAGATCGCGCAGGATTTGCTGCCCGGCCCCCAGCGCCGGCGTGTTGGTCACCGCGCCGGAGAAGATGCCAAGCACCACCGGGAGAGGAATATTGAACAGCTTATGCAGCACCGCGGTGACCAGGCCGCCGAGAATCACGATCAGGATAGCGAACAGATTGAGCCGCAGGCCTGAGACCCGCAGCGAGGCGAAAAAGCCCGGTCCCACCTGGATACCGATGGTGTAGACAAACAGGATCAAGCCGAATTCCTGAATAAAATGCAGCATCGGGCTGCTGAGGGCGACGCCCGCCTGATCGACAAAGTGACCGACGATAATGCCGCCAAATAACACGCCGCCAATACCAAAGCCAACGCCGCGGATTTTGACATTGCCGATCCACAACCCAACCACCGCCACCAGCGCCAGTACGCTGACCGTCAATGCTATCTCACTCATGGTACCGTCCCTGTGAATAACATTATTATTAACAGGGATTATGACCGCGGCCAGGCGGGTTGTATGCTGCCTGGCGCACAATACCAGCAAACAGACAGGCACAAAAAAGCCCCGAAAATCGGGGCTTTATAAGTTTTTCGCTTAATTAACTATTTAACGCCGGTCGTTCGCTGATGGCGATACGCTGCGGGGCGATCTGCTCAGGCTCATTGCGGGTCAGATCGATATGCAGCAGACCGTTGGTGAAGGTCGCGCCAGAGACCTCCATGTTGTCAGCGAGGGTGAAGCTCAGGCTGAAGGCCTGGCTCACCAGCCCCTGGTGTAGCCAGGTGGTCTCTTTTTCCGGCTGCTGCGGTGTGCCTTTTACCACCAGGCGGGTGCCTTCCAGTTGAATATCCAGATCTTCCTGACGGAAACCGGCCAGCGCAAGGGTGATGCGGTAGTGGTTATCGTCGCTTTTTTCGATGTTATAGGGCGGGAAGCTCTGGCTTTCACCGGCGGTTTGCAGGGCGCTGGCCAGTTTGTCAAAACCGATCCATTGACGCAGCAGGGGGGATAAATCGTAGTTACGCATACTGTTTTCTCCTTCTAAGAAGCGAGTGAATGTCTGCGAATTGCGTGAATTCGCATCTGCTCCCTGACGGCGAGCAGGTTGTTACATCAGGCCGCCTTGCGGCCTGAGAGAGACAATTAGTTGATTTCGATACGGCGCGGCTTGTTCGCTTCCGGGATCACCCGTTCCAGATCGATATACAGCAGACCGTTTACCAGGTTGGCGCCGCGGACATGAATGTTTTCCGCTAGCTGGAATTTGCGCTCGAAGTTGCGCTCGGCGATCCCCTGATACAGGTAGGTCCGCTCTTTCTGCTCGGCAGCGTGGGCGCCTTTGACGATCAGCAGATTGTCCTGGGCGGTGATCTCCAGTTCGCTTTCAGCAAAGCCGGCCACCGCGATGGCGATGCGATAGTGGTTTTCGTCTACCAGCTCGACGTTATACGGAGGGTAGCCGCCATTGCTCTGGCTTTGATTGTTTTCCAGCAGGTTAAACAGGCGGTCGAAACCAATGGCTGAACGATAAAGCGGGGAGAGATCGAAGTTACGCATAATAAATAGCTCCTGAAAATCAGCGAGAATCAAATGACCTTCCATCGTGGACAGGCCGCGGTAATCCGGAATACCCCTCAGGCGTATTCTCAGCGGGTTACACCTATAAAATGGGTTTCTCCCCGTCCTTTTCAAGGGATTCGGGGCGTTTTTTTTTGCAGTTTGCCGATGATTGCTTAGACTGGGGGGAGGAGCACAAAAAGCAAAGTGCGATGCCCGCCACAGTGCGGCGCAATAACGCTATGCATTCACGGGATGGCCCGATATAACCCAACAAGGTTATCTCAACGCCCGAAACGACGATGGAAGAACAATGAAAAGCAGACGACTGTTAAAGCTGGTCCTGTTCAGCGGGATAATAAGCCTGAGCGGTTGCTCCAGCGTAATGTCACATACCGGTGGCAAAGAGGGAACCTATCCGGGCACGCGATCCAGTGCGCAAACGCTGGGGGACAGCAATACCAACTGGGGTGTGAAATCGCTGGTGGCGCTGGACATGCCGTTCACCGCCGTCATGGATACCCTGCTGCTGCCGTGGGATATGTTCCGCACCGACAGCTCAATCAAATCTCGGGTCGAAAAGAGCGAGAAGGCCACGCTGGCGACCAACTCGGTGATCCCGCCAGCGCCGATGCCTGCCCAGTAAGTTATCGCCCGGTCTGCGTAACCCACAGCTGACGATAACCGTCCACCTCCTCCATCCAGGCAATCTGTTTACCGTCTGGCGAAAAGACGATCGCGTCCGCCGAGGGCGCATGAGCATGCGCCTCGGTTAAAAAGGTGATATCGCCTGTGCCGGCATGACAGCAGGCAATCCGCCCCTCCAGTACAAAGCCCAGCCACTCTCCCGACGGATGCCAGTTAAACGCCGACTGGATACCCGACGCGTGATGCGTCAACTGCCGCGGCTCGCCCCCCCGCGGGGAAATAAGCCATAGCTGCACTACGCCGGCGTCGTCGCGCATCAGAAAGGCTATCGCCGTCGCCTGCGGATTGGCGCGCACCCAGTGGCGCGGAACGTTCACCAGCCCCGGGTAGCGGCGATGGTGGGTGAAGGTCAAACGACGCTGACTGATGCCCGCTGGCGGCGCCGGCATCGTGCTTGCGGTGCCCGCCAGCGGCGCCCCGCCGGGCTGCTTCCAGCCGGCTTCATCCTGCGGCAGCTCGACAATAAACAGCTCCGGGACTTTGTCGCCGTTTTCCGCCAGCGTATCGCCAATAAACGCCAGCGCATGGTTCCCGACCCAGCCCTCTTCATAGGCGCGATTAATCTCATCGCTGCCCGGCGCGGGAGTCGGCGTCGTGCGGCTCACCAGCACGCACCAGTGGCTGCCGCCGTATTCGCGCGGATGGTGGCCCGGCGGCGTCACGGGTCCATACGGCGCCGCCACGCCGACGTTACGCAGATCCAACGCCGGGTCGCGCTCATGCAGCACATGATCGTTGTAGGTAAAACTGACCAGTCGGCCGTTGGGGCTATAGACATGGACGTGGCTGCCGCCGCGCAGCGCCCCGGGGGTGTAAGGGGCGGTAATGTCCATGGCGTCCAGATTCTCGACGGTATCCTGAAAAGCCACCACCCCGCGACGGTGATGAAAATCATACTGCCACTGTGCATCCGGCCGCTCGGGGCCGTGAATAAACACATAGCGATCCTGGGTTGGATGCACGGTCACCACGCCGACGTGCGCGCCTTGCGTGGCACGATAAATGGTCTCCACCGCGCCGCTGTTTACGTTCACTCGCTCTATGGTCTCGCCGGTGAACGACGCGCCGGACGGGCGGACGTCGTACACCAGCCACTGGCTGTCGGGGGTCCAGGTGCGGGTGTTGGTGAGCTGGTGGTTGCGAGGAGCAAAGGTAACTTGTTTCATGGTGTGCTGACCGGGCCGATATGAGAGTAGCCTTAGCATACCGCAATCCGCACCGGGTTGAATGCCCGGCGACGAGCTTAAAACGCTTCGCCGACCTGGAAGTAAAAGCCGCTGCTGCCTTTGCCGATACCGTAGTCGAGGCGAACGTTAACGCGAGGTTTGAATTCAAAGCGGTAGCCAACGCCCGCCGAAGGTAGCCAGCGGCCATTATTCAGCGACGACAGTGAAGGCCCCATGGTTCCTGCCCCGGCCCAGGCGACAATCCCGTGCCGCCAGGTGAGTTGCCGGCGATATTCCAGCTGACCGCTGACGACGTTTTTATCCCGGTAGCGCCCCTGGTAGTAGCCGCGCATCCGTTCATCGCTGCCCAGCAGCGGCATCATGCTCCACGGTACCTCGCCCTGGGTGAAGGCGCCATCGGCCTCCCAGGCGAGGACGCTTTTCTCGCTGAGGGCATGATAATGGCTGTAGTGCAGCTGAAATTCTTCAAAGCGGGTATCGCTGCCTAAGCCGGGCGCATAGTGGGTGTAACGAAAGTTGGCATACTGACCCCGGCGCGGATTGGGGACGAAGTCGCGATCGTCCCAGTTGAGCGCGACGCTGGCACCCGAGCTGAATACCGACGGTCCCTGCGGGGTATTTTCAATTTTCGGCAGATCGTTATGGTCCATCTTATCGGCATTCTGCGCCGCCAGCGACCATCCAGCGCCGAGATAAACATTGTCGATAAGCTGTCGGTAGACCGTCGGGCGCAGGGTCAGCACCTGGGCGGTATATTTCTCTTTTTCGTTGTCTTTATCGCCGGCATGAAAGCCTTGTCCCCAGAAGTACGTCGGGGTGTTGGCCATTGAACCATCAACAAAAATTCGCCATCGGTCGTGGTCAAAAAAAGCGTAGTTTTTCACGCTAAGGCCAAAGGCGCCGGTGGAGCTGGCGTAGCCGCTGAGCGTCAGCGTGGAATTCTGGCTGGTGGTATCCTGCGGATCGGGACGGTAGAGACCGACGACGGCAGTGCCGATGCCCAGCCCCAGCTCCGGCGTATAAAACGGACCGGGCATCATGCCCCAGTCAATGCCTTTGCTGGCGTCGAACTTATCGCTGGCGCCGAGATGCTGCAGCCAGCCGTCGATTTGCTCGCGGCTGGTGACCTTGGCCTGGACCGGCGCGCATAGCGCGCATGTCAGAAGCAACAGAACAGGGTTAAGCGGTCGGCTCAAAAGCGATACTCACCGGAGATAAAGAAGCTGTTACGTTCGGCAAAACCAAACTCCGTGGTGATGTTAAAATTCTGCGTCAGCTCATACTGTGCGCCCACCAGCACGTTCCACGGCGACTGCAGATGCTGCTTCACATCGAAGCGACCGTTATTGTCCTGGTTGGCCAGGTTGACCATATTCTGCAGCAGCGGCGACGGCATCGAGAGATCGTTAAGGCTGCCCTTAAACTCCTGCTGCACGTCCTGATACATGCTGCCGACCCACAGGTTCAGCTTACCGGCGGGGAGATGTAGCGCATCGACCGAAGGCGTAATGAAACGATAGCCTACGCGCGGCGAAAAGGTAAACGCATCAATGCTGCCGTCGAGGATATCAAAGCGGGTCTGGGTGTAGTTAGCGTCCAGCACCGTAAACCAGTTGCCGACGCCGCCCACCAGCGTGGAGCCCATCCCATAGGTGGTACCTTTAAAATCGAGGCGAAAGTCGAGGTCCTGCATCCCGGGTATGGGCACCACTTTGCCGTTCGGTCCCTTCAGGCCGACGGCAATCTGCGAAATGGAGTGCCCCTCGGTGTGTCCGACGAGACCATAAACATTCATAAACGGCAGCAGCCAGGCATCCAGCTTGAGCGTCTCGGTTTTGCTGCTTTCCCGCGTATGACCGACGCCAATCTGGAAGGCGTTGTCCAGCGAGACCGGCCCCTTAGCGAAAATGTTCTTCACGGCGTGTTTGCAAACAGGATCCTTACCGCAATCGATATTGCGGCCGTCCAGCGACAGGCCGGTGAAGCTAATGCTGTCGACATTAATATTCTGCCGCATATCCATATAATTAATGCTGACGCCAAACGGCAGCGGCAGGACGTAGCCACGTTTTCTGGCCTCGTCGCCTAGAAATGGCAATATCGGCGCCGATTCCGCTGTCTCAGCCTCGGTGTCGGCCGGCGCCGGCAGATCCGCAGGCTCGACGCCGTGATAGGCGTACGCCGGCTCAAGCGGCGTCGTTGGTTCCGCGGCCGCGCAAATCTGAACAGAGGCGAATGGCAGCGTAACCAACATCAAATAATGACGTTTATTCATGAAAAATATGATGTTAGTTCTGAATTGCAAAAAAAGAGGGCGGGTAGCTTATAGAATCCCCTGTGCGGAGTAAGGGATTTAAATGCGGATTAACATCTGTTCATGAAAAAAGAGAAGACAGGCCCGAAGAACGCCGGGCCTGAAGGAAGCTTACGCTAAAACGTATTTTTCAATAGCGAAGGCGACGCCATCATCGAGGTTCGATTTGGTAATGAAGTTCGCCGCCTCTTTGACCGCCGGAATGGCGTTATCCATCGCCACGCCGACGCCGGCGAATTCTATCATCGCGATATCATTTTCCTGATCGCCAATCGCCATAATCTCTTCCGGTTTGATACCCAGCGCATCGGCCAGCGACTTCACGCCGGTGCCTTTATTGACGCGTTTATCCAGTATTTCGAGGAAGTAAGGCGCGCTTTTCAGCACGGTGTACTTCTCTTTCACTTCCGCCGGGATACGGGCGATGGCCTGGTCGAGGATCGCCGGCTCATCGATCATCATGACTTTCAGCAGCTGGATCTCAGGGTCCATCTTTTCCGCTTCGCAGAACACCAGCGGGATGGTCGCCACATAGGATTCATGCACGGTGTAGTAGCTGATATCGCGGTTTGCGGTATACAGCGTATTGCGATCAAGCGCGTGGAAGTGGGAGCCGACCTCGCGGGAAAGCTGTTCGAGGAAGCGATAGTCGTCATAGCTCAACGCGGTTTGCGCCACGGTGCTGCCGTCCCCGGCTTTTTGCACCAGCGCGCCATTGTAGGTAATGCAGTAATCACCCGGCTGCTCCATATGCAGCTCTTTCAGATAGCTGTGAACGCCGGCGTAAGGGCGGCCGGTGGTCAGCACCACGTTGACGCCGCGCTCACGCGCCGCGGCAATGGCGGCTTTCACCGCAGGAGAGATGGTATGGTCTGGCAGCAGCAGAGTGCCGTCCATATCGATTGCAATCAGTTTAATAGCCATAGGATCCCCGGGTAAGATGAGTCTTCCCTCATGCTAACGCGATTCCGCTCAAAAAACAGTAAAAGTGTCGGCCAGAAAGGGGGATGGAACCGCAGCAGAGGATTCCCCTTTTACTGGCAAAAAAAAGCCCGGTCGCGCCATGCGACCGGGCTCAGACATTCCGTTACCCCGGGCAAACTCGCTCCGGGGGAACACACGGCTTAGATATCGATATTCGCCGCTTTCAGGGCGTTTTCTTCGATAAAGGCGCGACGTGGTTCAACCGCATCACCCATCAGGGTGGTGAACAGCTGATCGGCAGCAATGGCATCCTTGACGGTGACGCGCAGCATGCGGCGACTGTCCGGATCCATGGTGGTCTCCCACAGCTGATCCGGGTTCATCTCGCCCAGACCTTTATAGCGCTGGATGGAAAGACCGCGACGGGACTCTTTCACCAGCCAGTCCAGGGCCTGCTCGAAGCTGGCCACCGGCTGACGACGTTCGCCGCGCTCGATGTAAGCATCTTCTTCCATCAGGCCGCGCAGTTTCTCGCCCAGGGTACAGATACGGCGATATTCCGGCCCCATAATGAACTCATTATCCAGCGGATAGTCGGTGTCCACGCCGTGGGTACGAACGCGAATAACTGGTTCAAAATGCTGCAGCTCTTTGTTCTCGTGGAGATCAAATTTCCACTGGCTGCCGTGCTGCTCTTTCTCATTCAGCTCGGATACCAGCGTGTTCACCCAGCGGGTCACCTTCTGTTCGTCAGCCAGATCGGTCTCGGTCAGGGTCGGCTGATAGATAAGCTCTTTCAGCAGCGCTTTCGGGAAGCGGCGCTCCATGCGGCCAATCATTTTCTGGGTGGCGTTAAACTCGGCAACCAGTTTTTCCAGCGGTTCGCCCGCCAGCGCCGGCGCATTGGCGTTAGTATGCAGGGTCGCACCGTCAAGAGCGATAGCGATCTGATACTGATCCATCGCTTCGTCGTCTTTAATGTACTGTTCCTGTTTGCCTTTCTTCACTTTGTACAGCGGCGGCTGGGCAATATAGACGTGGCCGCGCTCGACGATCTCCGGCATCTGACGATAGAAGAAGGTCAACAGCAGGGTACGAATGTGCGAGCCGTCGACGTCCGCATCGGTCATGATGATGATGCTGTGATAGCGCAGTTTGTCCGGGTTGTACTCATCGCGGCCGATGCCGCAGCCAAGGGCGGTGATCAGCGTGGCCACTTCCTGGGAAGAGAGCATTTTATCGAAGCGGGCTTTCTCAACGTTGAGGATTTTACCCTTCAGCGGCAGGATCGCCTGATTCTTGCGGTTACGCCCCTGCTTCGCAGAGCCGCCCGCGGAGTCCCCTTCCACGAGGTACAGTTCGGAGAGCGCCGGGTCGCGTTCCTGGCAGTCCGCCAGTTTGCCCGGCAGGCCAGCCAGATCCAGCGCGCCTTTACGGCGGGTCATCTCACGGGCACGACGCGCGGCTTCGCGCGCGCGCGCGGCGTCAATAATTTTGCCGACCACGATTTTCGCATCGGACGGGTTTTCCAGCAGGTATTCGCTCAGCAGTTCGTTCATCTGCTGCTCAACCGCCGATTTCACCTCGGAGGAGACCAGCTTGTCTTTGGTCTGTGAGGAGAATTTCGGATCCGGCACTTTCACCGATACCACGGCAATCAGGCCTTCACGGGCGTCGTCGCCGGTGGCGCTGACTTTCGCTTTTTTACTGTAGCCCTCTTTGTCCATGTAGGCGTTGAGGGTACGGGTCATCGCCGCACGGAAGCCGGCAAGGTGAGTACCACCGTCACGCTGCGGAATGTTATTGGTAAAGCAGTAAATGTTTTCCTGGAAGCCATCGTTCCACTGCAGGGCCACTTCCACACCGATACCGTCTTTTTCCGTAGAAAAATAGAAGATATTCGGATGGATCGGCGTTTTGTTCTTATTGAGATACTCAACGAACGCCTTGATGCCGCCTTCGTAGTGGAAATGATCTTCTTTGCCGTCGCGCTTATCGCGCAGGCGGATAGAGACCCCGGAGTTCAGGAACGACAGCTCGCGCAGGCGTTTCGCCAGGATATCGTATTCAAACTCGGTGACGTTGGTGAAGGTTTCCAGGCTTGGCCAGAAACGCACCATGGTGCCGGTTTTGTCGGTTTCGCCAGTCACGGCCAGCGGCGCCTGCGGCACACCGTGTTCGTACATCTGCTTGTGAACTTTGTTATCGCGCTGGATAACCAGCTCCAGCTTCTGCGATAGGGCGTTTACCACCGAGACGCCTACGCCGTGCAGACCGCCGGAGACTTTATAGGAGTTATCATCGAATTTACCGCCAGCGTGCAGGACGGTCATGATAACTTCCGCTGCGGAGACGCCCTCTTCCGGGTGAATGCCGGTCGGGATGCCGCGGCCGTCATCCTGGACGGAGACGGAGTTATCGCTGTGGATGGTCACCACGATATCTTTGCAGTAACCCGCGAGCGCTTCGTCGATAGCGTTATCCACAACCTCGAATACCATGTGGTGCAGACCGGTGCCGTCATCCGTGTCGCCGATATACATACCCGGGCGCTTACGCACCGCATCCAGCCCTTTCAGGACTTTGATACTGGAGGAGTCATAAGAATTCGACATCAACGTTTCTCGCTCATTTAATCTTGGGTTAATCCGTTATTTTACCTTTTTCCACGCGGAACATCTTCGAATTTTTGTCCGACATGTCCATAACGTGCTCAGCGCTGATCGCGCTGACGAAAACCTGCGACTGCGTCGCTTTCAGGCGACTGGATAACAGACCGCGGCGGGCATCATCGAGTTCCGAGGCAAAATCATCTATCAGGTACAGGCAGCGCCGCCCGCTGACGCGGGTGAGGAACTCGCCCTGCGCCAGACGCAGGGCGCACATCAGCAGCTTAAGCTGCCCGCGCGACAAGGTATCTTCCACCGGCGCCCCGTCGGCACGAATACGGAAATCCGCTTTATGCGGGCCGTGGGCGGTATAGGTTAACATTCTGTCGCGCTCGAAATTCCGCTCCAGCACTTCAGCGTAGTCGGTCTCTTTTTCCCAGCCGCGCTGGAAGGAGAAAGAGAGCGAGAATTCCGGTAAAAATTGCTGACAGGTATCCGCCATGTCTTCGACGATAGCGGCGCTGTATTCGGCACGCCAGCGGCTGATCTGCTCCGCCAGCGGGATTAATTCCAGATCCCATGGCCGCAGCTGGGCATAGCGGCTGACCTGACGCAGCGCGGCGTTGCGCTGCTTGACCAGGCGCTTCAGGTTGCTCCAGGCGGTGAAGAATCCGGCTTCGTTATGAAAGCATCCCCAGTCAAGGAATGCTCTTCTGTATTTGGGGCCGCCGTTGAGTAAAGTAAACCCCTCCGGCGTAATCAGCTGCATCGGCATCAGGTGCGCCAGCTCCGCCACTTTGTGGCCGTCGGTGCCGTCGATACGCACCTTGCTGTCGCCCTGTTTGTCTTTGGTCAGGCCGATGGCGGTTTCCCGCTCTTCGCCCTGTAAACGCCCGTGCAGAACAAACGCATCCTGCTCGTGGCGGATCACCCGGCCAATTTGCAAACTACGAAACGCCCGGCCATGACCGAGCGTATAGATAGCTTCCAGCACGCTGGTTTTGCCGCTGCCGTTGGCGCCAACCAGGAAGTTAAAGCCGGGAGATAAAGCGAGATCCGCATGTTCAATATTGCGGAAGTCTTTGATCAGGAGTCGGGATAGCGACATATCAGCTCGTCATCATTCAAGGGGCGTGGGTGTCGCAGCCAGTTCGTCTACCGCCAGCGCGCAGAAAGCGGAGCGTACACGAAGTACGTGAGCATTTCGAGCACTGCCGGAAGGCGAAATGGCAAGTAAACCAGCCCCTTTGCAGATTCTACAATCGCATTGGCATGACAACGTAGGCGGCGGATTGCGAAGCCGCATCCTCAATCTGCACGCTCGACACCGAATCCGTCAGCAGAATCCGTACATTCTCGCACTTCAGCGCGTTCAGCACATCCAGCACGTAGCTAACGTTGAAGCCAATCTCCATCTCCGTTCCGGCGTAGGTCACGTCCAGAATCTCTTCCGCTTCTTCCTGCTCCGGGTTATTGGCGGTGATTTTCAGCTGATTTTCGCTCACGTACAGCCGCACGCCGCGGAATTTCTCATTGGAGAGAATCGCCGCGCGGGCAAAAGCCTGCTTCAGAATATCGCAGCCCGCTTCGAGGTGTTTATCCGGATTTTTCGGCAATACGCGGCGATAATCCGGGAAACGGCCATCAACCAGCTTCGAAGTGAAGATAAAATCGCCGACGTGGGCGCGGATGTTATTGCTGCCAATCTGCACGCGCAGCGGCGTATCACCGCCGTCGAGCATCCGCATCAGCTCAATCACCCCTTTACGCGGCACGATCACCGAATGGTTCGGCAGCGACGCTTCCAGCGGCATCGAACAGACCGCCAGACGGTGGCCGTCGGTAGCAACGGTGCGCAGTTCGCTGCCTTCGGTTTCGAACAGCATACCGTTTAAGTAGTAACGAACATCCTGGTGCGCCATCGAGAACTGGGTCGCTTCGATCAGACGCTTCATGGTCGCCTGCGGCAGGGTAAATTCCACCTCGCTCTGCCAGTCGTCAAGATTCGGGAAATCGGCAGCGGGCAGGGTCGACAGCGAGAAGCGGCTGCGGCCGGAACGCACCAGCATGCGATCGCCTTCCAGCTGCACCGCGATCTCCGCGCCTTCCGGCAGGCCGCGGCAGATATCAAAGAATTTACGCGCCGGAACGGTGGTGGCGCCCGCTTCGTGCGGCTGAACCAGCGCCACGCGCGCCACCATCTCCATTTCAAGATCGGTACCGGTCAGCGACAGCGCGCCGTCCGCGACCTGAAGCAGCAGGTTACCGAGAATGGGCAGCGTCGGACGACCACCTAACGGACCGCTCACCTGTTGCAGCGGTTTTAATAAATGTTCACGTTCTACGGTAAATTTCATAGCGTCACGAGGATAATGTTCTGATTAAATTGGAAAAATCTTCTTTAATGTCGTGGCTTTCTTCACGCAGCTGCTCAATCTTGCGGCAGGCGTGCAGCACGGTGGTATGGTCGCGGCCGCCAAACGCATCGCCGATTTCCGGCAGGCTGTGGTTGGTCAGCTCTTTGGCCAGCGCCATCGCCATCTGACGAGGACGCGCCACCGAACGGGAGCGGCGTTTGGACAGCAGATCCGCTACCTTAATCTTGTAGTACTCCGCCACCGTCTTTTGAATATTGTCGATGGTGACCAGTTTTTCCTGCAGCGCCAGCAAATCGCGCAGCGCTTCGCGCACGAAATCGATGGTGATCGCCCGGCCGGTGAAGTTGGCGTTGGCGATAACGCGGTTCAGCGCCCCCTCCAGCTCACGCACGTTTGAGCGCAGACGCTTGGCAATAAAGAACGCTACTTCACCCGGCAGGCGGATGTCGTTCTCATCGGCTTTTTTCATCAGGATCGCGACGCGGGTTTCCAGCTCCGGCGGCTCGATCGCCACCGTCAGCCCCCAGCCGAAGCGGGATTTCAGACGATCTTCAACGCCGTTGATCTCTTTGGGATAACGATCCGAGGTCAAAATGATCTGCTGATTACCTTCCAGCAGGGCATTGAAGGTATGGAAAAACTCTTCCTGGGATCGCTCTTTATTGGCGAAGAACTGAATGTCATCGATCAGCAGGGCGTCAACGGATCGGTAGTAGCGCTTAAACTCTTCGATGGCGTTGTTCTGCAGCGCTTTAACCATGTCCTGAACGAAACGCTCCGAGTGCATATAGACCACTTTGGCGTTCGGTTTACGCGCCACGATACCGTTCCCCACCGCGTGCAGCAGGTGGGTTTTGCCCAGACCCGTCCCGCCATAAAGGAACAGGGGGTTGTAGGCGCCGCCCGGGTTATCCGCCACCTGACGCGCCGCCGCGCGGGCCAGCTGGTTAGATTTACCTTCGACGAAGTTATCAAACGTGTGTTTCACGTTAACGTTAGAACGGTAGGTCGGCTCCGCTGGCGCCGGGACATTATCCCAGCCAGGGCGCACGATCGTCGGCGCCACGCGCGCGGTCTGCACCTGCGCCGCCGGGATAGTCGCTGCGGCCGGGCTTACCGCCCCTTTCTGCAGCGAGCTGGCGGGCTTAGCGCCCACCTCAAAACGCAGCTGCGGGGCGTCCGCACCGCAAAAATCATTGAGTAGTCCATTGATATTATTGAGGTATTTGTCCCTTACCCAGTCGAGCACAAAACGGTTTGGCGCATACAGTGCCAGCGTGTTATCGCTCAGTTCCGCCTGCAATGGGCGGATCCACATGCTGAATTCTGTGGCTGGTAACTCATCCTGCAATCGGGCAAGACACTGCTGCCAAAGCGAAAGTGACACGGCGGACTCCACTCGAACATAAAATCGATATCAAAGAAAAACTGAAACAATCGTGATTGTTGGCACACGTCGACAAGACCCTGCATTAGCCGAAAAGCCCCTGCACAAAAGGGGTGACGTGCGAACCGCTATCTGCGGTTATTTCCCGCTGCGGATCCGGGGATCGCGATCGGGACCGGGGATCATAGCCTAAACTGAGAAAGAGATCTTGTGTTTCTCAACAGATTCTTCCCGATTTATCCACAGGAAGGATCGAAACCGGGTAAGTGTAATCGATCCTGGAAGGAGTGAAGCACGATTTCCGCCGCATATTGGAAAAATTAATGAGCTATGCCGCTTTTGGGCGCAAACGATCTAACAAAGATCCTTCAGGATCCTTGCGCTTTACTGGCCAGGCCGTATAATCCCCCACCCGGCGCGTAATGCCCGTTTTCGTCACACGTCTCAGCTTATTTTTTGTGCGACGAGGTGCGAGAAATAAGGAAAGAGAATTGACTCCGGAGTGTACAATTATTACAATCCGGCCTCTTTAATCACCCACGCTGAGGCGTAAGTCGTTCGAAGTTCGTTCGGGTCTACGCAAAAGTCAGTGAATTTATTCAAGTTTAGGTAGAAATCGCCATGAAACGCACTTTTCAACCGTCTGTACTGAAGCGCAACCGTTCTCACGGCTTCCGTGCTCGTATGGCTACTAAAAATGGTCGTCAGGTTCTGGCACGTCGTCGTGCTAAAGGCCGCGCTCGTCTGACCGTTTCCAAGTAATAAAGCTAACCCTGCGTGGTTAAGCTCGCATTTCCCAGGGAGTTACGCTTGTTAACTCCCAGTCATTTCACTTTCGTCTTCCAGCAGCCACAACGGGCTGGCACGCCGCAAATCACCATCCTCGGCCGCCTGAATTCGCTGGGGCATCCCCGCATCGGTCTCACCGTCGCCAAGAAAAACGTGAAACGCGCACATGAACGCAATCGGATTAAACGTCTGACGCGTGAAAGTTTTCGTTTGCGTCAACATGAACTCCCACCTATGGATTTCGTGGTGGTGGCGAAAAGAGGGGTTGCCGACCTCGATAACCGTGCTCTCTCGGAAGCGTTGGAAAAATTATGGCGCCGCCATTGTCGCCTGGCTCGCGGGTCCTGATCGGCCTGATTCGAGTTTATCAGCGCCTGATTAGTCCGCTACTCGGGCCGCATTGTCGTTTCACCCCAACCTGTTCTCAATACGGAATTGAGGCCTTACGCAGGTTTGGAGTGATAAAAGGCAGTTGGTTGACAATGAAACGCGTATTAAAATGCCACCCTTTACACCCTGGTGGTGACGATCCCGTCCCGCCTGGACCATTTGATACCAGAGAACACTAACGATGGATTCGCAACGCAATCTTCTTATCATCGCTTTGTTGTTCGTGTCTTTCATGATCTGGCAAGCCTGGGAGCAGGACAAAAATCCGCAACCCCAGCAGCAGACCACGCAGACTACGACCACAGCAGCGGGTAGCGCCGCCGACCAGGGCGTACCGGCCAGTGGCCAGGGGAAACTGATTACGGTTAAAACCGACGTGCTTGAGCTGACTATCAACACCAACGGTGGCGATATTGAGCAGGCGCTGCTTCTGGCGTATCCAAAAACGCTGAAATCGACCGAACCGTTCCAGTTACTGGAAACCACCCCGCAGTTTGTCTACCAGGCGCAGAGCGGCTTAACCGGCCGTGACGGTCCGGATAATCCGGCAAACGGCCCGCGTCCGCTGTACAGCGTCGATAAAGAGGCGTTTGTGCTGGCCGATGGCCAGGATGAGCTCGTCATCCCGCTGACCTACACCGACAAAGCCGGCAACGTCTTCACCAAAACCTTCACCCTGAAACGCGGTGGCTATGCGGTGAACGTCGGTTATAGCGTGCAGAATGCCAGCGAGAAACCGCTGGAAGTCTCGACCTTCGGTCAGCTGAAGCAGACCGCTGCGCTGCCGTCCAGTCGCGATACGCAGACCGGCGGCCTGTCCACGATGCATACTTTCCGTGGCGCAGCGTTCTCCACCGCGGATTCGAAATACGAAAAATACAAATTCGATACCATTCTGGATAACGAAAACCTGAACGTCAGCACCAAAAACGGTTGGGTTGCCATGCTGCAGCAGTACTTCACCACCGCGTGGGTGCCGCAGAATAACGGGACGAATAACTTCTATACCGCCAACCTCGGCAACGGCATTGTTGCTATCGGCTATAAATCCCAGCCGGTACTGGTACAGCCTGGCCAAACCGACAAACTGCAGAGCACGCTGTGGGTCGGCCCGGCGATTCAGGACAAAATGGCTGCCGTCGCGCCGCACCTGGATCTGACCGTCGACTACGGCTGGCTGTGGTTCATCTCCCAACCGCTGTTCAAGCTGCTGAAGTTCATCCACAGCTTCCTCGGCAACTGGGGCTTCTCGATCATCGTCATCACCTTTATCGTTCGTGGCATCATGTACCCGCTGACCAAAGCGCAGTACACCTCCATGGCGAAGATGCGTATGCTGCAGCCGAAGATTCAGGCCATGCGCGAGCGTCTGGGCGACGATAAACAACGTCAAAGCCAGGAGATGATGGCGCTGTATAAAGCGGAGAAAGTGAACCCGCTGGGCGGCTGCTTCCCGCTGATTATTCAGATGCCGATCTTCCTTGCGCTGTACTACATGCTGAGCGCCTCGGTTGAACTGCGTCATGCGCCGTTTATCCTGTGGATCCACGACCTGTCTGCTCAGGACCCGTACTACATCCTGCCGATCATCATGGGCGCGACGATGTTCTTCATCCAGAAGATGTCGCCGACCACCGTGACTGACCCGATGCAGCAGAAGATCATGACCTTTATGCCGGTCATCTTCACGGTGTTCTTCCTGTGGTTCCCGTCTGGCCTGGTGGTGTACTACATCGTCAGCAACCTGGTGACCATTATTCAGCAGCAGCTGATTTACCGTGGTCTGGAGAAGCGTGGCCTGCATAGCCGCGAGAAGAAGAAATCCTGATACTCTTCATTCTTCAAGGCAACGCATCTGCGACTTGAATGATTTAGAGTAGTTACGGTAACGTTAATGCCAGAGAAGGCGGTC
Source organism: Klebsiella sp. GG_Kp175 (assembly GCF_040062325.1). Taxonomy (NCBI): domain Bacteria; kingdom Pseudomonadati; phylum Pseudomonadota; class Gammaproteobacteria; order Enterobacterales; family Enterobacteriaceae; genus Klebsiella; species Klebsiella sp. GG_Kp175. Next base: position 47,092 of record NZ_JBEAFX010000008.1, on the reverse strand, counting down.
AATGGACCGCCTTTTTTACATCTACATAGAGAGTCACCATGAGCCATAACGACACTATCGTCGCCCAGGCAACCCCACCGGGACGCGGGGGTGTGGGCATCCTGCGCATCTCCGGCCTCAAAGCGCGCGACGTCGCGCAGGCGGTACTCGGCAAGCTGCCGAAACCGCGCTATGCCGACTACCTGCCGTTCAACGACGTTGACGGTACGCCGCTGGATCAGGGGATTGCGCTGTGGTTCCCCGGGCCGAACTCCTTTACCGGGGAAGATGTGCTTGAGCTGCAGGGCCACGGCGGCCCGGTCATTCTCGACCTGCTGCTTAAACGTATTCTGACCCTGCCGGGCCTGCGCATCGCCAGGCCGGGCGAATTCTCTGAGCGCGCGTTCCTTAACGACAAGCTCGACCTGGCGCAGGCAGAGGCCATCGCCGACCTTATCGACGCCAGCTCAGAACAGGCGGCGCGCTCGGCGCTGAACTCACTGCAGGGGGCCTTCTCCGCGCGGGTTAACCACCTTGTGGAAGCGCTCACTCACCTGCGCATCTACGTGGAAGCGGCGATTGATTTCCCGGATGAAGAAATTGATTTCCTCTCCGACGGCAAAATTGAAGCCCAGCTGAACGAGGTGATGGCCGACCTTGACGCCGTCCGCGCCGAAGCCCGTCAGGGCAGTCTGCTGCGCGAAGGGATGAAGGTGGTGATCGCCGGGCGGCCAAATGCCGGTAAATCGAGCCTGCTGAACGCCCTGGCGGGCCGCGAAGCAGCGATCGTCACCGACATCGCCGGCACCACCCGCGACGTGCTGCGCGAGCATATCCATATCGACGGCATGCCGCTGCATATCATTGATACCGCAGGCCTGCGCGACGCCAATGACGAAGTGGAACGTATCGGCATCGAGCGCGCCTGGCAGGAGATTGCCCAGGCCGATCGGGTGCTGTTTATGGTCGATGGCACCACCACCAGCGCCGTTGATCCGGCGGAGATCTGGCCAGATTTTATCGAGCGCCTGCCCGCTAAACTGCCGATTACCGTGGTGCGTAATAAAGCCGATGTCACCGGCGAAGCGCTGGGTATCAGCGAAGTAAATGGCCACTCACTGATCCGCCTGTCGGCACGCACTGGCGAAGGCGTCGAGGTGCTGCGTAACCACCTCAAGCAGAGCATGGGCTTCGATACCAATATGGAAGGCGGCTTCCTCGCCCGCCGTCGCCATCTGCAGGCGCTGGAAGAGGCGGCGGACCATCTGCAGCAGGGCAAAGCCCAGCTGCTGGGAGCCTGGGCCGGCGAGCTGCTGGCGGAAGAGCTGCGTCTCGCGCAGCAGGCGCTGAGCGAGATCACCGGGGAGTTCACCTCCGATGACCTGCTGGGCCGCATCTTCTCCAGCTTCTGTATCGGCAAATAACGTTTAGTCCGTAAATGTTCACTCACCCGCATTAACGCCGCGTTAATGCGGGTTTTTTCTTGCCCTTTGCGGCGCAACGTTCTCTACTTTTATCTCCCCTTAACCACGAGACTAAAGCATGACCGTTGAATATACCGTGATCGAGAAGGTGCCCTCCGCCGAAGCGTTTTGCCACCTGCGAGAGGTAGCGGGTATGTCGCCGCGCCCCCTGGAAGGCGCCAGAGCCGGGCTGCCGCGCAGCTGTTATGGCGTACATATCCTCTGGCAGGAGACGCCGATCGCCATGGGCCGCATCGTTGGCGACGGCGCGATTAATTTTGACATTGTCGACGTCGCCGTCGATCCAGCTCACCAGGGAAAGGGCCTTGGCCGGCTGGTGATGGAGAAGCTGGTCGCCTGGCTGGACGCTAACGCCTTTGACGGCGCCTACGTTACGCTGGTAGCAGATGTTCCGGAGCTGTACGCGAAGTTTGGCTTCGAAAGCGTTCGGCCGGAAAGCGAAGGGATGGCCCGCGTCTGGCGACGCCGGGACCGCTAGCTCGCGTTTCCTGCCAGGAAAATAGCGTTGTCCAAATGGCAACTCGTCTTGCGGGGCGTTCCTCACTATGCTGAACGCCATTCACTTCGCGAGGATCTCATGACACGCTTTCTTCTCTGCAGCTTTGCCCTGGTTCTGCTCTATCCCTCCGGCATCGATATGTATCTCGTCGGCCTGCCGCGTATAGCGCAGGATCTGGGAGCCAGCGAGGCGCAATTACATATCGCCTTCTCGGTCTATCTGGCCGGAATGGCCTCGGCGATGCTGTTTGCTGGCCGTATCGCCGACCGCTCGGGGCGTAAACCTGTCGCCATGGTGGGGGCGGCGATCTTTGTTATCGCCTCCCTGCTCTGCGCGCAGGCGCACACCAGCAGCCACTTCCTTACCGGACGCTTTATCCAGGGGATCGGCGCCGGCTGCTGCTACGTGGTGGCTTTCGCTATTCTGCGCGATACGCTGGACGACCGTCGGCGGGCTAAAGTGCTGTCGTTGCTCAACGGCATTACCTGCATCATCCCCGTGCTGGCGCCGGTGCTCGGCCACCTGATCATGCTGAAATACCCGTGGCAGAGTCTGTTCTACACCATGATCGGCATGGGGGTAACGGTGGGTTTACTGGCGGTATTTATCCTGCGCGAGACGCGTCCGACGGCGCCTGCGCAGATGGCTATGCCGCAGCATGGCGCGGGCGAATCGCTGTTGAACCGCTTTTTCCTTAGCCGCATTCTCATCACCACCCTCAGCGTAACGGCGATCCTCACCTACGTGAACGTCTCGCCGGTACTGATGATGGAGGAGATGGGGTTCGATCGCGGTACCTATTCCATGACGATGGCGCTGATGGCGATGGTCAGCATGGCGGTCTCCTTCTCGACGCCGTTCGCCCTGTCGCTGTTTAAACCGCGCACCCTGATGGTAACCTCGCAGCTGCTGTTCCTGGCGGCAGGCGTGGCGCTGAGCCTCGCCACCCGCCAGGCCGTCACCCTGGTCGGGCTGGGCATGATATGCGCCGGCTTCTCCGTCGGCTTCGGCGTCGCGATGAGTCAGGCCCTGGGGCCATTCACGCTGCGCGCCGGTGTCGCCAGCTCGGTCCTCGGTATCGCGCAGGTGTGCGGTTCGTCGCTGTGGATTTGGCTCGCCGCTATCATCGGACTCAGCGCAATGAATATGCTGATCGGGATACTCATTGCCTGTAGCATAGTGAGTCTTGTTCTGCTACTGGTCGCCACCCCGCCGCGGGTTGCGCAACACGATGAAGAAGCCGCTTTCGAGTCTCGACCTTAATTTACTGCTCTGCCTGCAGCTCCTGACCCAGGAGCTCAGCGTCACCCGTACGGCGAAGCGGATGAACGTTTCGCCCTCGGCGGTGAGCAAGTCGCTGGCCAAGCTGCGCGCCTGGTTTGACGATCCGCTGTTTGTCAAAACGCCGCTGGGCCTGGCGCCTACGCCGCTGGTCAGCAGCATGGAGCAGGATCTGGCGGACTGGATGCAGATGGGCAACCAGATCCTCGATAAACCGCACCACACCATGCCGAGCGGCCTCAAGTTCGAGCTGGCGGCGGAAACGCCGTTGCTGATGATCCTGTTTAACACCCTCTCCCAGCGCATCTATCAGCGCTATCCGCAGGCATTGATTCGTTTGCGCAACTGGGACTACGACTCCCTGGACGCCATCATTCGCGGCGAGGTGGATATCGGCTTCTGCGGACGCGAAAGCCATCCTCAGTCGCGGGAGCTGCTGAGCCTGCTGCCGTGGTATATCGATTTTGATGTGCTGTTCACCGACCTGCCGCAGGTCTGGCTGCGCGCCGATCATCCGGCGCTCAGGGAGGAGTGGGATCTGGCGGCATTCTTACGCTATCCGCATATCACCATCTGCTGGGAACAACGTGATACCTGGGCGCTGGACGACGTGCTGCAGGAGCTGGGGCATAAGCGTAATGTGGCGCTGACCGTGCCGGGGTTTGAGCAATCCCTCTTTATGGCCGCCCAGCCGCAGCACACCATGCTGGCCACCGCGCCGCGCTACTGCCAGCACTATAATCAGCAGCACCAGCTACCGCTGGTTTCCCGGCCGCTGCCGCTGGAGCCGCAGCATCTGGAAAAGCTTCGCGTCCCCTTCACCTTGCTATGGCATAAACGCAACAGCTACAACCCGAAGCTTGTCTGGCTTAGGGATACGCTGAAAGCGCTCTATTCCGGTACGCTGTAAGCTTTGTTTCGTGTCCATAGAACCTGATTTGCGCAAGAATTTGTAAAATTCAACCAAATTCCCTTTTCAAGGGGGGATTTCGGCATTAAAACCTGTTAATACCAGGCGATAATAGCGCCCGCCGTTTTTATTCAGACCATTACTCACGGAGCGACGTATGGCAACGCATTTTGCACGAGGGATACTCAGTACCGGGGAGCCGCTATCGACACGTTTGTCAGCGGCCTGTCATCAATCCGCACGTCGGCTCCCTGAATACCGGCAAGCCCGCTTTCGCGCTTCGCGGTCGCTGCTCGCCGAACTGCTGTTTATGCTTTACGGCATCAGCGAGCTGCCTGAAATCGTTAACGAAGCCAATGGCAGACCGGTTTTTAGCGATCGTCACCTTCCCCGCTTCTCTATCTCTTATACTGGCAATATCGTTGGCGTGGCGCTGACCACCGAGGGGGATTGTGGCCTCGACATGGAGCTGCAGCGCACCGTTCGCAGCCACGACGCCGACCGGCAAAATTTCAGTAACAATGAGAATCTGTGGATTAACATTCAGCATGACCCGGACGAAGCGCGCAGCCAGCTGGTGGCGCTGCGCCGTAGCGTGCTGAAGCTGACCGGTGAAACATCAACGCAGCTGCAGCTGCTGCCTGGCTCCGGCCGCCTGCGTACCGCCGGCAGCCTGCCGATTGAAGCCGTCTGTGACGCCGAATCGCTGCTGGTGTGGTCGATTGCCGCTACCCCGAATATCGGCCCGCTGAAGGTCTGGGAGTATGACGCTAAGGGTGGCGACTGGCACAGCCTGGCGGACGCTCAGCGGCGCGCACGCGAACCGTCAGCCCGCCTGATGCGCTTTACCAGCCTGCCCACGGAAAAAACCTTATCCCTCAATTGACCGGTTTTGCCGGCATCATGATCCAAAGGAGCAATCATGTCAGATACCTTGAAAGTGGTTACGTTACTCGGCAGCCTGCGTAAAGGGTCGTTTAACGGAATGGTCGCGCGTACCCTGCCCGGCATCGCGCCGGCGGGCATGGACATCTCCGCACTGCCGTCGATCGGCGATATTCCGCTGTACGATGCTGATATTCAGGAGGAAGAGGGATTCCCGCAGAGCGTGCAGGAGATTGCGCAACAGATCCGCGAGGCGGATGGCGTGGTGATTGTCACCCCCGAGTATAACTATTCCGTGCCTGGCGGCCTGAAAAACGCCATCGACTGGCTTTCACGCCTGCCAGAGCAGCCGCTGTCCGGCAAGCCGGTGCTGATTCAAACCAGCTCAATGGGCGCCATCGGCGGCGCGCGCTGCCAGTATCATCTGCGGCAGATTCTGGTGTTCCTCGATGCGATGGTAATGAATAAACCGGAATTTATGGGCGGCGTGATCCAGAACAAAGTGGATCCGCAGTCAGGTGAAGTGGTCGATCAGAGCACCCTCGACCATCTGCGCGGCCAGCTGACCGCCTTTGGCGATTATATTAAGCGGGTAAAAGCATAAAAAAAGCCCGGCAGCGATGCCGGGCTTTTTCATCATGCGTGCGGATTAATGTGCATCAATAAAGACAATCTTCAGCACGAACAGCAGCGAGACGATAATTACGCAAGGGCTGAGGTCGCGCAGACGGCCGGTGCCGATCTTCATCACGCAGTAGGAGATAAAGCCCAGGGCGATACCTTCAGTGATCGAGAAGCTAAACGGCATCATCACCGCGGTGATAAACGCCGGTACCGCTTCCGTCAGGTCATCCCACTTCACGCGCGCCAGGCTGGAGGTCATCAGCACGCCGACGTAAATCAGCGCGCCGGCGGCCGCATAGGCCGGAACCATCCCCGCCAGCGGAGAGAGGAAGATAACCAGCAGGAACAGGATACCGACGACAACGGCGGTCAGGCCGGTGCGCCCGCCTACGGAAACGCCGGAGGAGGATTCGATATACGCTGTTACCGATGAGGTGCCGATGAAGGAACCTGCCACCGACGAGACGCTATCGACAAACAGCGCCTGCTTCATGCGCGGGAATTTACCGTTGGCGTCCGCCAGACCCGCTTTATCCGTCACGCCGATCAGCGTCCCGGAGGAGTCAAACAGGTTGACCAGCATAAAGGAGAAGATTACCCCGGCCAGGCCCAGATTCAGGGAGCCCGCCAGATCGACATGACCGATCACCGAAGTCACGCTCGGCGGCGCTGAGACGATACCGGTGTAGTGCACATCCCCCAGCATCCAGCCCAGCAGGGTGGTCACCACGATAGAGACCAGTACCGCGGCGTGAATGTTGCGCGACGCCAGAATCGCGATGATAAAGAAGCCCAGCACGCCCAGCAGCACGCTGTGGGAAGTCAGATGACCAATGCTGACCAGCGTTTCCGGGTTAGCGACGATAACCCCGGCGTTCTTCAGGCCCATCATACCGATAAACAGGCCGATCCCGCTGGTGATGCCCACGCGCAGGCTCAGCGGAATATTGGCGATCATCCAGTAGCGTACGCGGAAGATCGTCAGCAGCAGCAGGCCGACGGCGCCCCAGAAAATCGCGCCCATGCCGACCTGCCATGGCAGGCCCATCGCCTGCACCACCACAAAGGCGAAAAAGGCGTTCAGGCCCATCGCCGGCGCCAGAGCAACCGGCAGGTTCGCGAACAGCCCCATCATGATACTGCCGAAAGCGGCAATCAGACAGGTGGTCACAAACACGGCGCTGGTATCCATGCCCGCTACGCCAAGAATTTGTGGGTTAACAAAAACGATATACACCATCGTCAGGAACGTGGTGAAACCGGCGATGGCTTCCGTGCGCACCGTGGTGCCGTGCTCGCGCAGTTTAAATACGCGCTCCAGCAGACCCTGGCCAGAAGACTGGCTGGTTTGTTGTTGACTCATTATCGGTTTCCGAACGTAAGGAGGGAAAATTCGACGCTATCCTATACCAAATTACAGCGCCAGGCGCGGTTGTATGGTAATTTTTTTCATTTATTTTGCTTATACGGCAACGATTGCGTCGCGGCATTGAACATGACGAAAACGTTAAACTTGTTAATATGGAATGGCTATGACTCAACCAGAAGCAGTATTTTTTGACTGTGACGGCACGCTGGTCGACAGCGAGGTAATTTGCTCCCGCGCCTACGTGCACATGTTCCAGGAATTTGGCATTACGCTGGAGCTGGCAGAGATTTTTAAGCGCTTCAAAGGCGTAAAGCTGTACGAAATAATCGACACCATCAACGCCGAGCATGGCGTTAACCTGCAAAAGGCCACCCTGGAGCCGATTTACCGTGCGGAAGTCGCCCGCCTGTTCGATAGCGAACTGGAGGTGATTGCTGGAGCCCAGGCGCTGCTGGATGCGGTAAGCGTCCCGATGTGCGTGGTCTCCAATGGCCCGGTCAGTAAGATGCAACACTCTCTCGGCCGCACCGGCCTGCTGCACCATTTCGCTGACCGGTTGTACAGCGGCTACGATATTCAGCGCTGGAAACCCGATCCGGCGCTGATGTTCCATGCCGCAAAGGCGATGAACGTTAACGTTGAGAACTGCATTCTGGTTGATGATTCCAGTGCAGGTGCACAATCGGGAATAGCCGCCGGCATGGAGGTGTTCTACTTCTGCGCCGATCCGCACAACCCGCCAATCGATCATCCCAAAGTGACAACCTTTACCGATCTGGCTGCGCTGCCGGCATTGTGGAAAGCGCGCGGTTGGGATATCACTCGCTAGCCCCCGGCGTCGCCCGGCCGGGCGACGGTTGGCAGCAAGGGTAGCCCGGTAGCGCTGTGATCTCGCCCAGAACAGGATGGCTGGCGACCGGCTTAACTCATTATCTTCGGACACAAGCACTTTCATCTTGTCTTTCTTCACTCGCGGAAAACGGGGGCTAAACGCCCCCTCCGGCTATTTAAACAGTTTTTGCACAAACTCCGCGTAGGCAGGGCGCCAGACGTCCATTTCATGGTTCAGGCCGGGATAGGCGTGATAGTCAAAGTTGATCTTCTGTTTTTCCAGCTCGCTTTTCAGACCCGCGATGTCTTTGCCGGTCACGGAATCTTTTTCCCCGACGACCACGGTAAAGTTACGCAGCTGTTTATTGATGGCCTCAGGATGTTTCAGCTGTGCTTCCACACCAGCATTCGGCACCGTGGTGGTTGTGACGCCGCTAAACGTGGCGAGCCAGCCAAAGCTCTCCAGATGATTCATTCCGGAGACCAGCGCCTGATAGCCGCCCTGCGACAGCCCGGCGAGCGCCCGGCCATCCGCGTCTTTACGCACATTAAAACGCGCATCAATCAGCGGAATGATATCGTTCATCAGCTCGTTATCAGCCGCTTTCGCATTTAGCGGATAGAAGGTTTTGCGTCGCTCCTGCGGCGGGAAGTTTTCCGCGATGGCTTCCGGGATATCGGTTTCGGTATCCGGGACCACCACCAGCATTGGCTTGATCTTGCCCTCCGCCAGCAGGTTATCCATGATTTGCGGGATCCGCCCCTGATCGATGGCCGACAGGCCGCTGTCGCCAAAGCCATGATAGAAATAGAGCACCGGCAGCGGATCGCCGGTTCCGCTATAACCCGGCGGCGTCCAGACATAGAGACGACGTTCAGCGTTCAGCGCCTTTGAGTGATAGGTAAGGGTGCGCAGATCGCCGTGCGCGACCGCCCGATCGTCAAGAATACTGCCCGGCACCAGAATCAAACTGGTGTTCACCTGGCGCTGCGGCTTCTGATAGCGGCCGCCGGTATCTACCGAGCGGAAGCCATCCACATCGAAATAGTATTCATAGAGATTGGGCTTCATCGGCTCGCTTTTCCATGTCCAGACTCCGTCCGCTGCCTTGGTCATGTCGTGCGAGACAAAAGAGTCCGGCGTGGCGCCGGTGACTACCGAAACCCGCCGGGCATCAGGGGCAAACAGGCGGTAAGTGATACTTTTATCCGCGTTAACTTGGGTTATAAAGTGGCTCACCGGCAGGGAGGGGTCCGGCACCGCGGGCAACGGTGCAGCCTGAATGGTGAACGCCGCGCCCGCCAGCGCCAGGGCGAAATAAATTGCATGTCGTTTCATCGTTATTCCTCTTATGTTGTGTCCGTTCTGTTATCGTCTCACCACCAGATTTCCGCCTGCGCCCCTACGGCAAATTGATCGTTTTTACCGTCTTCAAAAATGCTGGTGGTGTTATTCGCGGCCTTATCCAGGTCGATATCCTTCGCTTTAATATAGGTGGCATAGAAGCGAATTTCCGGGCGCGAGGTCAGCATACTGGTATTAACTTTGAAGGTATGGAACAGCGTGGTCTTATAGCCGGACTCGTTATATTTTTTGCCGGTAACATCTTTGTTTTGCTGCTTGAAGTACCCCAGTTCGACGCCGGTCTGGTTATATTTATTCCAGATATAAGCCGGTCGCAGGACCGTACGGATGGATTCAAAATCGGAGTGGGCCCCGGTCTCGTAGCTGTAAACGTCGTTACCAAAAGAGTAAACGATGGCATTCGCCATAATAATGTCATCACGTAAATAGGTTTCCCCTTGCGAGGTTAAGCGCACGGCGGTGCCATTGGTATGGTCGCCATAATAGCGGCCGTTAAAGGTGGTATAGGGGCTGGATCCGGCATAGCGCGAGAAGCTGCTGGCAATGGAGTTATTCGCCAGTAAGAAAGAGAATTCGTTAAAGCCGCCGTTAGCAAATTTTTGCGTTAACGAGGTGCCGGCCATCCAGGTATCTTTCCATGGATAATAGCCTTCATTGCCCTCTTTATATTTCTCAGAAGAACTTTGGTTGGCAGCGATATAGCGTCCGCTGACCATCAGGCTGGCTTTATCCCACAGCGGGATCTCTTTGTAACGGATATCAAGGGTATTGGTGTTTATTTGCTGCTTATTGCTCAAGGAACGATCGTAGTCATCAACATCTTCCCGCACCAGCGCGATATCGAATTTCCCGACGCCAACCTGCCAGTTTTCCAGCCCCACGCCAGCCGCCGCATCGGTTCTCTGCGTTTTCCAGTCCAGCATCTGGATCTCGATTTTTGGCGCACCGTGTTTGCCGACCCAGAAATCGGCCTCCGGGGCAAACGGCAGGAATCCTTTGGTGTTAACGTACATATCCGAGAATTGGATGTAGTTTTCGCCGCCGGCATTGTCGCCAAACCAGCCAGTGGAATACTGCTGGCCAACGTTCCCGTCGAGCATCACGATGGCGTCGACGCGTTTATCGCCTTCCTGAAACACCCGCTGCTTCAGCTGCAGATCGAACCAGCCGGAATATTCATTGCCCAGACGGCCAAGCGAGCCGATGGCCCACGATTTTGGCGAGCCATGCGAGGCGGTTCCCCAGCCCGAGCGGAAGTAGCCGTTATAGCTAAAGCCAATTTCATCTTTGACGAACCTGCTAAAATCTTTCAGCGTCATCGCGCTGTAGGCTGGTGCACTGTCTGTAGCAGGTTGTTGATTTTTGACCAGTACCGCATCCGGTTTCACCGCTGCTTTCGGTCCGGCTGCCGCCGCGACGTTGCGCTTCTGGCTCTCTGCAGGCGGAGACCATGAGGCCCAAATCTGGTCTCTTTTTCTCTCCTGGTCTTGATATTTTTTGAGCTCTTTTTGCGTATCGCTGAGCGCTTTTTCCAGCAACTCAAGCCGTTGCTCTACCGTCAGCTGGCTCGCGATCAGGGAGGTTGAATAACAAAGCGGCGCCAGCAAGGCTATCGCCGAAGCGATCCTGGTTTTTCTCATCATAATATTCCCTTATATAAGTATTGGCATTAATAAAAACGACAGCGACAAGCATCGCGCGGGTTCAAATAGCTTTATCCATACCGCTTAAGGGCGCGGGGACTGTTATTTTTGCGCCTGGAAAAAAGCAAAAAAACCCGAAGAAGACGATCTGCCTTAACAGATAATCCTCTTCAGGTTTTGCCCGCGCATCGCGGTAGCAACCCTTATTAAGTCATTCTTCGCACGCATAAAAAAACCTGATATCGCCGCCGTGGTGGCAATATCAGGTTTTGCCTGCTGTCGCAGTAACAATCCGTTTAAAACATTCTGAGCTTGCGCGCTCAGTCAGTGGATGCTGATTGTTACGCGATAAAATGAAGAACTCAAACGGGCAGCCTGTTAATTGTGACGATAATCTCAGCAATATCGCTGCCGGTGGAGGAGTCATATCTAATTCTGATAAATCCATTCATCAGAATTAGACAAAATGATTATTACTCTTTCGGATCTTTACCAGCGAGCAATTTATCCAGTTCATCGCCGCCCACATGACGGAAATCCTGGCCTTTGACGAAGTAGAAAATATATTCGCAGATATTCTGGCAGCGGTCGCCGATACGCTCGATGGAGCGCGCGCAGAACAGCGCCGTCAGGACGCTGGGGATAGTGCGCGAGTCTTCCATCATGTAGGTCATCAGCTGACGTACGATACCTTCATACTCCTGGTCGACTTTCTTGTCTTCGCGATAGATACGTACCGCCTCGTCGAGATCCATACGCGCGAAGGCATCCAGCACGTCATGCAGCATCTGCACCGTATGGCGGCCCAGCGATTCAAGGCTCACCAGCAGCGGCTGATGCTGCTGGGAAAACTTCTCCAGCGCGGTACGGCAGATTTTATCCGCCACATCGCCAATGCGTTCCAGCTCAGCGATAGTCTTGATGATCGCCATCACCAGGCGCAGGTCGCTGGCGGTCGGCTGGCGCTTGGCGATGATGCGCACGCAGGCTTCATCGATCGCCACTTCCATCATGTTGACCTGTTTGTCGCCGTCAATCACGCGTTTCGCCAGTTCGCTGTCCTGGTTATGCATTGCGGTGATCGCATCAGAAAGCTGTTGCTCCACCAGCCCCCCCATGGTCATCACCTGGGTGCGGATATACTCCAGTTCAGCGTTGAACTGGCCGGAAATATGTTTGTTAAGATTTAGGTTGTCCATGGTGTCTCCTGATTGCCCAACTGGTGAGAGCCTGAAAGCACAAGGGCAAATCAACCGTAGCGGCCAGTAATATAATCTTCAGTTTGTTTCTTCGCGGGCTTGGTGAACAGATCATCCGTATTGCTGAACTCAATCAGCTCGCCAAGATACATAAATGCCGTATGGTCGGAGCAACGCGCAGCCTGCTGCATGTTGTGAGTCACGATAACGACGGTGTAGTCCTGTTTCAGCTCGGTGATCAGTTCTTCGATACGCCCGGTGGAGATCGGGTCCAGCGCGGAGCACGGCTCATCAAGCAGCAGCACTTCCGGGCGGATCGCGATACCGCGGGCAATACACAGACGCTGCTGCTGACCACCGGAGAGAGAATACCCGCTCTGGTGCAGTTTATCTTTGGTTTCGTTCCATAATGCGGCTTTGGTCAGCGCCCACTGCACGCGCTCGTCCATATCGGCACGGGACAGTTTTTCAAACAGGCGCACCCCGAAAGCGATGTTGTCGTAAATGGACATCGGGAACGGCGTTGGCTTCTGGAACACCATGCCAACCTTAGCGCGCAGCAGGGCGATATCCTGGGTGTTAGTCAGAATATTGTCGCCATCCAGTAGGATCTCACCTTCCGCACGCTGCTCCGGATACAGTTCAAACATTTTGTTGAACGTGCGCAGCAGGGTGGATTTACCACAGCCTGACGGACCGATAAACGCCGTTACCTGGTTTTTGGTGATATCCAGGTTGATGTTCTTCAGGGCATGGAATTTGCCGTAGTAGAAGTTCAGGTTACGAACTGAAATCTTACCCGGAGCTGTATTCACCATACTCATCTCAATCTCTTCCTCATTCAGCGCAGCCGTGGCTGCGCCGCAAAAAATTAACCGTGTTTCTTCTTGGCGAAGATAACGCGCGCCAGGATGTTCAGCAGCAAGACGCACAGGGTGATAATCAATACCCCGGCCCATGCCAGTTGCTGCCACTCCGCAAACGGACTCATGGCAAATTTGAAAATGGTCACCGGCAGGTTGGCAATCGGCTGCATCATGTCGGTGCTCCAGAACTGGTTAGACAACGCGGTGAACAGCAAGGGCGCCGTTTCCCCAGCGATACGGGCGATAGCCAGCAGGATCCCGGTCATAATCCCTGAGACGGAGGCTTTCAGGGTGATCGCCGAGATCATCTTCCACTTCGGCGTCCCCAGCGCATAGGCCGCTTCACGCAGGCTATCCGGCACCAGTTTCAGCATGTTTTCGGTGGTACGAATAACGATAGGCACCTGCAGCAGCGCCAGGGCGATAACGCCCGCCCAGCCCGAGAAGTGCTGCATCTGCGCCACCACGATGGTGTAGACGAACAGGCCGACCACGATAGACGGTGCGGAAAGCAGAATATCGTTGATAAAGCGGATAATTTCAGCCAGCACCGACTTGCGGCCATACTCCGCCAAATAAATTCCGGCGAGGATACCCAGCGGCGTACCAAAGACGGTTGCCCACAGGATCAGCAGGCCGCTGCCGGCGAGGGCGTTGGCCAGACCACCGCCCGCGGTATTCGGCGGCGGCGTCATTTCGGTAAACAGCGCCAGACTCATGCCGTCGAAGCCGCGGGTTATGGTCGCCATCAGGATCCAGATAAGCCAGAACAAACCAAACGCCATGGTGGCCATCGACAGCGCCAGAGCGATACGGTTCTTCATGCGGCGTTTGGCCTGCATCTTGCGGCGGGACTCCGCCAGCTCGGCGGTGCTTTGCATTTCAATGGTCGCCATTAGCGTGCCCCCTCATTCTTCGCGAGGCGCATAATCATAAACTTCGACGCCGCCAGAACGATAAAGGTGATAACGAACAGGATCAGGCCCAGCTCCATTAGCGCCGCCACGTGCAGGCCGGTTTCCGCTTCGGCAAATTCGTTGGCCAGCGCGGAAGTAATGCTGTTCCCCGGCATATACAGCGATATGCTGTCGAGCTGGTAGGTGTTGCCGATGATAAAGGTGACCGCCATGGTTTCACCCAGCGCGCGGCCCAGACCGAGCATCACGCCGCCGATCACCCCGTTTTTGGTGAACGGTAAAACGATGCGCCAGATCACTTCCCAGGTGGTGCAGCCGATGCCATAGGCCGACTCTTTCATCATCACCGGCGTCTGTTCGAAAACATCGCGCATGACCGCGGCGATATAAGGGATGATCATGATGGCCAGAATGACGCCAGCGGCGAGAATGCCAATCCCAAACGCCGGGCCGGCAAACAGCGCGCCGACGAACGGGATGGTCGACAGGACGTTCCCCACCGGCTCCTGGAAGTAAGTCGCAAACAGCGGGGCGAAAATAAACAGGCCCCACATGCCGTACACGATACTCGGGATTGCCGCCAGCAGCTCAATCGCAATGCCCAGCGGGCGCTTGAGCCAGGCGGGGGACAGTTCAGTCAGAAACAGCGCGATGCCGAAGCTCACCGGGACGGCGATCAGCAGCGCGATAAAGGAGGTCACCAGAGTTCCGTAGATCGGCACCAGCGCGCCGAAGATTTCGTTGGGCGCATCCCACTCTTTGGTCCACAAAAAGGCAAAGCCAAACTTTTGAATGCTCGGCCAGGAAGAGATGATCAGGGAAACAATGATGCCGCCCAGCATCAATAGCACAATCAGCGCAGCCAGTTTTACCAGCGCACTGAAAATTATGTCACCCTTTTTCCCCGGAGGGGTAAATGCAGGCTTGGTTGCAGCCATAGATTACTCTTTACGTATTAAAACTTGTTCGAATAAATGCCCGGTGGCGTTGGCTCCCGGGCCTACAGTCTGAACCGTAGGGCGGGCAGCGCCTGAACGCCCCCGCCATCTTCGTCAAAAATCTACTGTTAGTACAGCGCTTTACCGCTGCTGTCTTTGACGTTGGTTTTCCATGCCGCACGAACCTGCTCTACCACGCTTTCCGGCAGCGTCGCGTAATCCAGCGCATTGGCTTCTTTCCCGCCGTTTTTATACGCCCAGTCAAAAAACTTCAGCACTTCTGCGGTCTGCTCAGGCTTGTTCGTCGCCTTATGCACCAGGATGAAGGTGGTTGAGGTGATCGGCCATGCGTTTTCACCTTTCTGGTTAGTCAGGTCCTGAGCGAAAGACTTGCTCCAGTCAACGCCTTTTGCGGCGTTAGCGAAGTTGTCTTCAGTCGGGCTAACCGGCTTGCCGTCGGCAGAGACCAGTTTGGTGTACGCCAGGTTGTTTTGCTTGGCGTAAGCGTATTCGACGTAACCAATCGAGCCCGGCAGACGCTGAACAAAAGCGGCGATACCGTCGTTGCCTTTACCGCCCAGACCGGTTGGCCAGTTAACGGTAGAGCCTGCGCCGATTTTCGATTTCCACTCTTCATTCACTTTGGACAGGTAGCTGGTGAAGACGAAGGAGGTACCGGAACCATCGGCGCGGCGAACCACGGCGATATTCTGCGACGGCAGCTTCAGACCCGGGTTGAGCTTAGCGATCGCTTCGTCATCCCATTTTTTAATTTTACCCAGGTAGATATCGCCGAGGGTTTTGCCATCCAGCACCAGCTCGCCGGATTTCACGCCAGGCAGGTTAACCGCCAGCACCACGCCGCCAATCACGGTCGGGAACTGGAACAGGCCTTCCTGGGTCAATTTGTCATCAGCCAGCGGAGCATCAGAAGCACCGAAATCCACGGTGTTGGCAATAATCTGTTTAACGCCACCAGAGGAACCAATACCCTGGTAGTTCACTTTATTGCCAGTTTCTTTCTGATAGGTGTCAGCCCATTTGGCATACACCGGCGCAGGAAAAGTTGCACCTGCGCCAGTCAGGCTTGCTGCTGCGAAAGCAGAGAAAGCGCTCATCGATAAGGTCGCGGCGACAACTGTTGCGACGGTGGTACGCATAACGTTCATAATGTCTCCTGCTGGGATTCGTAAATCATTGTTTCGAGGCTATGGTGAGCAAAATAGGTCAAAGAGGTGACAGTAAAATGTACGAATTATGACAGTTTTATGACACACCAGGAGGGGGGATTTTACGTCAAATAATACGCTTATAACTCAAATGGTTATCTACTAGCATGACCACACAATGACAGAATAATTTTCTTTTTATGACAGCGAAATCGCAGAGCAAAACGATCGTTTGTCATCTATCGCCTGCCCAGATATTGCGCACAAGATCGGCGAAAAACAGCAGGTAAAAATAAAAAAGGGCCGCCGCCGGCAGCCCTTTGCAAAAGAGATAATACGTTACTCAACCGTGACCGATTTCGCCAGGTTACGCGGCTGATCAACGTCAGTGCCTTTGATCAGCGCAACGTGATAAGCCAGCAGCTGCAGCGGTACGGTGTAGAAGATAGGCGCGATGCTCTCTTCGACATGCGGCATCTCAATGATGTGCATGTTGTCGCTGCCGTTGAAGCCGGCGTCACCGTCGGCGAAAACGTACAGCTCACCGCCGCGGGCGCGAACCTCCTCGATGTTGGATTTCAGTTTTTCCAGCAGCTCATTGTTCGGCGCCACTACGATCACCGGCATTTCCGCATCAATCAGCGCCAGCGGGCCGTGCTTAAGCTCGCCTGCCGCGTAGGCTTCCGCGTGAATATAGGAGATCTCTTTCAGCTTCAGCGCCCCTTCCATAGCGATCGGGTACTGATCGCCGCGGCCAAGGAACAGCGCATGATGCTTATCAGAGAAACGCTCTGCCAGCTGCTCAATACGCTTGTCCTGGGAGAGCATCTGCTCGATACGGTTCGGCAGCGCCTGCAGGCCGTGGACGATATCATGCTCAATGGACGCATCCTGGCCTTTCAATCGCGCCAGTTTCGCCACCAGCATCAGCAGCACCGTCAGCTGAGTGGTAAAGGCCTTGGTCGAGGCCACGCCAATTTCCGTTCCGGCTTTGGTCATCAGCGCCAGATCGGATTCACGCACCAGCGACGAGCCCGGCACGTTGCAGATGGCCAGCGAGCCGAGATAGCCCAGCTCTTTCGACAAACGCAGCGCCGCCAGGGTATCGGCGGTTTCACCAGACTGGGAAAGGGTGATCATCAGGCTGTTACGACGCACCGCAGACTTCCGATAGCGGAATTCGGAGGCGATTTCCACATCGCACGGCACGCCGGCTAACGCCTCGAACCAGTAGCGGGAAACCATCCCGGAGTTATAGGAGGTCCCGCAGGCAACAATCTGAATATGTTCAACCTGAGCCAGCATTTCATTGGCGTTCGGCCCCAGCTCGCTGAGATCGATTTCGCCGTGGCTGATACGCCCGGTCAGGGTGTTCTTAATCGCATTTGGCTGTTCGAAAATCTCTTTCTGCATATAGTGGCGATAGATACCTTTATCGCCGGCGTCATACTGCAGATTGGATTCGATCTCCTGACGCTTCACTTGCGCAGCGGATTTATCGAAAATCACTACCGAGCGACGAGTCACTTCCGCAATGTCGCCTTCTTCAAGGAAGATGAAGCGGCGGGTAACCGGCAGCAGCGCCAGCTGGTCGGAGGCGATAAAGTTTTCCCCCATGCCCAGACCGATAACCAGCGGGCTACCGGAGCGGGCCGCCAGCAGGGTACCCGGGTCGCGGGTATCCATGATCACGGTGCCGTAGGCGCCGCGCAGCTGCGGGATGGCGCGCAGCACGGCTTCACGCAAGGTTCCACCTTGTTCCAGCTCCCAGTGCACCAGA
The DNA here is from genome assembly GCF_040062325.1 of Klebsiella sp. GG_Kp175. Taxonomy (NCBI): domain Bacteria; kingdom Pseudomonadati; phylum Pseudomonadota; class Gammaproteobacteria; order Enterobacterales; family Enterobacteriaceae; genus Klebsiella; species Klebsiella sp. GG_Kp175. The sequence goes on along the minus strand of NZ_JBEAFX010000008.1, from coordinate 29,352 downwards.
TGGGCGATAACTTCGGTATCGGTCTCAGTGACGAAGACATAGCCGCGAGACTGCAGCAATGCGCGCAGCGGCTCGTGGTTTTCGATGATCCCGTTATGGACCACCACAATGTGTTCAGAAACATGCGGATGCGCATTGCTCTCAGACGGTTCGCCGTGCGTCGCCCAGCGAGTATGGGCGATCCCGGTACCACCGTGTAACGGTTGCTCTTCGACCGCCTGAGCCAGCATCTGTACCTTACCCAGGCGACGCACGCGGGTCATATGACCTTCGCTGTCGACTACCGCCAGACCGGCAGAGTCATAGCCACGGTATTCCAGACGACGTAAACCTTCGAGAAGGATTTCAGCAATATCACGCTGCGCGACTGCGCCAACAATTCCACACATAGTTAAATTTCCTGATAATGGCGATATGCCATGCGTTGTCGCTGACCTGTATTTGCCCGTTTTCCGGGCGCCCCGAGCCTTGTAGAGAGTGGGGTTATTGTTATGGTACTGCCTGCGGACGGGGATCTATGTTGACCCTCTCATCCTGGTTCGCCTGGCGTTGTACACCCCCGGCGACAATTCTGTTCATTTTTTCTTCACCGGACGCTGCCAGCCCTGCTTATGGACCTGCGGCACGCGGCTCAACACCAGTTCGTTATCGGCGATATTGCGTGTGACGGTGGTGCCGGCGGCGATAGTGACGCCGTTGCCTACCGTAACCGGGGCCACCAGCTGGGTATCCGAGCCGACAAAGACATCGTCGCCAATAATCGTTTTGTGTTTGTTCGCGCCATCGTAGTTGCAGGTGATGGTGCCCGCGCCGATATTGACGTTATCACCGATCTCCGCATCGCCCAGATAGGTCAGATGACCCGCCTTGGAGCCTTTGCCGAGACGCGCCTTTTTCATTTCCACGAAGTTGCCAACGTGGGCGCCTTCCAGCAGTTCGGCGCCCGGGCGCAGACGGGCAAATGGACCGATGGTGCAGGCCGCCTGCAGCTGGGCATCTTCCACCACGCTGTAGGGGCTGATTTCACAATCATCGCCGATAATGCTGTTTTTAATCACGCAGCCGGCGCCGATTTTCACTCGATCGCCCAGCACGATGCGGCCTTCCAGAATAACGTTAGTATCGATCTCCACATCGCGCCCGTGCTGCAGCGTACCGCGCAGATCGAAACGCGCCGGATCGCGCAACATCACTCCCGCCAGCAGCAGCTTTTCCGCTTGCTCAGCCTGGTAGACGCGCTCCAGGCGCGCAAGCTGCAGGCGGTTGTTGACGCCTTCGACTTCGCTCAGGCGCTGGGGATGCACGGCAACGATCTCGCGACCTTCCTGATGCGCCATGGCGATGATATCGGTGATGTAGTATTCGCCCTGGGCGTTGTTATTGGTGAGATTCGCCAGCCAGCGCTTGAGGTCCGCTCCGCCGGCGATCAGGATCCCAGTGTTAATTTCCTGAATCTGGCGCTGCGCCTCGCTGGCATCTTTGTGCTCAACGATGCCCGTCACCTGGCCATTTTCACGGGTAATGCGGCCGTAGCCGGTTGGATCATCCAGCTTCACGGTCAGCAGACCAATCCCGCCCTGCGGCTTCGCGGCGCGCAGGCGCTGTAGCGTCTCGACGGAGATCAGCGGCACATCGCCGTAGAGCATCAGGATGTCTTCATCATCATTGAAGAACGGCGCCGCCTGCTGCATGGCGTGCCCGGTTCCAAGCTGCTCGGCCTGCAGCACCCAGTTCAGGTTGTCTTCATGCAGCGTCTGACGCAGCAGATCGCCACCGTGGCCATACACCAGGTGTACCGCACATGCGCCTAAATCGTTAGCGGCATCAATGACATGCTGCACCATTGGCTTCCCGGCCAGGGTATGCAGCACCTTAGGAAGATCGGAATACATGCGGGTCCCTTTGCCTGCGGCAAGGATAACCACGCTCATCGCACTATTTGACATACTCATCCTGACGGTAGTTAGAACGAAAAGTAAAAGCCTTTCACGTTGAAATTTCTACATATTTTTCATCATAAAACGAGACGTGGAGAAAACGTCCAGGCTCACTGCTATACACCATTTTATGACGCTATTTTTAACCACTGCAAATCAGTTTAACGCTGAAAAAGGAGGGCGGGGAGGATAATCATTGACTATCTCACTGCTTTTGCTGTTTTTTCGCCACCTGAATAAAGCCGCTGCGGAAAGCGATTTTCAGTACCCACAGCGGGAAGAACCAGGATAATCGTCGCCAGTCGCTGGCGGGGGAGGGCGGCAAAGTGATTGATGTAGCGATAAAAAACGAAAGGCCACCGTCAGGTGACCTTCTTTGCCCGGTTTCACATCGCCAGTGTTGTCGTTTTGATGGGCGATACGTCGTGTCAGCGGGGGGGATAGCGCGGAGCTTAGAAGCTCAGGACGCTAAATTTAGCGATGATTTTATGGAACAGTTTCATGATGATTTCCTGACGCAGGTGCAGTTTGATAACGCTATTTTATGTGATATGCATCACATAAAATAGAGTCTACGCTTCATCATTTAACTAATCAATAACAATTAAGGGTGAATTCTGTTTTCACTTCATCCGCTCGTCAGCAGCTGGGCATAAAAAAAGCCAGCCTGGAAACCAGACTGGCTTTTTACGTTCAAGCCGGTGTTACATCGCTTTTTTGGTCAACTCGATAACGCGCAGTTTAGCGATCGCTTTGGCCAGTTCCGCAGACGCCTGAGCGTAATCCACATCGCCGTGAGAGCTCTTAATGTGCTCTTCCGCTTTGCGTTTCGCTTCCAGCGCTCGCGCTTCGTCGAGGTCCTGACCACGAATTGCGGTATCCGCCAGGACGGTCACGCTGCCAGGCTGCACTTCAAGAATGCCGCCGGACAGATAGATAAACTCTTCATGACCGTGCTGTTTAACGATGCGAATCATACCAGGCTTAATGGCGGTGAGCAGCGGTGCGTGTCCCGGGTAAATACCCAGTTCACCTTCGCTACCCGTTACCTGGATTTTTTCGACCAGACCAGAGAACATTTGTTGCTCTGCGCTGACGACGTCCAGGTGGTAAGTCATTGCCATATCACCCTCCGATTAAGGCGTTAAAGTTTTTTGGCTTTTTCCACGGCTTCGTCGATGGAACCGACCATGTAGAACGCCTGCTCTGGCAGGTGATCGTATTCGCCTTCCATGATGCCTTTAAAGCCACGGATGGTGTCTTTCAGCGCCACGTATTTGCCCGGAGAACCGGTAAAGACTTCAGCCACGAAGAACGGCTGGGACAGGAAGCGCTGGATCTTACGTGCGCGAGCTACCACCAGTTTGTCTTCTTCAGACAGTTCGTCCATACCGAGGATGGCGATGATGTCTTTCAGTTCCTGATAACGCTGCAGGATGGACTGCACGCCACGCGCGGTGTCGTAGTGTTCCTGACCAACAACCAGCGGATCCAGCTGACGGCTGGTGGAGTCCAGCGGGTCAACAGCCGGGTAGATACCCAGGGAAGCGATCTGACGGCTCAGTACTACGGTTGCATCTAAGTGAGCAAAGGTAGTGGCTGGGGATGGGTCAGTTAAGTCATCCGCCGGTACGTATACAGCCTGTACGGAGGTGATAGAACCGGTTTTGGTGGAGGTGATACGTTCCTGCAGAACGCCCATCTCTTCCGCCAGCGTCGGCTGATAACCTACCGCTGAAGGCATACGACCCAGCAGTGCGGATACTTCCGTACCGGCCAGGGTGTAACGATAGATGTTATCGACGAACAGCAGTACGTCACGACCTTCGTCACGGAATTTCTCAGCCATGGTCAGGCCGGTCAGCGCAACGCGCAGACGGTTTCCCGGCGGCTCGTTCATCTGGCCGTACACCAGGGATACTTTATCGATAACGTTGGAGTCGGTCATTTCGTGGTAGAAGTCGTTACCCTCACGAGTACGCTCACCTACGCCCGCAAACACGGAGTAACCGGAGTGCTCGATCGCGATGTTACGGATCAGCTCCATCATGTTTACGGTTTTACCGACACCCGCACCACCGAACAGACCGACTTTACCGCCCTTCGCGAACGGACACATCAGGTCGATAACTTTGATGCCGGTTTCCAGCAGTTCCTGAGAGCTGGACAGCTCTTCATAGGACGGTGCTGCGCGGTGGATAGCCCAACGCTCTTCTTCGCCGATGTCGCCTTTCATGTCGACCGGTTGACCCAGTACGTTCATGATACGACCTAGCGTAGCTTTACCAACCGGGACTTCGATCGGGTGCTCGAGGTCTTTTACATCCAGACCGCGGCGCAGACCATCGGAAGAACCCATGGCGATGGTACGCACGATACCGCCGCCCAGCTGCTGCTGAACTTCCAGCACCAGAACTTCATTACCATTCTGTACCTCAAGGGCTTCGTACACGCGTGGTACGGCATCCTGAGGGAACTCGACGTCGACCACGGCGCCGATTACCTGGACAATCTTTCCAGTAGCCATCTTAAATCCTCTACGAAATAACCTGGTTAAACCGCGGCGGCCCCCGAGACGATCTCGGTGAGTTCCTGAGTAATGCTGGCCTGACGAGCTTTGTTGTATACCAACTGCAGCTCTTTAATCAGGCTGCCGCCATTATCGGTCGCGGCTTTCATCGCCACCATACGGGCGGCCTGCTCGCTGGCCAGGTTTTCAACCACGCCCTGATAAACCTGAGACTCGACGTAGCGGCGCAGGAGGGTATCCAGCAGCGCTTTCGGATCGGGCTCATACAGGTAATCCCAGGATTTACGTTTCAGATCAGCGTCTTCTGATGCCGGTAACGGCAGCAGCTGAGTGATCGTCGGAACCTGAGACATGGTGTTAATAAATTTGTTGCTGACAACGTACAGCTTGTCCAGACGGCCTTCATCATAGGCCTGCAACATCACTTTTACCGGGCCGATCAGTTCGGACAGGGATGGGTTATCCCCCATACCGGTCACCTGTGCAACAACGTTGCCGCCAACGGAGTTAAAGAAAGAGACGCCCTTAGAGCCGATCATTGCGAGGTCGCACTGAACGCCTTTATCGGACCATGCTTTCATTTCCGCCAGCAGTTTCTTGAACAGGTTAATGTTCAAGCCGCCGCACAAACCACGGTCGGTCGACACCACCAGGTAGCCCACGCGCTTAACGTCGCGTTCTTCCAGGTAAGGGTGCTTATATTCCAGATTACCGTTCGCAAGGTGACCAATCACTTTGCGCATAGTATCTGCGTAAGGACGGCTGGCCGCCATGCGCTCCTGCGATTTACGCATTTTGGAAGCGGCGACCATCTCCATCGCTTTAGTGATCTTTTGCGTGTTCTGGACGCTTGCGATCTTACTACGTATCTCTTTTGCGCCGGCCATGAGCTTCTCCTCAATGCCTTGCGGCCTGCCCTAAGACAGACCGCCAGACGTTACCAGGACTGGGTTGCTTTGAAGGAATCGAGGATGCCTTTCAGCTTGCCTTCGATTTCGTCGTTATAGCCACCGGACTGGTTAATCTCTTGCATCAGCGGAGCGTGATCACGGTCGACGTAAGCCAGCAGTGCGGCTTCGAAGCTACCGATTTTCGCCAGTTCTACATCAGCCAGATAACCACGTTCTGCTGCGAACAGAACCAGAGACTGCTGCGCGACGGACATCGGCGCATACTGTTTCTGTTTCAGCAGTTCGGTCACTTTCTGACCGTGGTCCAGCTGTTTGCGGGTTGCATCGTCGAGGTCGGATGCAAACTGGGAGAACGCCGCCAGTTCACGATACTGCGCCAGCGCGGTACGGATACCACCGGACAGTTTCTTCATGATCTTGGTCTGCGCTGCACCACCCACACGGGATACCGAGATACCCGGGTTAACCGCAGGACGAATACCGGCGTTGAACAGGTTGGTTTCCAGGAAGATCTGACCATCGGTAATGGAGATTACGTTGGTCGGAACGAACGCGGAAACGTCACCCGCCTGGGTTTCGATAATCGGCAGCGCGGTCAGAGAACCGGTTTTCCCTTTCACTTCACCTTTGGTGAAGGCTTCAACGTATTCGGCGTTAACACGCGCAGCACGCTCCAGCAGACGAGAGTGGAGGTAGAATACGTCGCCCGGGAACGCTTCACGTCCTGGCGGACGACGGAGCAGCAGGGAGATCTGACGATAAGCAACAGCCTGTTTAGACAGGTCATCGTAAACGATCAGCGCATCTTCACCGCGGTCGCGGAAGTATTCGCCCATTGCGCAACCGGCGTATGGCGCCAGGTATTGCAGTGCAGCAGATTCGGATGCAGTCGCTACCACCACGATGGTGTTAGCCAGCGCGCCGTGCTCTTCCAGTTTACGCACCACGTTAGAGATGGTGGACGCTTTCTGGCCGATAGCAACATAGACGCACTTGATGCCGGAATCACGCTGGTTGATGATGGCATCGATAGCCAGCGCAGTTTTACCGGTCTGACGGTCGCCGATGATCAGTTCACGCTGACCACGACCGATTGGGATCATGGCGTCAACGGATTTATAACCGGTCTGTACCGGCTGATCGACGGACTGACGTTCGATTACGCCCGGCGCGATCGCTTCAACGGCGGAGAAACCGTCGTTTTCCAGCGGACCTTTGCCATCAATTGGCGCGCCCAGGGTGTTAACCACGCGGCCCAGCAGGCCACGACCAACCGGAACTTCCAGGATACGGCCAGTACATTTCACCTTCATGCCTTCGGCGAGGTCAGCGTACGGACCCATAACCACCGCACCGACGGAGTCGCGCTCCAGGTTCAGTGCGATAGCGTAACGGTTACCCGGCAGGGAGATCATCTCACCCTGCATACATTCGGCAAGGCCGTGGATGCGGATAACACCGTCACTTACAGAAACAATAGTACCTTCGTTATGAGCTTCGCTCACAACATTGAACTGAGCAATGCGCTGCTTGATCAGTTCGCTGATTTCGGTGGAATTCAGTTGCATGCTCCAGTCCCCTTAAGACTGCAAGACGTCTGCAAGGCGATCAAGACGGCCGCGTACGCTGCCATCAATGACCATATCACCCGCACGGATGATAATACCTGCCATAACAGACTTATCGATTTTGCAATTCAGCTTAACTTTGCGTGACAGACGTTTTTCCATCGCGCTGACGATCCTGGCAAGCTGTTCATCACTCAGTTGGTTGGCAGATATGACTTCTACCTCTGCGATGGCCTCACTGGCCGCGCGCAGGTGAATGAATTGCTCAAGAACGTCCGGGAGCACCTTCAGACGATTATTTTCCGCCATAACCTTAATCAGGTTCTGGCCGTTTTCGTCAAGTTGCTCGCCGCAGATAGCGATAAACGCTTCTGAGAGCGTTTCCGGCGCCAAAGCACCGGAGAGAAGCTCTGCCATTTGATCGTTTTTGGTCACTTCGGCGGCAAACGCCAGCATATCCTGCCAGCGTTCAACACTGTTGTGTTCGACGGCAAAGTCAAAAGCTGCTTTGGCGTAGGGGCGAGCTACCGTTACAAATTCAGACATCAGCCCCTCCCTCCTTACAGTTCAGCGACAAGTTTATCCACGATGTCGCTGTTAGCAGCTTCATCCACGGAACGTTCGATGATCTTCTCGGCGCCAGCAACAGCCAGGATAGCGACCTGCTTACGCAGCTCCTCGCGTGCACGTTTACGCTCAGCATCAATTTCAGCCTGCGCTTGTGCAACGATTTTGGTGCGTTCCTGTTCTGCTTCAGCTTTAGCTTCGTCCAGAATCTGAGAGCGGCGCTTGTTCGCCTGCTCAATGATTACCTGGGCTTCCGCTTTCGCTTTTTTCAGCTGGTCGGTCGCGTTGGCCTGTGCAAGGTCCAAATCTTTCTTAGCGCGTTCTGCAGAAGCTAAACCGTCAGAAATCTCTTTCTGGCGTTTTTCGATGGCAGCCATTAAAGGCGGCCATACGTACTTCATGCAGAACCATACGAAGATAACAAACGCGATGGCCTGGCCGAGGATTGTTGCGTTCATGTTCACAGCACAATACCTCTTTAATTAACTCTGTGGCTTAGGTTTCTAACAACTTACTACGCGACGGCGAACATCACGTACAGACCCAGACCTACAGCGATCATCGGGATAGCATCCACCAGACCCATAACGATAAAGAACTGAGTACGCAGCAGAGGGATCAGATCCGGCTGACGCGCTGCGCCTTCCAGGAATTTACCTCCGAGGATGCCGATACCGATCGCAGCACCGATTGCCGCCAGACCCATCATCACAGCGGCAGCCATGTACAGCAGATCCATATTCAGGTTTTCCATGACAGTCTCCAGTTTGTTTCAGTTAAAACGTAGTAGTGTTGGTAAAAATCAATGCTCTTCAGACGCCATCGACAGATAGACAATCGTCAGAACCATGAAGATGAAGGCTTGCAGCGTAATAATCAGGATGTGGAAAATGGCCCAAGGCACATTCAGAACCCACTGTGACCACCACGGCAACAGACCAGCAATCAGAATGAAAATCAGCTCACCGGCATACATGTTGCCGAACAGTCGCAGACCGAGAGAGACCGGTTTGGACAGCAGGCTTACCCCTTCAAGGATTAAGTTGACAGGAATGAACGCCCAGTGATTGAACGGCTGCATGGTCAGTTCTTTAACGAACCCACCCACGCCTTTCATTTTGATGCTGTAGAAAAGAATCAGGATGAACACGCCAAGCGCCATCGACAGGGTGATGTTCACGTCAGCAGACGGAACCACGCGCAGTGCAGGCAGGCCGAAAATGTGTTCGCCGATATAAGGAAGCAGGTCGATTGGCAGCAGGTCCATCAGGTTCATCAGGAAGACCCAGACGAACACGGTCAGCGCCAGCGGCGCGATAACCTTGCTCTTGCCATGGTACATGTCTTTGACGCTACCATGGACGAAGCCGATGATCATTTCGATGAAGGTCTGGAATTTCCCTGGTACGCCGCTGGTCGCTTTCTTAGCAACGCTACGGAACATGGCCAGGAACAGCAGACCGAGAACCACCGAGAAGAACATGGAGTCAATGTTGAGCGTCCAGAAGGTGGCCGGGGGGTTGTGCGGATCCACCAGCGAGAAAGTACGCAGGTCAATCTGAAGGTTGTTCAGATGGTGACCTATGTATTCCTGCGGCGTCATATTTTCTGAAGCCATGATGCCTTTTACCCTTTGTTGTTGATTACAGCTGGCGCCAGAACTTGTACCACCAGCACCAAAACCCACGTCACGATCAGTGGCAAAAATACCACTTTTAAAACGGCCAGCGCCACCGCCAGGAGGGCGAAGGTCAGCAACACCTTAAAGGCTTCACCGAAGGCGAAGGTCCAGGCCACACGGCCTTTTGCTGGTGTATGCGCCTGATGACGCCAGGCAAAAATCATAAACATCAGATTTGGCAAAACCACTGCCAAACCGCCGCATACCGCGGAAATGCCCCAGAAGGGGTCTTTGAGGCTGAACAGCAGTCCACTTGCCATTACTGCCAGTAACTGAATAAACAGAAGCTTGCGAGCAACGTTTCGACTCAAGAGCGACACTGACATCACGTTTTTACTCCTGCTCCCTTTGAGGTATGTCGCGTGTCGTATAAAACGTCCTTTAAGACGAAGAGTCAAGCATCAAAAAGCGGACAAATTATACGGTGACGCCCCGTGATTTCAAACAATAAGTAGCAAAATAGTGAATAAATGTTTAATTATTTTCCAACGGACAACTTTCCGCGCATTTCAGCGTTCTGTGAGCGGTCATACAAAACTGCAAATAACGTGGAAACACGGCAATTAAAGCGTGCATTAGATCACATAATAAACATTTCAAGCGCCCTTTAATGAATCAAGGACATAAAACACTATTTTTCATGCTTTTGATATTCAAGATAAAAAGTGAGGACATTATCTAAAACAACCCCACATACAATAAAAACCTTTTATTGACATTTATAATAAAAATTTAACATCGCTATGCTGTTTATCGTTGTCGATTTTTAGCACCCTGATATTTTCAAAGTTGACTATTTTGTCAGTGAATCAGTTACGCTAAGTTAACCGCAAGAAAAACCATAGTAAAAACATGGTTAAATGCAGCCCGATAAGAACGGGAGGTGTCCTTTATTTTTGTAACATTCACGGGCCACATTTTTTCCACATTTTTTGATAAAAATTAACTCGATTTTGGCGTAATCACCACCAGGTGCCGCTCCCCTTCCAGCTGAGGAACATGTAGCTCAATGACCTCGGATATGGCATACCCTTCCGGCAGGTTTTCCATTTCATCTTTTTGCGCTAACCCTTTGAGCGCATAGAAGTGACCGTTCGCGGCCGGCAAATGATGGCACCAGCTCACCATATCATTAAGCGATGCGAAGGCGCGGCTTATCACGCCATCAAACGGCGGCTCAGCCGGGAAAGCTTCCACGCGGCTCTGCACCGGGGTAACGTTATCCAGCTTCAGCTCATGCTGCACCTGACGCAGGAAGCGCACGCGTTTGCCAAGGCTGTCCAGCAGGGTGAAATGCGACTCCGGGCGCACGATAGCCAACGGGATCCCAGGCAGCCCCGGTCCCGTACCGACATCGATAAAGCGCGAGCCCTGCAGATAAGGCGCGACGACGATGCTGTCCAGGATATGACGCACCAGCATCTCATTTGGATCGCGAACGGAGGTCAGGTTATAGGCTTTGTTCCACTTATCGAGCAGCCCGACGTAAGCCACCAGCTGATTTTTCTGGTGATCGGTGAGCAAAATACCCGCTTCATCCAGCAGACGAGAAAGTTTGTTGAGCACGGTAAGTACCTTCAAAAAATAATGAGCCCGGAGGCGCTAACGCTTACCGGGCCAGGAATGATAAAGGCGAACGCTGATTATGCAACTGGGAAATCAGCGCGGCAGGCTGCCGCAATCAGGCGCTGCGACGCAGCATCCCCTGCTTTTTCAACCAAACCAGCAAAATAGAGATCGCCGCCGGGGTGATCCCGGAAATACGTGACGCCTGCCCTATCGACGACGGTTTATGGTCGTTTAGTTTAGCGATCACTTCATTAGACAGTCCGGTGACCTGACGGTAGTCGAGTGTCGCCGGTAACAAGGTATTCTCGTTGCGCTGCTGTTTCTCGATCTCATCCTGCTGGCGCGCGATATAGCCTTCATACTTCACCTGGATCTCAACCTGCTCAGCCGCCTGCCGATCTTCCAGCCCCGGCGCGAACGGCGAGAGCTGAACCAGCTGCTCGTAGGTCATTTCCGGACGACGCAGCAGATCTTCACCGCTGGCTTCGCGCGACAGCGGCGCGGTCAGGTGAGCGTTCACTTCGTTAGCGCTCTCAGCCTGAGGGTTCACCCAGGTCGATTTCAGGCGCTGGCGTTCACGCTCAATGCTTTCCAGCTTCTCGTTGTAACGCGCCCAGCGTTCATCATCCACCAGACCCAGCTCACGCCCCTGCTCAGTCAGACGCAGGTCGGCGTTGTCTTCGCGCAGCATCAGACGATATTCTGCACGAGAGGTAAACATGCGGTACGGTTCTTTGGTACCCAGAGTACACAGGTCATCCACCAGCACGCCGAGGTAGGCCTGATCGCGACGCGGTGCCCAGCCCTCTTTTTCCGCCGAGAAACGAGCAGCGTTAAGACCGGCCAGCAGACCCTGAGCCGCAGCTTCTTCATAACCGGTGGTGCCGTTGACCTGACCGGCGAAGAACAGACCCTGAATGAATTTGCTCTCGAGCGTCGGCTTCAGATCGCGCGGGTCGAAGAAATCGTACTCAATAGCGTAGCCAGGACGGACGATCCGCGCATTCTCCATCCCCTGCATTGAGCGGACGATTTGCATTTGCACATCGAACGGCAGGCTGGTGGAGATGCCGTTCGGATAAATTTCGTTTGAGGTCAGGCCTTCCGGTTCGAGGAAGATCTGATGTTGGTTGCGATCGGCAAAGCGCATGACTTTGTCTTCGATCGACGGGCAGTAGCGTGGACCGATCCCTTCGATCACCCCGGCGTACATGGGGCTGCGATCGAGGTTATTGCGGATCACGTCATGGGTTTTCTCGTTAGTGTGGGTGATATAGCACGGCACCTGGCGCGGATGCTGATCGGCAGATCCCATAAACGAGAAGACCGGCATTGGGTTATCGCCATGCTGTTGCGCCAGCACGCTGAAATCGATGGTGCGCGCGTCAATGCGCGGCGGGGTCCCGGTTTTCAGCCGGCTTACGCGCAGCGGCAGTTCACGCAGGCGACGAGACAGCGGGATCGACGGCGGGTCGCCGGCGCGTCCGCCGCTGTAGTTATCCAGACCAATATGGATTTTGCCGTCAAGGAAGGTCCCGACGGTCAGTACCACCGCTTTAGCACGGAATTTGAGGCCCATCTGGGTAACCGCGCCTACGACACGATCGTTTTCGACAATCAGATCTTCCACTGCCTGCTGGAAGATCATCAGGTTCGGCTGGTTCTCCAGCGCAGTGCGTACCGCCTGACGGTACAGTACGCGGTCAGCCTGGGCGCGAGTGGCGCGCACCGCGGGGCCTTTGCTGGCGTTTAGTATCCTAAACTGAATGCCTGCCTGATCGATCGCTTTGGCCATCAGACCGCCGAGCGCGTCCACTTCTTTTACCAGGTGTCCTTTCCCAATGCCGCCAATCGCCGGGTTGCAGCTCATCTGCCCCAGCGTGTCGATATTGTGTGTCAAAAGCAGGGTCTGTTGACCCATACGCGCTGCGGCCATTGCGGCCTCAGTGCCTGCGTGACCCCCGCCAATGATAATGACGTCAAAAGGATCCTGATAAAACATGGTGGTCTGCCTCGCATAACGCGGTTTGAAAATGGATTGAAGCCCGGGCCGTGGATTCTACTCGGCTTTGGTCTTTTGAGAAAGACTCCGGGATCCTGAGTATTAAAAAGAAGATCTTTATATAGAGATCTGTTCTATTGTGATCTCTTATTAGGATCGACTCTCTTTGTGGATAAGTCGGATCCACGAAGTAAGATCAAAAGCTTAAGAAGGATCACTATCTGTGAATGATCGGTGATCCTGGTCCGTATAAGCTGGGATCAGAATGAAGGGTTATGCACAGCTCAAAAACCACACTCCGGTTATTCTTTGGATAACTACCGGTTGATCCAAGCTTTTAAGCATGGTTATCCACAGAAGAACGGACGATCTTTACAATTCTCAGAGCAAATTTTTCCAGGATCCCAGCCAGATTTCCGCCGGATCCTCCGGAATTTCATGTTCCAGCACGTTGATCTTCAGGGTCTCGCCGATCTGTTTTGCCCCGCAGGCCTTCAGCGCCGCTTCTAATTTATCGATCGCGCCGCAAAAAGTGTCGTATTCACGGCTGCCGATCCCGATGGCGCCAAAGCGCACGGCGGAAAGATCGGCCTGCTGCGCCAGCAGTGCGTCATAGAAGGGAACCAGGTTGTCGGGAATGTCGCCGGCGCCATGGGTGGAAGAGATAACTAACCAGATCCCTTGCGCCTGCAGATCGTCCACCAGCGGGCCGTGCTGGATTTCAGTGCTGTAGCCTGCTTCTTCCAGCTTTTCTGCCAGATGCTCCGCTACGTATTCCGCACTGCCCAGGGTGCTGCCGCTGATAAGTGTAATGTCTGCCATAGATCGCCGATCGCCCGCTCAACTGTTCAGAGTGGCGTATTGTACGCTGTGAGCGAGCTGGGATCTACCTGTGGAAAAATGTGGGATTAAAAAAAACGATCAGGGCTTAATGGTGCGCATGATCGGGTTCTGCAGCACGATCAGGGTTTCAGTGGACTGAATTTCATCAATTGTTTGGATCTTGTTGATAAGTACCTGCTGCAGGGCATCGATGGATTTACACATCACCTTAATAAAGATGCTGTAGTGGCCGGTGGTGTAGTAAGCCTCGGTCACCTCCTCCAGGCTTTCCAGGCGGGCGAGGGCGGAGGGATAGTCTTTGGCGCTCTTGAGAATAATGCCGATGAAGCAGCCGACGTCATAGCCCAGCTGTTTGGGGCTGACGTCAATGCGCGCGCCAGTAATGATGCCCGCCTGTTTCATCTTTTCGACGCGCACATGAATAGTACCCGGGCTGACGCTGAATTGTTTGGCCAGTTCGGCATAGGCGGTACGGGCGTTGGCCATGAGCGCATCGAGAATGCCGCGGTCCAGATTGTCGATCTGATAATTTTCCATATCTTTTTCTTATGAAGTTTGACGGTTCTTACTATTTTAGCTCTATATTTTGTTGAATTAAAAGTTGATGAGCCTTTTTATTGATTGATTATTGTATTGGCGGCCTGTTTTGTTGCTTAATCAATGGCAACAGGACGCAGGAGTCATAAAAATGAAAACCGCTTATATCGCAAAACAACGCCAGATCAGTTTCGTTAAATCCCATTTTTCCCGTCAGCTGGAAGAGAAGCTTGGCCTGATTGAAGTCCAGGCGCCAATCTTAAGCCGCGTGGGCGATGGGACGCAGGATAACTTGTCCGGCTGCGAGAAAGCGGTTCAGGTGAAAGTGAAAACACTGCCCGACGCCCAGTTCGAAGTGGTTCATTCGCTGGCGAAATGGAAGCGTCAAACCCTGGGACAACACGACTTCAGCGCGGGCGAAGGGCTGTACACGCACATGAAGGCCCTTCGCCCCGATGAAGACCGTCTTACGCCGATCCACTCCGTCTATGTCGACCAGTGGGACTGGGAGCGGGTGATGGGGGATGAAGAGCGCCACGTCGGCACGCTGAAGGCGACCGTCGAAGCGATCTACGCCGGGATCAAAGCCACCGAGCTGGCGGTCAGCCAGGAATTTGGCCTGACGCCGTTCCTGCCGGAACAGATCCACTTTGTTCACAGCCAGGCGCTGCTGAGTCGCTATCCGGATCTTGATGCCAAAGGCCGCGAGCGAGCGATTGCCAAAGAGCTGGGCGCCGTCTTCTTAATCGGCATCGGCGGCAAACTCTCTGATGGCAAGCGCCATGATGTACGTGCCCCGGATTATGATGACTGGAGCACTGAGGTTTCTGAAGGCTTTGCCGGACTGAACGGCGATATCCTGGTATGGAACCCGGTGCTGGAAGATGCGTTCGAGATCTCATCAATGGGGATCCGCGTTGATGCCGCGGCGCTAAAACGCCAGCTGGCGCTGACTGGCGACGAAGATCGCCTGCAACTGGAGTGGCACCAGGCGCTGCTGCGCGGCGAGATGCCGCAGACTATCGGCGGCGGCATTGGCCAGTCTCGCCTGACGATGCTGCTGCTGCAGCTCGACCATATCGGCCAGGTGCAGTGCGGCGTATGGCCGGCACAGGTTCGCGAAAGCGTTTCCGCGCTGCTGTAACGATTAGCGCCGCCAGCGTCGCAGCAGGCGGCTACGCAACCCGGTATCAAAGCGCCAGATATGATCGAAGATGCGCATGATGCCGGGTTTGCCGTGTACCGACATCGCCACCGCGTGAAAACGGTGCTGATGCTTTCGCTGTAGCTCCCCCACCTGCGCAATCACCTCATCCGGCAACCGCTGGGCAATAAAGTCTGAGATCACCACGGCATCCGCATCCACCCACTGCGGGTTTTGCAGACGTTCAATAATGGCGCGAAAACAGCTGGCCAGATCGGTGCCGCCGCGAAAGCGCTGGCTCAGAAAGCGGATCGCCTGCTCCAGGCCGCCCTCGCAGGTCAGTTCGTAGTGCACCACTTCGCTGGAGAACAGCATAATAAAGCAGCGGCGGTTATCCGCCAGCGCGACGCGCATCAGGGCCAGACAAAAGGCTTTGGCGCACTGCTCGTTAAAACCGCCCATCGATCCTGACGTATCGACGCAGACAATAAAGGGCCCGCGAGGCTGTTCATCAAAATCCTGCCGCGTCACCGGGCGTTCGGTGATTTTTTCGCGCCAGGCGTCTCCGTGCAGCCGGTAAGTCAGGAGCTGTTTCTCCACCAGCTTGCGATAAAATTCAAACTCCAGCTCCGTGATGCCGAGCGTCGCCAGCTCCGGCGGCAGCAGGCGCAGAATGTCATCGCTCTGCTGGAGGCCGTCGACCTGTTCCGGCACCGTCGCTGGCTCGCGCACCAGACTACGGAAGGTCTCCATCGGCGCGTCTTTCTTCGGCACGGATTTCGCTTCCCGTGAACGCCCCAGCTGTTCCGCCAGCTGCAGCAGCTCCGGCTGCTGGTTAAGAAAATCGCCATAGCGCACGATCAGCTGATAGTCGCCACGTTTCAGTTCGCCGGCACTCATATCCCACAGACGCCCGGCGGCAGTGTCATTTTCCGCCAGTACCGGATCGAGCTGACCGCTGAGCGTCATTCGTTCCTGGACCTCACTGAGTAACTGATCGCGTTCTTCATCCAGCAACTGCTGGTTAAGGCTGGTGGCTTGCACCACCAGGCTCAGGCGCCAGCGCTGTAAAAACAGCGTATGCAGCGCCGGGGTAAAGGTAGCATTGTCGTCCACCAGCTTCTGCGCCTGGGCGGCAAAAGGGGACTGGAGCTGGTGCAGCTTGCCGAGGATCTGCGGTAGCTGGACGATAAACTGTGAGGTAGAGAGCAGTTGAGCCTGCTGATAGGTTTGTACTTCGGCGTCCAGATCCGCCGGGATGTTAACCTCTTTTAAGCGGGCGCGAACGGCTTCCCGCCAGCGCGGAATATCCGCCGCGATGATGTTTTTCAGGCGGGGAAATTTCTCAAAGAAAACCGCCAGCTGCGGAGAGGCCAGCAGCGCCAGCAGCATCTCCTCGATCATTCCCTCTTCGCTGACTGCCAGCATGACATTCAGCATATCCAGCGTCATGGCTGCTTCGCCTGTTTAATCTGCGCGCCGACGTCCTGCAGGCTGGCTTCGATTCTTCCCAGCCACTCGACCGGGATAAACAGGCACTTCTGCTGCTCGCTGAAGCGGTTATGTTGCTGGTGCCACTCATCGTCCAGCGCCTCCAGCTGCTGGCGAATTTCCGCCGGCATGTTCTCCTGCGACGCGCTGCCGGGCAGCGCGAGGCGTGAGCCCTGCAGGCTGACGTCGCGAACGACCAGATGCTGGCTGGTGTCGACATCCATATTGAGCAGTTGGGCAAAGCCGATCCCGTTGAGCTTGCCGCGGATCTCGCCGCCTTTTTCCAGCCAGCTGGCTAACGCCTCGCGCTCAAAAGTAATGTGGATCACTTCCATATCGTGAAGTTTGAGCGGCTGCTGCAGCAGCAGGGTCAGGGTGGATCCCTGGATCTCCGCCGGCAGCTCATAGTGCGGCTTGCGGCTAAACATGCCGCCAAGGCGGGTGACCTTTAGCGCCGTTTTGTCACTTTGCTGCTGTTGGATTTGAATGCGTCGCTGCACAATCGCCCCGAGCCGCGTCAGCATTGCCTGCTGCTGCCAGGCGTGGCAGGTCATCAGCGTTTCCAGCTGCTGCGACATCAGGTGCATGCTCTCGACGTTGTGCCACAGACAATCTTTCAGCAGGATAAGATCTATCGGCGCGATGCTGTCGCGGCCGCTGAAGAAGGCGCTGGCCTGCAGCAGGCGAATGGCCTTTTTCCAGCGGCGATCTGAAACGTACGGCGCGTTTGGCAGGGCATCCAGCTGCTGGCGCAGCTGGAATATCAGCTCAAACACCGCGTCCGGTAGTTTGATATTGCCGATCTGCTGCTGCCATTGCGTAAACTCCTCGTCGCTTACCTGCAGCGCGCTGGGCACCGGATTGCTGTTTTCATCCTGCTGGCTGACCAGCATCGAACGGAAATTTCCTTTATCCTGCACTTTATCAAGCCACAGACGGATCAGCATTCGGTCATACAGCGCTTCCAGGCTGCTGTCGGCTTCGGGGAGTTCGTTCGAGGCGGCCACCAGCAGGCGCATTGGGATTTTCTCTTCGTGAGCGCCATTGCGGAAGTGACGTTCGTTAATCGCCGTCAGCAGGGTGTTGAGGATAGCCGGACCCGCTTTCCATATTTCATCGAGGAACACGATTTCTGCTTCCGGCAGGTAGCCGGCGGTTAAACGCTCGTAGCGCCCTTCATCTTTCAGCGCCTGAATGGACAGTGGGCCAAAAACCTCTTCCGGGGTGGAAAAGCGGGTCATCAGGTATTCAAAAGCGCGCGCCTGCTGGAAGGCGAACTTGAGGCGGCGGGCAATCAGGCTTTTGGCGATCCCCGGCGGACCGAGCAAAAATACGCTCTCGCCGCTGAGTGCCGCCAGCAGGCACAGGCGTATCGCGTGGCTGCGTTCAAAGAGTCCTTTTTCGAGTGCCGCGCTGAGTCGGGAAATTCTTTCAGCCAGTAAATGTGTTTGAGCCATAATTGAGTTGCGTGCTTTGTCATGTA
Source organism: Klebsiella sp. GG_Kp175 (assembly GCF_040062325.1). Lineage (NCBI taxonomy): Bacteria > Pseudomonadati > Pseudomonadota > Gammaproteobacteria > Enterobacterales > Enterobacteriaceae > Klebsiella > Klebsiella sp. GG_Kp175. The sequence continues at coordinate 11,089 of NZ_JBEAFX010000008.1, read as the reverse complement.
TCGTTATTGGGACGAGTATAGATGTTAGAGCAGGGGCGGTAATAGCCTGAAGAATCGATTTATTTTTTTTGAGCCAGGTTAATATGGTGTCTGTTAGGGGTACGATTTCACAAATAATCGTGCATACTGTGCGCTTTTTGTGGGCCAAGGGACTAGGCACACATTTGTTTTATAAACGAAAAGACTAGTCTATGAGCACTGATAATAAACAATCGTTGCCGGCGTTAACGCTGGCGGCCATCGGCGTGGTGTACGGTGATATCGGTACCAGTCCACTGTATACCCTGCGTGAATGCCTGTCAGGTCAGTTTGGCTTTGGCGTTGAGCGCGATGCCGTTTTTGGCTTTTTGTCGCTGATTTTCTGGCTGTTAATCTTTACCGTATCGATTAAATACATCACCTTCGTGATGCGGGCGGATAACGCCGGGGAAGGCGGGATCTTAACGCTGATGTCACTGGCCGGACGCAATACCTCGGCGCGGATGACCTCTGTGCTGGTGATCCTCGGCCTGATCGGCGGCAGTTTCTTCTATGGCGAAGTGGTGATAACCCCGGCGATTTCGGTCATGTCGGCGATAGAGGGGTTAGAAATTATCGCCCCGCAGCTCGATAGCTGGATTGTGCCGATCTCCATTATCGTGCTTACCCTGCTGTTTATGATCCAGAAGCACGGGACCGGGATGGTCGGCAAGCTGTTTGCGCCGATTATGCTGATCTGGTTCCTGTTGCTGGCGGTGCTTGGCGCGCGAAGCATTTACGCTAACCCGGAAGTTCTGCAGGCGCTGAACCCCTACTGGGCGGTGCACTTCTTCCTGCAGTACAAGACCGTTTCCTTTATTGCGCTTGGCGCGGTGGTGCTGTCGATTACCGGGGTGGAAGCGCTGTACGCCGATATGGGGCACTTCGGCAAACTGCCGATCCGCGTCGCCTGGTTCTCCGTCGTACTGCCTTCGCTGGTGCTGAACTATTTTGGCCAGGGGGCATTGCTGCTTAAGCATCCGGAAGCGATTAAAAACCCGTTCTTCCTGCTGGCGCCGGAGTGGGCGCTGATCCCGATGCTGATTATCGCCACGCTGGCGACGGTTATCGCCTCGCAGGCGGTGATCTCCGGGGTCTTCTCCTTAACCCGTCAGGCGGTGCGTCTGGGCTATCTGTCGCCGATGCGCATCATCCACACCTCGGAAATGGAGTCCGGGCAGATCTATATCCCGTTTATTAACTGGCTGCTGTATGTCTCGGTAGTGATCGTCATCGTCAGCTTCGAGCACTCCTCTAACCTGGCGGCGGCGTACGGTATCGCGGTAACGGGCACCATGGTGCTGACCTCCATCCTTTCGGCAACGGTGGCGCGCAAAAACTGGCACTGGAATAAGCTGTTCGTTGGGCTGATGCTGGTGGCCTTCCTGTGCATTGATGTTCCGCTGTTCTCGGCGAACCTCGATAAGATTGTCTCCGGCGGCTGGCTGCCGTTATCCCTGGGTCTGGTGATGTTTACGGTGATGACCACCTGGAAGAGCGAGCGCTTCCGCCTGCTGCGTCGGATGCACGAGCACGGCAACTCGCTGGAAGCGATGATCTCTTCACTGGAGAAATCGCCGCCGGTACGCGTCCCGGGTACCGCGGTGTATATGTCCCGCGCCCTGAACGTGATCCCGTTTGCCCTGCTGCATAACCTGAAGCACAACAAGGTGCTGCATGAGCGAGTGATCCTCCTGACCCTGCGCACCGAGGACGCGCCTTACGTGCATAACGTTCGCCGGGTGCAGATTGAGCAGCTGTCGCCCTCGTTCTGGCGGGTGGTGGCCAGCTACGGCTGGCGGGAAACGCCAAATGTCGAAGAGGTGTTCCATCGCTGTGGCCTGGAAGGACTCAGCTGCCGGATGATGGAGACCTCGTTCTTTATGTCCCATGAGTCGTTGATTATCGGCAAACGGCCGTGGTATCTGCGTCTGCGCGGCAAGCTTTATCTGCTGTTGCAGCGTAACGCCCTGCGCGCGCCGGATCAGTTTGAAATCCCGCCAAACCGGGTTATCGAGCTCGGTACTCAGGTCGAAATCTGATGTCAAAAAAGCCCTTCCGTTGCGAAGGGCTTTTTGTTTCTCACTCCGTTTGTCATGTCCTGTCGCTGTCTCGCGAAACGTTTCGATGGCGATCACATTTCTCTCTTCTGGTGATGGTTTTCTGCTCACACATTGATAATAATTATTGTAGCGAAACGTTTCGCTAGTGGAGCAAAAGAGAAAAAATGAAAAAAGGCACCGTACTTAACGCTGATATTTCCGCGGTCATCTCCCGCCTGGGTCACACCGATACGCTGGTGGTCTGCGATGCCGGATTGCCGGTTCCCCGCAGCAGCGCGCGCATCGATATGGCGTTAACCCAGGGCGTACCTTCATTTATGCAGGTTCTGGAAGTGGTGACGACGGAAATGCAGGTTGAAGCGGCTGTCATCGCGGAGGAAATTAAGACGCATAATCCACAGCTCCACGCGACGTTGCTCAACCATCTTGAGCAGCTGCAGCAGCACCAGGGAAATACCATTGAAATTCGTTACACCAGTCATGAGCAGTTCAAAAAACAAACCGCAGACAGTCAGGCGGTAATTCGCAGCGGGGAGTGTTCCCCGTTCGCGAATATCATTCTCTGTGCCGGCGTGACGTTCTGAGGTCGCCGTCATGGAAGCCTTATTGCAACTGAAAGGGATCGATAAAGCGTTCCCTGGCGTCAAGGCGCTCTCCGGCGCCTCGCTGAATGTCTATCCTGGCCGGGTGATGGCGCTGGTGGGTGAGAACGGCGCCGGTAAATCCACCATGATGAAAGTGCTGACCGGGATCTACACCCGTGACGCCGGCGCTTTATTATGGCTCGGTAAAGAGACCACCTTTAACGGCCCAAAATCTTCCCAGGAAGCCGGGATCGGCATTATCCATCAGGAACTGAACCTGATCCCGCAGTTGACGATCGCCGAGAACATCTTCCTTGGCCGCGAGTTCGTTAACCGCTTTGGCAAAATCGACTGGAAGCGGATGTATGCCGAAGCCGACAAGCTGCTGGCGAAGCTGAATCTCCGTTTTACCAGCCAGAAGCTGGTGGGCGATTTGTCGATTGGCGATCAGCAAATGGTGGAGATCGCCAAAGTGCTGAGCTTCGAGTCGAAGGTCATCATTATGGATGAACCGACCGACGCGCTGACCGATACCGAAACCGAATCGCTGTTCCGCGTGATCCGCGAACTAAAATCGCAGGGGCGCGGCATCGTCTACATCTCCCACCGCATGAAAGAGATCTTCGAGATTTGCGACGACGTGACCGTGTTCCGCGACGGGCAGTTTATCGCCGAACGCGAGGTCTCCTCGCTGGATGAAGACCGTCTGATCGAAATGATGGTTGGCCGGAAGCTGGAAGATCAGTATCCGCATCTGGCTAAGGCACCGGGCGCGGTGCGTCTGAAAGTCGATAATCTCTGCGGCCCGGGCGTGGAAAACGTGACCTTTACCCTGCGCCAGGGGGAAATCCTCGGCGTCGCCGGGCTGATGGGCGCCGGGCGGACCGAGCTGATGAAAGTGTTGTATGGCGCACTGCCGCGCAGCAGCGGCTCTGTGACGCTCGACGGTCACGAAGTGGTGACCCGTTCGCCGCAGGATGGTCTGGCGAACGGCATTGTCTATATCTCCGAAGACCGTAAGCGCGACGGCTTAGTGCTCGGGATGTCGGTAAAAGAAAATATGTCCCTGACCGCCTTGCGCTACTTTAGCCGGACGGGAGGGAGCCTCAAGCATAAAGATGAACAGCAGGCAGTCAGTGATTTCATCCGGCTGTTTAACGTGAAAACGCCGTCCATGGAGCAGGCGATCGGCCTGCTCTCCGGCGGCAACCAGCAAAAGGTCGCCATCGCCCGCGGGCTGATGACCCGGCCGAAGGTCCTGATCCTCGATGAGCCGACCCGTGGCGTCGACGTCGGGGCGAAGAAAGAGATCTACCAGCTCATCAATCAGTTCAAAGCCGATGGCCTGAGCATCATTCTGGTCTCCTCCGAGATGCCGGAAGTGTTGGGCATGAGCGATCGCATCATAGTGATGCATGAAGGGCATCTCGGCGGTGAATTCACACGCGAGCAGGCCACCCAGGAAGTATTGATGGCTGCCGCTGTGGGCAAGCTTAACCGTGTGAATCAGGAGTAAGAAAGATGACAACCCAGGCTGTTTCTGGTCGCCGTTATTTCACGAAAGCGTGGCTGATGGAGCAAAAATCGCTGATTGCCCTGCTGGTGCTGATCGCGGTGGTATCGACCATGAGCCCCAACTTTTTTACCGTCAATAACCTGTTCAATATTCTGCAGCAGACCTCCGTTAACGCCATTATGGCGGTAGGGATGACGTTGGTCATACTGACCTCGGGGATCGACCTGTCCGTCGGTTCCCTGCTGGCGCTCACCGGCGCGGTGGCGGCGTCGATCGTTGGCATTGAGGTGAATGCGCTGGTGGCGGTCGCTGCTGCCCTCGCATTAGGTGCGGCGATCGGCGCAGTCACCGGGGTGATTGTGGCGAAAGGCCGCGTGCAGGCTTTCATCGCCACCCTGGTGATGATGCTGCTGCTGCGCGGCGTGACCATGGTGTACACCAACGGCAGCCCGATCAATACCGGCTTTAGCGATAATGCCGATCTGTTCGGCTGGTTTGGTATCGGGCGTCCGCTGGGGATCCCGACGCCGGTATGGATCATGGCGATTGTCTTCCTGGCGGCCTGGTACATGCTGCACCATACTCGCCTGGGCCGTTATATCTATGCCCTTGGCGGTAATGAGGCAGCGACGCGTCTGTCCGGGATTAGCGTCAATAAAGTCAAAATTATCGTTTACGCGTTGTGCGGGATGCTGGCGTCGCTGGCCGGGATTATCGAAGTGGCGCGCCTCTCCTCCGCACAGCCAACGGCCGGGACAGGCTATGAGCTGGACGCCATTGCGGCAGTCGTGCTCGGCGGCACCAGCCTGGCGGGCGGCAAAGGACGCATTGTCGGCACGCTGATTGGCGCGCTGATCCTTGGCTTCCTGAATAATGGTTTGAACCTTTTAGGCGTTTCTTCCTATTACCAGATGATCGTTAAAGCGGTGGTGATTTTGCTGGCGGTACTGGTAGATAACAAAAAGCAGTAACTGAGAACTCTACAGGACATCTTAACTATGAATATGAAAAAACTGGCGACCCTGGTCTCTGCTGTTGCGCTAAGTGCGACCGTTAGCGCGAACGCGATGGCCAAAGACACCATCGCTCTGGTTATCTCTACTCTCAACAACCCGTTCTTCGTGTCTCTGAAAGACGGCGCGCAAAAAGAAGCTGACAAACTGGGCTACAACCTGGTGGTGCTCGATTCCCAGAACAACCCGGCGAAAGAGCTGGCTAACGTTCAGGATTTAACGGTACGCGGCGCGAAGCTGTTGCTGATCAACCCCACCGACTCTGATGCCGTCGGCAATGCTGTGAAGATGGCGAACCAGGCAAAAATCCCGGTCATCACCCTTGACCGTCAGGCGACAAAAGGCGATGTCGTGAGCCACATCGCCTCTGACAACGTGCAGGGCGGAAAAATGGCGGGCGATTACATCGCGAAAAAGCTGGGTGAAAGTGCGAAAGTTATTGAGCTGCAGGGCATTGCCGGGACTTCCGCGGCGCGCGAGCGTGGCGAAGGCTTCAAACAGGCTGTGGCGGCGCACAAGTTCAATGTTCTGGCCAGCCAGCCGGCCGATTTCGACCGTACCAAAGGGCTGAACGTGATGCAGAACCTGCTGACCGCCCATCCTGACGTCCAGGCGGTGTTCGCGCAGAATGATGAAATGGCGCTCGGCGCCCTGCGCGCGCTGCAGACCGCAGGCAAGTCCGATGTGATGGTGGTTGGATTTGACGGCACTCCGGATGGCGAAAAAGCAGTAAACAGTGGCAAACTGGCGGCGACCGTCGCACAGTTGCCGGAGCAGATCGGCGCGAAAGGCGTTGAGACTGCTGACAAGGTACTGAAGGGCGAAAAAGTGGAGGCTAACTACCCGGTTGAGCTGAAGCTGGTCGTTAAGCAGTAATATGCGATTCGGACTGGCAACGGTCCGAGGGACAATATAAAAAAGAAAAGCAGGGCATGCGCCACCGGATCCCGGTGGCGCGCTTTCCCGGGAACAGAAACGATGAAAACTGCAGGCAAACTTGTCGTCCTTGGCAGCATCAATGCCGATCACATTCTCAACCTTGACGCTTTCCCGACACCGGGTGAAACCGTCACCGGCAACCACTACCAGCTGGCGTTCGGGGGGAAAGGGGCCAACCAGGCGGTGGCCGCCGGGCGCAGCGGGGCGGATATCGCGTTTATCGCCTGCACCGGCGATGACGACATCGGTGAACGCATCCGCCGCCAGCTGGCAAGCGATAAAATCGATGTGGCGCCTGTGCGCGCGGTCGCCGGGGAAGCAACCGGCGTGGCGTTAATCTTCGTTAACGCCGAAGGTGAGAATGTCATCGGTATTCATGCCGGCGCCAATGCGGCATTATCCGTCGCTCAGGTAGAGGCGGAAAAAGCGCGGATCGCCAGCGCGCAGGCGTTGTTGATGCAGCTCGAGTCACCGCTGGAGAGCGTGCTGGCGGCGGCGAAAATCGCCCATCACCATCAGACCACCGTGGTGCTTAATCCCGCGCCAGCGCGTGAACTGTCCGATGAACTGCTGGCGCTGGTGGATATCATTACCCCCAACGAAACCGAAGCGGAAAAGCTGACGGGTATTCGCGTTGAGAGTGACGAGGATGCGGCAAAAGCCGCCGACGTGCTGCATGCCAAAGGCATTGGTACCGTGATGATCACCCTCGGCAGCCGCGGCGTCTGGCTCAGTGCCGAAGGCGAAAGCCGCCGGATCCCAGGGTTTCGTGTGCAGGCTATTGATACTATCGCCGCTGGCGACACCTTCAACGGCGCGCTGGTAACCGCGCTGCTGGAAGGAACCGATCTGCCGGAGGCGATCCGCTTTGCGCATGCCGCGGCGGCGATTGCCGTGACCCGCAAAGGCGCGCAGCCTTCCGTGCCGTGGCGCACAGAGATCGATGAATTTTTAGCGCAACAGGGGTAATGCTTGGCTACGATGAAAGATGTGGCCCGCGTCGCGGGCGTTTCCACATCGACGGTGTCACACGTCATCAATAAGGACCGCTTTGTCAGCGAGGCGATCACCGCCAAAGTCGACGCCGCGATCAAAAGCCTTAACTACGCCCCCTCTGCGCTGGCGCGTAGCCTCAAGCTTAATCAAACCCGCACCATCGGCATGCTGATCACCGCCAGTACCAATCCGTTTTATTCGGAGCTGGTGCGGGGCGTGGAGCGCAGCTGCTTTGAGCGGGGTTATAGTCTCGTACTCTGTAATACGGAAGGTGATGAGCAGCGAATGAATCGTAATCTGGAGACGTTAATGCAAAAACGCGTCGATGGATTACTGCTGCTGTGCACTGAGACCCACCAACCCTCTCCGGAAATTATGCAGCGCTATCCGTCGGTTCCGACGGTCATGATGGACTGGGCGCCGTTTGATGGCGATAGCGATCTGATTCAGGATAACTCGCTGCTCGGTGGTGATATGGCGACCCAGTACCTGATCGATCAAGGGTATTCACACATCGCCTGCATTGCCGGCCCGCTGGATAAAACCCCGGCGCGTCTGCGCCTTGAAGGTTACCATGCCGCGATGGCGCGCTGCGGTCTGCCCGTAGCCGAGGGATACGTGGTGACCAGCGATTTTGAGTTTGGCGGCGGGTTTAGCGCGATGCAGCGGCTGCTGGCGTTGCCGCAGCGGCCGCAGGCGGTGTTTGTCGGTAACGATGCCATGGCGGTTGGCGCTTATCAGGCGTTATACCAGGCCGGGCTGCAGATCCCGCAGGATATGGCGCTGGTGGGTTACGATGATATTGAACTGGCTCGCTATATGACGCCGCCGTTGACCACCATTCATCAACCGAAAGATGAGCTGGGGGAACTGGCCATCGACGTGCTGATCCATCGCATGGCCGACCCGCAGCAAAAACAGCAGCGCGTACAGTTAACCCCGGAGCTGGTGGTCCGCGGTTCCGCTTAGCGTTTGTGCCGCTCGCTAATCAGGTTGCGGCCATCCTTCGCTCTTAACAGCATAAACATCAGCGCCGACACGATGGTTATCACGCCCATGGTAATAAAGGTGTAGTGAAACTGCTCTACGGTGCTGGCGCTGTCAAAACCTTCATAGAAGCGCAGCACCGCAGCGCTGATGGCCACCCCGAGACTGATGGAAAGCTGCTGGGTGACGGCCAGCAGGCTGTTGCCGCTGCTGGCATTGTCATCCGTCAGATCGGCCAGGGTAATGGTATTCATGGCGGTAAACTGCGTGGACATCGCCATCCCCAGCACGAACAGCGGCAGAAGAAGCATCCACAGCGGCATTTCTGGCGACTGCAGCGAGAACTGGGCAATCATAAGGCCAATAAACACGGTGATCCCCACCAGGGTCTTACGATAGCCAAACCAGCGCAGCACCTGGGTAACGGTAGATTTCGCAATAATCGAGCCGATAGCGGTGGGGGCGATCATACAGCCGGCGATAATGGCCGGATAGCCGAAGCCAACCTGTAGCATGAGCGGCATCAGAAACGGCACGCAACCGGTACCCAACCGCGTGGCAAGGTTGCCGGCAATGCCAACCGAGAACGTATGGGTCTTAAATAAAGAGAGCGAGATAAGCGGCGCAGGATGGCGGCGCGCGTGACGGACATAGGCCAGGAGCAATATCAGACTGACGGCGATCACCGCCAGCGCCAGCCATGTCGCCACAATTTTTTCGCCAAACAGTTCAATACCGCTGGAAAATAACACCAGGCTTAAGCCAAATAACAGAAAACCGGTTATATCGAAGCGTCGGCGCGGCGTTGTGAAATTTGGCATGTATTTACGGGCGTACAGAATGCCGATCACGCCGATGGGTATGTTTATCAGGAAAATCCAATGCCAGCTGGCCCAGGTAACAAATACCCCGCCGAGCACCGGACCCAGAATCGGTCCCACCAGTCCTGGCATGGTGACAAAGTTCAGAACCGGCAGCAGTTCGCTGCGCGGATAGGCGCGCAGGAGGGCCAGCCTCGCCACCGGCATCATCATCGCCCCACCGATCCCCTGAATGACGCGAAAAATGACCAGTTCCGTTAATGAACTGGAGAGCGCGCAGGCGAGGGAGCCGAGAGTAAACAGGCTAACGGCGATGATAAAGACCCGACGCGTGCCGAAGCGATCGGCCAGCCAGCCGCTGACCGGGATCAGCATCGCCACCGTAAGCGTATAGCTGATGATGGCCGACTGCATTGCTAACGGGGAACGATTCAGGCTGTGGGCGATAGCCGGGAGGGCAGTGTTAAGAATGGTGGCATCCAGCGCCTGCATAAAGAAGGCCATCGCCGCAATCCACGGCAGGCCGGCCATGCTGCGCCCTTTTTTTCCGTTCATGCCAAATCCTTGTTATTGATTTACGTGGTGTGGGGCGTTTAGCAGCGCCTGGCAGGCAAGTAAGGCACCCGGCGCATCACTGTTGAGAATGGCATCGACAATCGCCTGGTGGAGATCGAGCTTCACCACTTCATTTTGCGTAATTGATGTGAAGTAAGTGTGGTAGACCGAATGAAATAAAGAAGCGAATGAGCTGAGGAAAGGATTACCGCTCATTTCATAGATATGTTCATGCCAGGCCATATCGACTGCAATCCAGCGATCGCGCTGAAAATGGCGTTTCAGGGCAATCATCTCTTCCATTAGGGTATTGAGCTGCGCTTTCTGCTCTGCGGTGCCGTGGGCGGCGGCGAGAAAACAGGCCTGTGGCTCCAGGCTGCTGCGCATGACGAGAAAGTGGCTCACCACCTCTTCGAAGTTATCTTCTGTTAGCCACCAGGAGAGGAGCTCTTTATCAAGGAAGTTCCAGCTGCTGCGCGGCATGACCCGGGTGCCAATGCGAGGGCGGGGCAGCAGCATGCCTTTTGCAGTGAGTGTCTTCACCGCTTCGCGGACGGCGGTACGACTCACGCCGAACTGCTCCCCTAACTCCATTTCGCCGGGAAGAATGCTTTCCGGCTGATATTCGCCAGTCAGTATTTTTTGGGCGAGCTTCTCGGCCAGTACCCAGGAGATGTTCTTTTGTGCCGCCAGTTGCTGTGCGCTTAAAGACATAAATGCCGTTCCTTTCTTTTCTCTACTCTAACAGTATGCCACCAGGCGCCCCGTTTCGTTGGTTAAAACAGCAAAACGGCGGTTTTTTGCGACATTCCTCGCCGCGTTGTTGAAAAAAGAGACGGTTGAAAAGTTTTTTTGCATTTCCCCTTGTCACCTCGGAATTACTCCCTATAATGCGCCTCCACTGACACGGAACAACGGCAAGCAAGCCGCCGGGTCAGCGAGGTTCCGGTGAGAACCTCGCAGAGAAAAGCAAAAATAAATGCTTGACTCTGCAGCGGGAAAGCGTAATATGCACACCCCGCGCCGCAGCGAAAAAACGAAGCGGCACTGCTCTTTAACAATTTATCAGACAATCTGTGTGGGCACTCAAAGTGACATGGATTCTTAACGTCCTCGGACGAAAAATGAATACCAAGTCTCAAGAGTGAACACGTAATTCATTACGAAGTTTAATTCTTTGAGCATCAAACTTAAATTGAAGAGTTTGATCATGGCTCAGATTGAACGCTGGCGGCAGGCCTAACACATGCAAGTCGAGCGGTAGCACAGAGAGCTTGCTCTCGGGTGACGAGCGGCGGACGGGTGAGTAATGTCTGGGAAACTGCCTGATGGAGGGGGATAACTACTGGAAACGGTAGCTAATACCGCATAACGTCGCAAGACCAAAGTGGGGGACCTTCGGGCCTCATGCCATCAGATGTGCCCAGATGGGATTAGCTAGTAGGTGGGGTAATGGCTCACCTAGGCGACGATCCCTAGCTGGTCTGAGAGGATGACCAGCCACACTGGAACTGAGACACGGTCCAGACTCCTACGGGAGGCAGCAGTGGGGAATATTGCACAATGGGCGCAAGCCTGATGCAGCCATGCCGCGTGT